>NZ_CP068023.1:414500-716500 GCF_016695175.1 Pseudoalteromonas sp. GCY
TTACCCTACGTGGGCTGCGCACCTTAAACGTGCGTTTACGCCAACATCAAGAAAATGCCCAGCTGATTGCGGAGTATTTAGAAAAGTCGGCGTATGTTAGCCAAGTTTATTACCCTGGCCTTGAGTCGCATCCTCAACACGAACTTGCGAAAAAACAACAACTCGGTTTTGGTGGTATGGTGAGCTTCGATATCAAAGGCGATCTGCAAACATCTGCGAAGTTTTTAACGTCTCTAACGCACTTTTCATTGGCAGAATCTTTAGGTGGGGTTGAGAGTCTTATTTGCCATCCAGCGACAATGACACACGCAGGTATGGATCCGCAAGCACGTTTAGAAGCGGGAGTGGGCGACACGTTGATTCGTATTTCTGTGGGCATTGAAGATGCACAGGATCTCATTGCAGATCTGGAATCAGGATTTGCATGTATTGATGAAAGTCAGGCGAGTGATGATGCAAAGTCATTCAAATTAACGCCTGCACATACAGTAGCGTTGTGGTGAGTAAATGGCAAAAGTAGTACATAAGTTTGGTGGTTCGAGTTTAAGCTCGCCAGAGCGTTATCAGGCAGTTGCCAAGATAGTGTTAGAGCAATGTCGGCTGGGTGACAGTGTTGTGGTTTCTGCTGCAGGAAAAACAACGAATACACTAGTGAAGTTATGGCAAAGCTTTGAGCAGCAAGATGTTCGCGCATTCAACGATGTTTTATTACAAGTTGAAAACCATCAGCGTGAATTAATTGATGCCTTGTTTGTAGGTGAACAACACGGTGTGTTACTCAAACAGCTTGTCAATGAGCTGCAGGCAATCGCTTTAGGGCGAGAAGAACAGCAGCTTCACTACGCCAGCTTACTTGCACATGGAGAGCTATGGTCGGCTCGTATATTAGCAAACTACCTAAATTCTCAGGGTATTGAAGCCAAAGCTATCGACGCTCGTACGTTATTTGTACAACAAGAGGGAGTGTTACTACACGCCCATAACAAAGAAGCGTGCTATCGCGCAATTGATGACCACGCTATCTATATCGTTACCGGTTTTATTGCCGCAAATGCACAAGGTGAAACGGTGACTTTAGGCCGAAATGGCAGTGACTATAGCGCAACTTTGTTGGCAAGTTATCTTGATGCAGCTCAAGTATCAATTTGGACGGATACAACTGGTGTATTCAGCACTGATCCACGTAAAGTCGCCAATGCCATAAAATACACTAAGGTATGTCGTGGCCAAGCTGAATTACTCGCACGATTAGGTAATCCGGTACTGCATGCAAAAACGCTGTCTCCACTTAAAGATACCGATATAAAACTACAAGTTCGTAGCAGCTTTGATGCCGATGCACTTGGCACTGAGATAGTAAAGGCTGGCTATAGCAAAGAGAAGCGCTTTATTACCACTTTTGGACAACTTGACCTGTTACGCGTTGAACAGCTAAAAAGTGGTGAAGTAAAACAGCTAAGCCAGCTTATCCAGCATAGCATTCATCATTTTGTTAAAGGTGGAGAGGCACACTTACTGGTGCCATCTGAGTTTAGCCATGTTGTGATCAAAGCGCTTGATTCACGAGCCAATATTATTGAGTCGCAAGTACAAGGCTTTGCTATTGTTGCCCCAAGTCAGGATGTTGCTGGGTTACATCAGCAAGCACTAGAATTATTGGATGAGCATGCGATTGTCACCCGTTTTGTGCTGCAAGAGCGTCATTACAGCTTAGTGTTAACCGATCAAGCAATTGATAGCGATCTACTTGCTATATTGCACGAACGTTTGGTGAATAAAGGCAGAGAGCTTGCTGTGATTGTGGCTGGTGTTGGCAATGTGGGTGAAGTGTTTATCGAACAATGCAAAAACCAAGTCGCTAAGCTGAGTGAGCACTTTGATCTTAAGTTGGTTGGCTTACTGCGTTCTAAGCAAATGTTGTTCTGTCCAAGCGGGTTGAACTTAGCATCGTGGCAACAGCAATGGCAAAATGAGGCCATCGAATACAATGAAGCAGAGCTATTCACTCGTATTAAAGAGCTCGATTACGAGCATAAAGTGGTGGTTGATATTACTGCGAGCGAGCGTTTCAGTGAATTGTATCCGCAGTTTGTTGAACATGACTGTCATTTGATCAGCGCCAATAAATATGCCGGCACGGCACAACAAGGTTGGTACTCAAAGCTGCGCCAGCAGTTACAAGAGCGTAACCTGTTATGGCGTTACAACACCAGTGTTGGCGCGGGTCTACCCATTAACTTTGCGTTGGCTGATCTGCAAAATAGTGGTGATGAAGTGGTAAGAATTGAAGGCGTCTTTTCTGGCACTTTATCTTGGCTTTGTAGTCGCTATGATGGTTCTGAAGCATTTTCTGAGCTAGTGCTCGGGGCGCAAGAACTTGGTTTTACCGAGCCTGATCCACGCGAAGATTTATCTGGCCGTGATATGCAGCGTAAGCTTTTGATCTTAGCACGAGAGTTAGGCATTGAACTTGAGCTTGAAGATATTGAATTAGAGGCGTTAATGCCTGAGTCCTTGAGTGTGGGTTCATGGCAAACGTTTTTAGAAAATCGCCAGCAACTCGATGACTTTTATGCAACACACTATGCAAAGGCCACAGCGAATGACGCTGCGCTTCGCTATACTGGTGCGCTTGAAATTGCAAGCAATGGCAAGGTGTCTGCAAAAGTAGGCATTGCACAGGTACCAAACGGCTCTGCAATCGCGAATTTAACACCGGGTGATAATATTTTTGTGATCCACACTAAATGGTATGAACAAAACCCACTGGTGATCCAAGGTCCGGGGGCAGGTAAAGAAGTGACAGCCGCGGGAATACATTCCGATTTATTCTGGTTGACGCAAAATCTAAAATAACTCTATTAAGAAAATAGATATAAGACAAAAATGCCGATACATCTGTATCGGCATTTCTATTTTAGAATAACTCCTCGTGAGTCGGTAGCGGCGCGGTATTGTCAAACGGTGTGCTGCTATCCGTATCTAATACGTATTTGGTTGGGGCTGTACCTTGCTCGAAATACTCAAACCGAGATGTGTAATCGTTCTTACGAGACAAAAGCCCTGTTTTTAAGTCAATCCGAGTTGAAATAAGCCCAGGAGGCGGCTCTATCGGGGCCAAAGGCTCATCTTTAAGTGCCTCACGCATAAAGTCTATCCAAGCAGGTTGAGCTGAAATTGCACCGGCTTCTGCACCAACAAGTTGGTTATCACCAAGGTTAGCGTTGTAGGCCGCACGACCCAAGGATTTACTCGCATCGTCAAAGCCAACCCAAACTGTGGTGAGGACATTACGGTTAAAGCCCGTAAACCAAGTATCTACTGAGTCATTGGTGGTACCCGTTTTTCCAGCAAGATCACGGCGTTTCAACCACTGACCACGCCAGCCAGTGCCGCTCCAGCCCGTGTCGTGTTTCCAGCTACCGCCACCCCAGATAGCACTATGAAGCGCATCGGCAATCAGAAATGCGTTTTGCTCCGAAATCACTTGCGGTGCACAGCGCTCAGGTTGTTCTTCCAGCTGCTGCTCGTCGCAGACTAATAACGGCTCTGCCGAACCCAGCTCGGTACCGAATGAGTCGGTAATTTTATCGATAAAATACGGCTCAATGAGGTGACCACCGTTGGCAAAAGTGGCCATGCCGCGCGCCATTTCAATAGGAGTTAATGCGGCACTACCGAGCGCTAATGACTCGCTGCGATTAATATCTGCGTCTTGGAAACCAAATTTAAGCAAATGATCAGCAGCCTTATTTATGCCAACGCCTTTGATCAAACGAACAGATACCACGTTTTTCGATTGTGCAAGCGCTCGGCGAATACGGATTGGGCCGTTATACACCTCAGGGCTATTCTTCGGACGCCAAGCTACGCCAACGCTTCTGTCCCAATGATTAATCGGGGCATCATTAAGGATGGTGGCTAGGGTATAGCCATTTTCTAATGCGGATGAATAAATAAAAGGTTTGATGTTCGAACCCACCTGGCGCTTAGCTTGGGTAGCACGATTGTATTGGCTAAGCTCAAAGCTGTAGCCGCCCACAATCGCCTTTACACGCCCATCCTGCGGGTCAAGAGAGACAAGTGCACTGGATGCCTGCGGCAACTGACTTAACATCCAACCGTCGTCTTGTTTGCGGACGAACACTTGCATGCCCGGCGCGAGGATATCTGCGGTAGTTTTTGGTGGTAAGCTTTGACGCGTCTCACTGATGTATTGTCTGGCCCAACTTAAGCCTGACCATTCCAATGTAATTTGTTCACCGGTTTTTAAGAGCAGGTCGGCGGTTTTCTCTGCAATGTTTAGCACGACAGCGGCTTTTAAAGGTCCAATTTCATTGACCTTTTTAAGGCGAGTAATAATGCCTTCGTGGCTTAGCGGCGATTCCGTCTCAGCATGCCAATAGGTTTCTTCTGCGCCTCTAAAGCCGTGACGCATATCGTAGGCATGTAAATTATCAACTAATGCATGCTGAGCAGCCTGTTGCATGTCAGACTCCACACTGGTGTAAACTTTCATGCCTGAGTTATAAGCTTTATCAGTACCGTAGCGTTCGACCATATAGGCGCGAACCATTTCAGAAATATAAGGTGCATACAGCTCGATTTCGGCACCATGGAATTTAGCCGTGATGGGAGCTTGTGTCGCCTCATCATATTCTGCTCGAGTAATATACTTTTCTGCAAGCATTCGTCCGAGCACAACATTCCGGCGCAATTGTGCGCGCTCTGGGTTACGAATTGGATTTAACGCAGAAGGCGCTTTTGGCAGGCCTGCAATCATTGCCATTTCTGCTAAAGTTAATTCTGATAGTGAGCGACCGTAGTAGACTTGTGCTGCTGCACCGATACCAAAGGCGCGATTACCCAGTTCAATTTTGTTTAAGTAAAGCTCAAAAATTTCATCTTTTGTTAAGAGTTGCTCAATATGCAACGCAATAAAGATTTCTTTCACTTTACGAATATAGGCTTTCTCTCTTGTTAAGAAGAAGTTTCTGGCAAGTTGCATGGTGAGCGTACTGGCTCCCTGCTTTTTTTGTCCTGTGGTGATTAGCACTAAAGCGGAGCGGACGATACCTATCGGATCTACGCCGAAATGATCGTAAAAACGGTTATCTTCTGTCGCTAAGAATGCCTTTCGCATGGGGAGTGGAACATCCTGCAAGCGTACAGGTATTCTGCGCTTTTCACCAAACTGGTTGATGAGTTTTCCGTCTCGTGTAAAGACTTGCATGGGGGTTTGTAGTTGAACATCTTTCAAAACCTCTACACTTGGTATGTCAGATTTGACATAATAATAAAGACTGATAAGTGTCAACACGCCTAAAAGGGTACAAACAAAAACGAATTGTAAAAATCTTTTCAATAATTTCACGGAATTATCCCTAGTTAGACTCCCAATTACAGGTAGACACTGCTAGTATATCTTGATTAAAAAACGATTAATATTTTTGTGTGCTAAATTTTTATGGTACACAGTCTTAAAAGGAAACGGGCGCTTCACATGCTGAGCCAACTACTAAAAAAACAAGCACCTCTGATGATAGGGATCGATATCGGCTCCCATTGTGTCAAAGCGGTGTTGCTGTCGAAGACAAGTTCCAGCTACCGAGTAGAAGCCGTTGCGATTGAACCTATTCCGAAAGGAGCAGTAAATGAAAGGGCCATTCAAGACATTGAAGCGATCGGCAACGCGATAACTAAAATGAAGCGGCGCATTCCAAAGCTTACGCAATATGCAGCAGTTGCCGTATCCGGTCAGACCGTGATTACAAAAGTGATCTTTATGGATGTGTCATTAACTGATGCTGAACTCGAGTCCCAGATAGCTATTGAAGCAGATAGCCTGATCCCTTACCCGTTAGATGAAGTTAGTCTAGATTTTGAAAAAATTGGAGTAAACGAAGCCGATCCGTCAAAAATGAATGTGCTACTTTCTGCGGCGCGTACTGAAAGCGTGCAAGCACGGGTAGGCGCATTGGAAGAAGCGGGTTTCAAAGCGAAAGTTGTCGATGTAGAAAACTATGCACTGAGCAGGGCCATGGATGTCATTTATCCTGAACTGCCAACTGATGCCTTTGATAAAATCGTAGCAATGATAGATATTGGCGCTGTGCTTACGCTGATAAGCGTTATTCAATCTGGGAAAACGATTTACACCCGTGACCAAGTGTTTGGTGGTGAGCAATATACCAACAGCATTGTTGCTTATTACAACAAAACCTACGATGAGGCAGAACTGGCGAAAACAACGGGGGACTTACCTCCTAACTATACCTTTGAAGTCTTAGCTCCTTTCCAAACTTCTATGTTGCAGCAAATTCGCCGAGCGGTGCAAATGTTTATGACGACCAGTGGTAAAGATCATATTGACTACATCGTGTTGACAGGTGGAACCGCGTTGGTGGATGGCTTAGATAAACTGCTGATTGATGAGCTTGGGATCCACACAATAGTGGCTGATCCGTTTACTGACATGGAGATTGCACCAAAAGTAGATAGACATGTGCTGCAAAAGCATAAAGCGCAGTTCGCCTTAGCGACAGGCTTGGCATTAAGGAGCTTCTCATCATGCCACATATAAATTTGCTTCCTTGGCGCGAGCAGCAAAGGCAAGCGTCGCAACAAATCTTTCTGACTATCATTGCGGTGATCATCGCGGCTTGTCTATTGATAATGTACATGCTTGGTAGTTTTTATGACGGCTTAAAAACCGGGCAAGAAATTAAAAACCGCTATCTCGAAAGTGAGATCTCTCAATTAGATTCACGGATAGTCGCGATTAACGATCTGAATAAGCAAAAAGAAAATTTACAGCGCCGTATTCGGCTTATTGAAGAGTTGCAACTCAACCGTAGTCTTGGCACACAAATTATCGATGAAATAGCGCGAGTAGTTCCGGCTGGGATTTATCTCACCAGTCTTGAACGACAGGACAATATGATCAAAGTCATTGGTCGTAGTGAATCAAACAACCGTTTGTCACAGATGCTACGACAAGTTGAATCGTCTTATTTATTAGAGCGACCTGTCATCCAAGGTATAGTAGCAGGTGAGCAAAGTTCAAAATTATTGAGTGATTTTACGATGCATTTTTATGTTAAGTCTTATGAAGACATCCACTTAGCCGATAAAGCGAAATAGGGCGGAGGCACAGTGCATGAATTTTGACTTAAACAGTTTGAAAGAAATCGATTGGAATGAGCTGGAGCTCGATAATATTGGCCATTGGCCATTCCCTGTAAAAGTTTTATGTTCTGTTCTTGTCGTTATACTGATGATGATATTGGGTTATAACCTGATGGTTTCAAGCTCAATAGACCGTTATGACCAAGCGGTTAAAAAAGAGCAGGAGCTGAGAACGAGCTACCGAATTAAATACGCAAGAGCAAACAATCTAGAGCTATATAAACAGCAAATGATTGATATGGAAGCGCAATTCACAGAGCTGTTGAGACGACTGCCAAGTTCTAACGAAACGCCTGGACTACTTGATGATTTGACTTACGTTGGTACGTCAAGCGGATTAACCTTCCTAAAAATTGGCTGGATGCCTGAGGTACGTAAAGAGTTCTATACCGAATTGCCGATTAAGTTAGAAGTGATTGGTAAATATCATGAATTTGGTCAGTTTGTGAGTAAAGTTTCTGAGTTGCCTCGTATCGTGAGCTTGCATGATTTTAGAATTGAAAATGCGGGGAATGGCGAACTGATATTTAGTGTTGTGGCAAAAACTTATCGCTATGAGCAAGGAGGTCAGAAATGATCCGGCTGATGCTCTGCGTGACCACATTAATGTTCATTTCAGGTTGTAATGATAGTACGGCAGAACAAAAAGAATTTATTGATCAGGTAAAGGCAAGCTCAACGCCGAAAATCGAGCCTATACCTGAAATGCAAAATTATGAACCGTTTAAGTATAGCGCTTCGGAGTTACGTAGTCCTTTTGTTGCGCCGCAGCCAGAAGTGATTGAAAATAAACTAGTTCAAATTAAAAACTGCTTACACCCAGATCCAGACAGAGATCGCTATCCATTAGAGAAATTTCCATTGGATAACCTGCGTATGAAAGGCATTATCGCTAAATCTGACGGTCGTTGGGCGCTAATAGAAGCGGCAACGCAGGGGTTATATCGTGTTAAACGTGGCGAATATATGGGCTTGTATCATGGCAAAGTGCTGAATGTACAAGCCGATCATTTAGAATTATTAGAATTGATCCCAGATGGAACGGGATGTTGGAAAGAAAGGCTAACAAAAGTGGAAATGTTAGAAGCGGAACAAGGTGGCGCGAGTGAATACTAACAATAACGTTATAAAATCAACCATTAAAAGCACTCGAACACTATGGCGTTCTGTGCTCGGTGTTGCCTTAGTTGGCCTTTCGTCAATTGCGCATGCCATTCCTATGTTGTATGACATTCGCTATAACCCAGTGCCAACGGGGGAAACCCAGCTACAACTGGTGTTTGACGAAAAGCTTAATACAGAGCCAAAAGTTCGAGTTGTTGGTGAAAGTGCTAGTATTGAATTATTTTTCCAGCAGGCTGAGTTCGAAGAAAGCTTAAAAGCATTGAGCATTAACAAGGCTGGCATTCAAGGCATTACCAGTGAACTCAGAGATGGCGGTTTTGCCGTTTCCATCAACATGGATGAGCTAAAACTATATAAAACCGAGGTTAAGAATAATCTTGTGATAGTGGAAGTGTCTAACAAACCGATTGTCTCAGAGCAAGATCAAAGTCAAAAAGTCACCGCATTTATCAACCAAATTCAAGCTATCGATTTTCGTCGCGGTGAGAAAGGTGAGGCTAAGGTTCTCGCGTTTCTTGAGCACAACCAAGCGGCCATCGATGTACAAGAGCGCGGTGGCAAAATCATTGCGGACTTCCACCATATCGATATTGCAGAAGACCTGCTATACGAACTCGATGTGTTAGATTTTGGCACTGTGGTATCTCGTATAGAAACCTTTAAAGAAGACAATAAAAGCCGCATTGTGATTGAGCCTAATGCGGCATTCAAGTTTACCTATCAGCAGCTTGATAATATCTTTACCCTAACTATCGAAAAGGATGAAGGTAATAAAACCTTTGGCGATAAAAAAGAGTACAAAGGACAGCCAATCACGTTGAATTTCCAGGATATTCCAATTCGTTCCGTACTACAGATTATCGCAGATACAAACGACTTTAACCTAGTAACAAGTGATACGGTATCTGGCAATATTACCCTGCGTCTAGACGGTGTACCTTGGGATCAGGCTCTTGATGTCGTGTTACGTGTGAAAGGGCTAGATAAGCGTATGGATGGTTCTATTTTGATGGTTGCACCATCAGAAGAACTCGCAGCGAGAGAAGCCAAAGAATTACAAGCGCGTCAGCAAGTGGAAGAGCTAGAGCCATTATATAGCGAGTATATTCAACTTAATTACGCGAAAGCGGAAGAGTTTGCTGACTTACTTAAAACAGATATCAACTCTATTATTAGCCATCGTGGAAGTGTGTCGGTTGATAAACGTACCAATACTTTATTAATTAAAGATACCTCGCGCAGTATTGAAAGTGTGCGCCGTATGGTTGAAACCTTGGACGTGCCGGTGAAGCAGGTGCGTATTGAGTCGCGTATGGTTACTGTGGATGACACGGTACAAGAAGACTTAGGCGTTCGTTGGGGCTTTAGCGACCAACAAGGTAGCGATGCTATATCTGGTACGCTGGAAGGTGCTGATGCTTTGTCCAACGGCAACATCCCGTCTTTGGAAAACCGCTTAAACGTTAATTTAGGTGTGAAAGGAGTTCCTGCTGGTAGCATTGGTATGCACATTGCGAAATTAGCCGATGGTACTTTGATTGATCTCGAGTTGTCTGCCTTGGAGCAAGAGAATAAAGGTGAGATAATCGCGACGCCAAGTATCACTACGGCTAACCAGAAAAAGGCGCGTATTGAGCAAGGTACAGAGATTCCTTACGTAGAGGCATCATCAAGTGGCGCTACAACAGTAAGCTTCAAAAAAGCGGTATTAAGCTTGGAGGTGACACCGCAAATCACGCCTGATAATAAAATAATTCTCGACTTGGTGATTACACAAGACACTAAAGGTGATACCGTGCAAACGCCAAATGGCCCTGCGACAGCAATTAACACGCAAGAGATTCAAACACAGGTACTGGTTGAAAATGGTCAAACTATCGTACTGGGTGGTATATATCAGCAAGAAGTGAAAACAGCAGTAAGTAAGATCCCAATTTTAGGCGATATCCCATATTTAGGTCTATTGTTTAAGAACTCTCGTGATATTAATGAAAAGCGAGAATTGCTGATATTTGTGACGCCTAAGATCATTCAAGACAGTTTATAGGCCCGTTGACAGTAAAAGTATTGCGCTTTTTGCGTGGTTTGACTTGAAATTGTTCACGGATTACTGAGATAATCCCCTCCTTAATTTTGGGGCCAGGTCGTTAGGCGGGGTTTTATTTCAAATTTTAGAGTTCGTTTGTACTAAAAAGATATGGCTGAGAAACGTAATATATTTCTAGTAGGCCCGATGGGGGCTGGTAAAAGCACGATTGGTCGTCACATTGCAGATCAATTACACCTTGAATTTTTCGATTCGGATCAGGAAATTGAACGCCGCACAGGTGCCGATATTTCTTGGGTGTTCGATATTGAAGGCGAAGAGGGGTTCCGCAAGCGTGAAGAAAGTGTCATCTCTGACCTAACAGAAATGCAAGGCATTGTGTTAGCGACAGGTGGTGGCTCTGTGATCAGCAAAGAAGTGCGCAACAAGTTGTCTGCGCGCGGTATTGTTGTTTACCTAGAAACGCCGATCGAAAAACAGGTAGCTCGTACTCAGCGTGATAAGCGTCGTCCATTACTACAAACCAGTGAAGACTCACGTGACGTGCTAGAGCGCTTAGCTGATGAGCGTGAACCACTATATAGAGAAGTGGCGGATCACGTTGTTCGCACGGATGAGCAAAGCGCTAAAGTAGTTGCAAACCAAATTATTGAAAAATTAGATTTCTAATAACAATACCGTAGGAGGGAAGCCATGCTTGAATTAAAGGTTGATTTAAACGAGCGAAGCTATCCCATCTTCATCGGTGAACATCTCTTATCAGATGAAGGACGACTTAAGCAGTATGTTGGGCAAAGTCGTCCTGTTATCATCACCAACACCACCATAGCGCCTCTATATTTAGACGGTTTGTTAGCGATATTTGACGCTCAAAAACCGCTACATTTTGTTATCCCTGATGGTGAACAATACAAATCGCTAGAATGGTTTGAAAAGATCTCTGCCTTTTTGCTTGAGCATAATTGTGGTCGAGATACGTGTTTAATTGCCCTCGGTGGCGGTGTGGTTGGCGATTTGACTGGTTTTGTTGCGGCATGCTACCAGCGTGGTGTTCCGTTTATTCAGATCCCTACGACTTTGTTGTCACAAGTAGATTCGTCAGTTGGTGGTAAAACAGCGGTAAATCATCCGTTAGGTAAAAACATGATTGGTGCTTTCTATCAGCCAAAAGCGGTTTTTATCGACACCAAGACCTTAAGTTCATTACCTGCAAGAGAGTTTGCTGCGGGTATGGCTGAAGTCATTAAATATGCGTTGATCTATGATGCATCTTTTCTTGATACATTAACGGATCAGCACCCTCAGCTCAGCGTACTAGATTCTGAAAGCCTTCAACAAGTTATTTATAAGTGTTGTGCAATAAAAGCTGAAATCGTCGCCAAAGACGAAACCGAAGCGGGGTTGCGTGCATTACTTAATCTGGGGCACACCTTTGGCCATGCGATTGAAGCGCAAATGGGCTATGGTAATTGGTTGCACGGTGAGGCTGTTGCTGCTGGTATGATGATAGCTGCAAATCTGGCTTGCCAGCGCGGCGCGCTTAGTACTGCTGATGTTGAAAAGATCCGTCGCGTTATTGCGCTTTATCAATTACCGACAGAAGCGCCAAGCGAGATGACCGCAGCGCAGTTTTTACAACATATGCGCAAAGACAAAAAGAACAAACAAGGCAAAATTCGCTTTATTCTGCCAACGCAACTAGGTCAATGTGCGCTAGTGGATGATGTTAGCGATGAAACCGTGGTAACTCTAATAGGTCGTTAAATGCAGTCGCAAATTTTACCAAGCAGAGCTGCATTGGTAGATAGAATTGCTATGCAATTCGACTATGGCCAAAACCTGATAACCTTAGTCGGTTCTTCGGGTCTTGGTAAAAGCTACCTTGCGGAATCGTTTCTCACCGATAAATATCCAGACTTTAACAAAGCGTTTGTAAAGCTGACTGCAAATACTCAAGAGTTTGATGTAGTGCGGCAGCTGCTTGAACATAGCTTTCGCAGTCCTCTCATTGATCAGAAGTTATCTCTAAGTGAAAACTTCATGTTGCTCCACGATGAACAAGCTTGTGGACCATGCTTATGGGTTTTAGACAACGTCAGGCATTTAACCCAAGAGCTTGCGGAACAACTACAAAAGCTCGCAAAATCTTCTCGCGAAACAATTTACATACTCGCTACGGCGCAGCAGCCTCAACTGATCCCTGAAAGTTTGGATATTCATATCGAGCCTTTATCCATGCTCGAAAGTAAGCGTTTGATGAGCATGTTTTACAAAGACTTACCGCCTGATGAAGATCCTATTTTTAATACATTTGTTGCTGAAGCTCGAGGTAATCCGAGTGTTTTACTTTCTTGGCAGCCGCAGCAACAGAGTCTGAATTTACGTGAACAAAGTTCAAAAGTGGGTAGCAAATCACAATGGCAATGGTATGTCATTGCGCTTTGTTTGATACTGACCGCGTTAATGGTTGCTTTAGTGTATAAGCAAGAATTAAAACGATACTGGACGCCAACTCAAGATAATGAAGAAACCGTCGCTACTGCTATTGATGCGCAAGCTGTATTTGAAGCGCCAAATGCTACAGTTGAAAAAGTTGAAATTAAAAGCGACGTGCAACCAGAGTTGCCAGCCGAAGCGCCAACGCAAATCGAAACAGCGTCTGTTGGTAGTATTTTATCTGCATTAACTGAAGCAAAAGAAGATACTACAAACAACAATAACGCACAATCAGAGCAAGCGAATGCAGCTGAAGAAACTAATGTTGGTAGTACTCCGGTCACTTTATCGCCAGTAAAAGAACCTCAATACGCAGAGCCTGAACCATTGACGGGAAACCCTTGGTATCTCAGTCGTTCAGATGATGAATGGGTGATACAGTTACTTGCAGTGACAGAAAGTGAGATTGCAGCTGGGTTTATGGCGGAGCATAACGAGGTAGTGACACAGCAGTTTACTGTCTCAAGAAACGGCCGAACTTGGTTTGTAGTTACTACTGATGCTTATGAGAGTTTGGCCTCAGCGAAGCAAGCAAAGGCGGTATTGCCAGAAGCCCTACGAAAAGGTCAGCCATTTTTTAAGAGAATGAGTAAAATTAAACAAGAAATTACTCAGTCTCTCGGTAATTAGCCACATTTAGTGTAAAATCGCGCAACCACTCACGACATAGAACGAGCATGCAACAAAAGACTAGAGCCTTCTTAAAATGGGCAGGCGGAAAATACAGCTTAGTAGAAGATATTTCTAAGCGCTTACAAGCAGCAAGCAATGAAGCCGACACGCTAGTAGAACCTTTTGTTGGAGCGGGATCTGTGTTCCTGAATACTCAGTTTAAGCACTATGTCTTAAATGACATTAACGCTGATCTTATCAACTTGTATAAAGAGTTGAAGCGTATTCCGGATGAATTTATCAGTGACGCTAAAAGGCTATTCGTCGAGCTGAATAACCATCCAGATGCTTACTACGCCTATCGACAGCAGTTTAACGAAAGCATTGATGTGTATGAGCGTGCGATTCTATTTTTATACATGAACCGCCATGGCTACAATGGTTTATGTCGTTATAACCTCAAGGGGATCTTTAATGTCCCTTTTGGTAAGTACAAAAAGCCTTATTTTCCTGAGCGCGAGTTATATGTGTTTGCTGAAAAGGCTCAACAGGCTACTTTTACCTGTCAAAGTTACAGCCAAGTATTTGAAACCATGCCAAATAACGCGGTAGTGTATTGCGATCCACCGTATGTACCTTTGAGCAAAACTGCGTCATTTACTAGCTATGCAAAAGGTGGCTTTAACTTAGACGACCAAGCACAATTGGCGAATCTTGCGGAAACCGCGGCTTTTGAAAAGCAAACGCCAGTGTTAATCTCCAATCACGATACGGTGTGGACACGAAAGATTTATAATCAAGCGAAGCTAGATGTGATCAAAGTGAAACGTACAATTAGCCCTAAAGGCAATGGTCGGAATAAAGTTGACGAGCTAATGGCGTTATATCACCGTCCGTAATTTGCTGCGACATAAAGGACTAAGCCAAAACCACACCATTTACAAACCAAATTAAGCCAATGACAAAGGCGGCGACAAAAACGATGCCCGCAAAAGCAAACGGCCAAAAATGCTTTTTGTTAAAGTCATATGCTTGTTTTTGACCACTCTGCACACCAAACATCGCTGCACAGACACTTTGAACTAATGCGAATTTACTATTGGAAGAAGCCATAGTGTTTACCTCTTACCAGTTGATTGGCTCAACTGGTATTAGTAAGGAGATGAAACTTTACTACTGCTTTGATTATCTTTAGAACCAAGTAATAGCTCAAGCAAATCCAAATAATGGAATTGGCCACTCGAACTACCGCCAGTCAACCACGCAGCCCAACTGGTGTGCGCTTCTTGCTGACATTCCACCGCATTTATTCGACTGCTTAAATTGCCAGTGCTACAAGTGCATGCGGAGTAATTTGCGGCAAGACTTTCATCATTGTCGAAAGAAAATACCCCTGCCGACACGGCTAATACCGTCCCAAGCAGAGCAATCCGTGCTTTATATCTAGAAACCATAACCCTATCCCCAGAAGTTAGATATCACGTAATGATACACAATGTTCGTTTATTGCACAATCATAAAGCGCCTTAAATCGCAGACATTTTGGGCAATTTACTGTACAGTATCACGGTCTTACGTTTAGGGGAAAAGTATGTCTGATTTTTTAATTGCACCATCCATTCTATCCGCAGATTTTGCGAGGTTAGGCGAAGATGTTGAAAAAGTACTGACAGCAGGTGCAGACGTGGTTCATTTCGATGTAATGGATAATCACTATGTGCCAAATTTAACCTTTGGCCCAATGATTTGTGACGCATTAAGAAATTACGGAATTACCGCTCCTATCGACGTACACTTGATGATAAAGCCAGTAGATAGTCTAATCCCAGAGTTTGCTAAAGCCGGGGCGAGCATTATTACATTTCACCCAGAAGCCAGCGAGCACATAGACAGAAGCCTTGCTTTAATTAAAGAGTCAGGTTGTAAAGCCGGTTTGGTATTTAATCCGGGCACACCGCTGCATTATCTCGATCATGTGATGGATAAAATTGATCAAATCCTCTTGATGTCAGTAAATCCGGGTTTTGGTGGCCAAAGTTTTATCCCACATACACTTGAGAAATTAAAAGAAGCGAGAACACGCATTGACGTATCAGGCCGTGATATTCGCCTTGAAGTGGATGGGGGGATTAAGGTGGAAAACATTGCAGAAGTCGCAGCTGCCGGTGCAGACATGTTTGTTGCGGGTTCCGCTATCTTTAATCAACCCGATTACAAAGCGGTAATAGACGCCATGCGTCACGAATTAGCAAAGGTAAAATAATGCGTTTTGAGGGTATTTTATTTGACCTCGATGGCACGTTAGTTGATAGCGTCGAGGATATGTATATGGCGCTTAATTTAACACTGTCTGAGCTTGCTCATCCAATTGTTAGTCATGCTCTAGTGCGTGAATGGGTGGGTAACGGTATCGATATGTTAGTAAAAAGAGGCCTAAGCGGTAGTCATGAAGTTAGCGAAGCGCTATCCGAAGGTTTAGCGCACACCGCCATTGAGCGTTTTAAAGTGCATTATGATGAATTAGTTGGTCAGTATGCAGGTTTGTATCCGCATGTTGAGACAGGGCTATCTGCATTTGCCACAGTGCCAAAAGCCGTCGTGACCAATAAAAATCGTGCATTTACGCTAAAACTACTGGATAAATTAAATCTCACTTCGCATTTTGATTGTATCGTCTGTGGTGATGATACTGACAAGAAACCATCACCAGCTCCGCTATTGCTGGCAGCCGAGCGTCTTGGTATACCAGCGGATAAGCTAATTATGGTTGGGGATTCTAAAAGCGATATTTTGGCCGCTCAGGGCGCTAAGATACCTGTGATCGCGCTAAATTATGGGTATAATCAGGGATTCGATTTGAAAGAGTTCAATCCACAGTACCTTTGTGATGGATTCTTAGATATTATTCCCATTATCAATCAACGTTAATTCAATGAAGAAATAAAGGAACGACATGAGTAAACCTGTAGTATTAAGTGGTATTCAGCCAACCGGTGGTATGACAATAGGCAATTACGTAGGTGCCATTAACCAGTGGCTTAAACTACAAAACGATCATGATTGTTACTTTATGTTGGTTGACTTGCATGCCATTACGGTTCGCCAAGAGCCACAGCAATTACGCGATCGCGTATTAGACGGCGTAGCACTGTATACTGCTTGCGGCATCGATCCAGATAAATCATCACTATTTGTGCAATCACAGGTTCCTGAGCATGCACAGCTAGGTTGGGTGCTAAACTGTTATGCACAAATGGGTGAGTTAAACCGCATGACGCAGTTTAAAGATAAGTCAGCAAAGCACGCAAATAACGTAAACGTTGGTTTATTCGCGTATCCAGTATTGCAAGCGGCGGATATTTTATTGTATCAAGCGGATCAAGTACCTGTTGGTGAAGACCAAAAGCAACACCTTGAGTTGACCCGTGATATTGCAACGCGCTTTAACAACCTGTACGGCGATGTCTTTAAGATCCCAGAACCTTATATTCCAGAGTTTGGTGCTCGTGTTATGAGCTTGCAAGACCCGAGCAAGAAGATGTCAAAATCAGACGAAAACCCAAATGGTTTTGTGATGCTGTTGGATGAACCGAAGAAGATAGAGAAAAAGCTTAAAAAAGCGGTAACGGATTCAGATGAGCAAGCACGTATTTACTTTGATCGTGTTGAAAAGCCTGGTGTATCCAACTTACTGACTCTACTCAGTGTTGCAACTAAACGCTCAATTGAAGAGTTAGTGCCAGAGTACGAAGACAAAATGTACGGTCACTTGAAGAAAGACACTGCCGATGCGGTAGTGAATATGCTTGAGCCTATTCAAGCGCGCTTTAAAGAAATCCGTGAAGATCAAACTTTGCTGGACGAAATCATGAAAAAAGGTGCGGAAAAAGCAAGTATTCGTGCTGAGAAAACGCTTAAAGCTGTGTATGACGCCGTCGGTTTTATTCCTCGCGGTTAATAAAAAACAAAGAAAGACACCATTTATGGTGTCTTTTTGTATTACAAGGGCCTATCGCCTCTTGGTTTAAAGCAGATACTAGATATAAGAAAACCCTCCTGTTGAGTTCGTGATAAAATAGATTCATAACGAAGATCTTTACCTTAGTGGCGAATAGGCTGCTTGGTTCTTTTAGTGGTACCTACATGCTGTTGATGATTGATAACTATGATTCCTTTACCTACAACCTAGTGCAGTATTTTCAGCGCTTAGACGTGGACGTGCTGGTAAAGCGAAATAATGAAATCAGCGCCTCACAAATCAAGCCGCTTAATCCCAAATATGTTGTGCTATCTCCTGGCCCTTGTAGTCCTGATGAAGCAGGGATTTCGCTTGAAGTCGTAAAACGCTTACAGGGGCAAATCCCTATTCTTGGCATTTGCCTTGGTCATCAAACTATTGCACAAGCTTTAGGTGGTAAAATCATTCGAGCAAAACAAGTGATGCATGGTAAAACGTCTCAAGTGCACCATAACAATATGGGTGTATTTCAAGATCTGCCATCACCATACGAAGTATGCCGCTACCACTCTTTGGTTGTTGAGCAAAGTAGCTTACCAAAATCTCTAGCCGTAACGGCTTGGACACAGACGCAAGAGGGTGAACGTGATGAAATTATGGGACTCTTAGCTGCCGATAGAGCACTAGAAGGAGTGCAATTTCACCCAGAAGCTATCCTCACGGAACACGGCTTAGCATTACTTGATAACTTTATAAAACGCTTCTAAAGTTTAAACAAAACCAACAGAGTTTCGCCTAGGTGTTATATATCCATATTTGCCGCGCTTTTGTTGGTTAGACTAGGGTCTAGTTTTTGATACATAACTTTTTGATTCTATTGTGCGCAATATCAAATCATAATATTGCTTTTACTGGTATAATGTTAATCAGTAAGACGATTCTGTGAGTGCTTAACTCAGTGTTTTTCTTTTAGATAAGTAGCATGCATGACGCAAGAAAATAAGCAAATTAGAATGGCACAAGCGCTGTCCGAACGTGCCCATGACCTTCTTATCAGCCTCAACTTTGCGCAGAAGCAAATAGGCTATATTCATACATTTGATATTAGCTACGGTGAGAATATCGCACAGCGCACTATGCTAGAGGTGGAAATTGCTGCGGCTGCAAAACGCCAAGAAAGCAGCACAAGTCATCACAAATATATTGCCAAAGCGAGTAAGCATCTACATTCGGTTATCGAAGAAGCTATTACAAAGCAACTGCATGACCTTGATAATATCTATCATGAAGTCATTGGTGTTCAAGACTCTGTTCCTGCTATCTTAGACATTCTTGCGGTGCGCTCAGCTTCGGTTGGGCGTTTAGAGCCTTTGGTCAATGATTTAAGTTGGTTGGGTCGTGAGCTGGTTTCGCTAGTCAACTTGCCACAGTATCGCAAAAAAAACAGTAAAGGTACGTCCATTAAGGTCGACACGCCGGCATTAGCATTGAGGTACTTAGGCCTTGAGAACTTGCAAATGGTGATCCCGACAATGGCAGTGAGACATTGGATGCCGCATGCAACAGAGCCGTTTACTCTGATGAAACGTAAATTACGCGAGCTGAGTATGAGTACGGCTATTGCGGCAAAAGAGCTGGCACCATTTTTTGGGGTAAAAGAACAGCATGCATTTACCTTGGGCATGTTACTAGAACTTGGGAAAGTGGCCTTGATCCGTCTTTATTTACGCACCTTCGAAAAGGTGTGGCAAGCCAAGGTGCAAATAGCACGAGACAAAAAGCAAAAAGACCTACACACCGCATTAATGGAGTTATCTCCTGATCCGTTATTTTTACGTAACTTATTGATAGAACATTCGGCAGAGATTTCACGTAAGCTAATTGAAAAAATGGAGCTACGTTATTTGCCCTTTAATGCCGTCATGGAAGAGTATGCGCAAACTTATCTACCAAATGCGCATAAAAACATTGCCGACCCATTACCACTGACGCAAGTGATGCAAAAAGCCTATGGTTACGCACAACTACTTGTTTTAAAAGATAGTCAGTTGATTGAAGACGACGAAGCTGAGACTTTGCTCAATCATTTAGAACTTACCGAGGAAATGCGTCAGCAATTAGCAAAATGTGCGTTCCATAACCTGCAGTTGACGATTTTGTAAAAAAAATTGAAATTTTTTTTGCGACTATTCATTCAAAACCTAATCTTAAATGATCTGTGCAAGGCTGCACGGCGCTTGCTTTGCCCTAAATATCTGCCCTAGATAGTTATTCACTTGAGTTGAGAATATATGTTAAACCCTTGAATACTAAGGGCTGAGAACGTGGTATAAGTGAGACAAATGGCGCTTTTTCTGGAATAATGAGCGTATGAATTTTGTGCCATCAAGGGGCGGGTCAAAATACATAGCACCGAATTGGTGTGAATAAATATCCTATCAAGTGGCGGCAACGCGCCGACCTCCAAAAGGAAATGACTCCTTGTTTGCACTTTCACTCACCAAATATGAGGAAATAAAATGACTATCAATCGTGAATTGTTTGACGACGTAATGGTACCTAACTACGCACCTTCAGCGGTAATTCCAGTGAAAGGTGAAGGTTCTCGAGTATGGGATCAGGAAGGTCGTGAGTACATCGACTTTGCTGGTGGTATCGCAGTTAACTGTCTAGGTCATTGTCACCCAGCTTTGGTGGGCGCGCTTAAAGAGCAAGGCGAGAAAATTTGGCATCTGTCTAACGTGATGACCAATGAGCCTGCACTACGTTTAGCGAAAAAGCTAACCGATGCCACGTTTGCAGAGAAAGTCTACTTTGCAAACTCAGGTGCAGAAGCGAACGAAGCGGCGCTTAAGTTAGCACGCCGTTGGGCACTAGATAAGTTTGGTGCTGAAAAGTCGCAAATCATCTCTTTCAACAAAGGTTTTCACGGCCGTACTTTCTTCACTGTGACCGTAGGTGGTCAAGCTGCATACTCTGATGGCTTTGGTCCAAAGCCGGGCGACATTGTTCACACAGACTATAACGATTTAGCGGCATTTGAAGCGCTTATCTCAGACAACACTTGTGCTGTGATGATGGAGCCGCTACAAGGCGAAGGTGGCATCATTTCACCAACGGCTGAGTTTGTAAAAGGTGTTCGCGAGCTGTGTGACAAGCACAACGCGCTACTTATTTTTGATGAAGTGCAAACAGGTGTTGGCCGTACTGGTGATCTGTATGCATACCAAGGTTTAAACGTAACCCCTGATATTTTAACAACGGCTAAAGCACTTGGCGGTGGTTTCCCTATCGGCGCGATGATCACAACGACTGAGATTGCTGCGCACCTAAAAGTAGGCACTCACGGTTCTACATACGGCGGTAACCCGCTGGCCTGTGCGGTTGCAGAAGCGGCATTTGACACAGTAAACACAACAGCAGTACTTGATGGCGTAAAAGCAAAAGAGCAGCTGTTCCGTGATCTACTAAACGACATCAACGAAAAGTACAATGTATTCAAAGAAGTACGTGGTAAAGGTCTATTACTTGGTGGTGTAGTCACTGAAAAGTACGAAGGCAAAGCAAAAGAATTCTTGGTTGAAGGGATCAAGCAAGGCGTGATGTCACTTGTTGCAGGTGCAAACGTAGTACGCTTCACTCCATCTCTTGTTATTCCAGAAGCTGACATTCGCGAAGGGATGGCACGTTTTGAAAAAGCCGTTGCTGCGGTAGTTGCTAACAACGCTTAATACTGGTTGCAAGGTCACCTTTTGGTGGCCTTGTTGTTATCCACATTTTTGAGGAGTAAGCGGGCTCATGATGATCCTTCGCCCAATCCAAGAAAGCGATTATCCAGCGCTTTTAAACATTGCTCACGAATCAGGTCACGGTTTTACCTCTTTGCCTGTAAACGAAGAGCTATTACAGAAGAAGATTGCACGCTCAGTTGCTTCCTTTGGCAAGCAAGCAGACAAGCCTTTTGATGAAGGCTATTTATTTGTATTAGAAGATACTGAAACAGGCGAGGTGGTTGGTACCAGCGGTATCGAAGCTGCGGTTGGTTTAGATGATGCGTTTTATCATTATCACCTAAGCAAAGTGATCCACTCTTCACGCACACTCGATGTTTATAAAGCAGTGGATATTTTAACGCTATGTAATGACTATACTGGCGCGACGGAATTATGCACCCTGTTTTTAAAAGATGGCTATCGCAAAGGCGCAAACGGCAAATTGCTGTCGCGCTCTCGCTTTATGTTTATCAATCAACATCGTGATCGTTTTGCTGAAACCGTTATCGCGGAAATGCGCGGTGTTTCTAACGAACAAGGGGAAAGTCCGTTCTGGCAATGGCTTGAAGAGCACTTCTTCTCGATGGATTTCCCGACAGCGGATTATTTAACGGGGATCGGCCAAAAGGTCTTTATTGCTGAATTAATGCCTAAGTACCCAATCTACGTAAACCTGCTTAGTAAAGAAGCACAAGCGGTGATTGGTGAAGTTCACGACAATACGCGTCCTGCTATTGAGCTACTAAAAAGCGAAGGTTTCACATTTAATGGTTATGTTGATATCTTCGACGCGGGTCCAACGGTAGAAGCAAAAGTGGGGAATATCCGCACGGTTCGCAATAGTGAAACTCGTACTGTAAAAATAGGCGAAAGCAACGGTGGATTCCCTGTTATGGTCGCAAATGGTAAACTTGTTGATTATCGCGCGGCGGTGATCGAGTTAGCCCTGAGTGATAGCAATGAAGTAACGCTTGCTCCACATGTTGCCGCGGCGCTAAAAGTTGAAGAAGGCGATCAAGTAAGCCTAGTAAAGATTTAAGATTGGGAACAGATTATGACAACACATGCAGCACAACTAATAAATGGTGAGTGGATTGCAGGACAAGGCGCAAGCTTTAGCTCTGTAAACCCAGCAAACAACGACGTTATTTGGAGCGCAAACGCAGCTACTGCTGAGCAAGTTGATGGCGCAGTAACAGCTGCTCGTGAAGCTTTCTATTCATGGAGTGACATGAGCTTTGAAGCGCGCCTAGAAATTGTTAAGCGTTTCGCTGAAGTACTAAAAGAAAATAGCGAAGAGCTTGCTATTGCAATTGCTAAAGAAACGGGTAAGCCACTTTGGGAAACTCGTACAGAAGCGGGTGCTATGGTAGGTAAAATCGCGATTTCTGAGAAAGCCTATCAAGAGCGCACAGGTGTTGTTGAAAATCCAATGCCAGTTGGCCGTGCCGTGATCCGTCACAAGGCGCACGGTGTAGTTGCTGTATTTGGCCCATATAACTTCCCAGGTCACTTACCTAATGGCCACATCGTACCTGCGCTACTTGCCGGTAACACGGTTATCTTTAAGCCATCTGAACTAACGCCATATGTTGCTGAGCTAACGCTTAAATACTGGCAACAAGCGGGTCTTCCTGCTGGTGTAATTAACCTAGTTCAGGGTGAAGTTGAAACAGGTAAAGCACTTGCGTCACACGCAGGTATTGACGGCTTATTCTTTACTGGCTCTTCTCGTACGGGTCACTTGCTACATGAGCAATATGCAGGTCAACCGGGTAAGATCCTAGCGCTTGAAATGGGTGGTAATAACCCACTCATCGTAAAAGACGTAGCGGATACAAAAGCGGCAGTACACGACATTATTCAATCTGCGTTTATCTCAAGCGGTCAGCGTTGTACTTGTGCTCGTAAACTATTCCTTCCTGCAGGTGAACAAGGTGACACAATCCTTGAGCAACTGATCAAAGCAACTAAAGCGATTAAAGTGGGTAACTTTGACGATGCAGATCAACCATTCATGGGCTCAATGATCTCAAATGCTGCCGCCGCTGGCATGGTAAAAGCACAGCAACAGCTTGTTGAGCTCGGTGGTGAGTCGCTTATCGAGCTGACGCACACAGAAGGTACAGGCTTTGTGACACCAGGGATCATCGAATGTACTAACATTGCAGACTTCCCTGATGAAGAGCACTTCGGTCCGCTGTTAAAAATATTCCGCTACACAGACTTTGACGCGGCTATCGAAAAAGCGAACGAGACAAGCTTTGGCTTATCTGCAGGTCTGCTTGGCGACAACGAAGCTGACTACGACCGTTTCTTACGTCGTATTCGCGCAGGTATCGTAAACTGGAACCGCCCAATCACTGGCGCTTCAAGTGCCGCTCCGTTTGGTGGTATCGGTGCATCAGGTAACCATCGTGCAAGTGCATACTACGCGGCAGATTACTGTGCATACCCAGTGGCTTCTGTGGAACTAGAAAAGGTAACTTTACCTTCTAGCTTGAGCCCAGGTTTATCTTTGGATTAAAATGCCAATATTGAGGTTTACTCAATAAAAATTGATAAGAAAAGCAGCTTCGGCTGCTTTTTTGTGTCTAGTTGACTACAAAAGTAGCAATCGAAAAAACTTTCTGCTTAAATCAATAGGAGATGTCTTTGATAGGTTCGGGTGAGCAAAGTATGGTTTTAGATAAACAAGGGTACGATGATTTAGTCATGTATTTGACGCAAAACTTAGCCTTGTTTGAGAAGTCTGGGACGGTTGAACCAGGGGCTCCAACAGTCATGGAATTAATCGAAGATGTGATCGCTGAAAACGTTATCCGTATATGCGAGCAGCATACTGAGTTATCTACAGAGCAGCGCAGCATGATTGTGCGAGAGGTAGATGGCATTGTGTATGACTTACAAGAAGTGCTATCAAGTGTTGTTGATAGACGTGTCACCGTAGAACAAAAAGAATTTATCGAAGAATTCGCAGGTTTGGTCAAAAACCTGTTTGATTCTGCTGTATAGCTTGGCACAATCACTATCGACAGTGTAGAAAACATACTTAGAGGCAATTCTAGGTTTAAGATACACCGCCATTTGGCGGTGTTATGCTTTATAGAGGATAACTATGTTAGCTAGCGTAAAATGGGTTGAAGGAGATACCTTTATCGGTCGCTCTGCGTCGGGACATAATGTGGTATTTGATGCCAGTTCTGATAGTGCTGCGCCAAGTCCAATGGAGATGGTGTTAATGTCAGCGGGATGTTGTTCGTCAGTCGATGTAGTCAGCATTCTACAAAAGGCGCGTCAGGATGTTACCGACGTGGAAGTAAAATTAACCGCAGAGCGCGCAGAAAGTGCACCTCGGGTTTTTACCAAGATCAATTTACACTTCGTGGTGAAAGGGCGTAATGTCTCTGAAAAACACCTAGAAAGAGCCGTAAGTTTATCTGCTGAAAAGTATTGTTCAGTGGCATTAATGCTTGAAAAAGCAGTAGAAATTACGCATAGCCATGAAGTGGTTGAAATTGACGAAAAATAACGCTTTTTCATAGCGCTATTTTCGTATAAAATCCGCGAACTTTTGTTTCTGCAGCGCAGATTTTTTGTATTAAGGTGGGTCTATCGTGAACAAGCCCTTTGATAAAATTAAACTCCATGGCTTTAACAACTTAACTAAGAGTTTAAGCTTTAGCATTTACGATATTTGCTACGCCAAGACCGAGCAGCAACGTAAAGAATATCTAGAATACATCGATGAGCAGTATAGTGCTGATCGTTTGACGGATATTCTAAAAGACGTAACGGATATCATCGGTGCAAACGTACTGAATATCGCACGTCAAGATTATGAACCACAAGGGGCGAGTGTGACGATATTAGTATCAGAAGAGCCTGTTGATCAACAGACTTTTGATAGTAATGAAGCACCAGGTCCACTTCCTGAGTCAGTGGTAGCACACTTAGATAAGAGTCACATCTGTGTTCATACTTATCCTGAAGCACACCCTGATGATGGCATTTGTACTTTTAGAGCAGATATCGAAGTTTCAACGTGTGGCATTATTTCGCCACTTAAAGCGCTTAACTTCTTAATTCACTCTTTAGAGTCAGATGTGGTGACGATTGACTATCGTGTTCGTGGATTTACTCGTGACGTTAATGGTGTTAAACACTATATCGACCACGCAATTCACTCGATCCAGAATTACATGACGGAAGATACTAAAGACGCATACCACATGGTAGACGTAAACGTGTATCAAGAGAACCTATTCCACACTAAGATGATGCTTAAGGAGACAGACCTAAATGCATATCTATTTGGAATTAGTACTGATGATTTAGACGCAGACGAAGAGGAAGAAATTCGTCTTAAGCTGAATCGTGAAATTCAGGAAGTGTTCTACGGTCGCAATTTACCAGAAACTGAATAATCAGCGGTAAATTGAGGAATTAAAAAAGGCGCGCAAGCGCCTTTTTTAATGTCTGAAATTTGTAAGATATTCAGCTTACATTTAATTTAAATATGGACAATAATTATTCGCTTTAAATAGCGGCTAAAGCGTCTAATCGGTGGGCTTATTCGGTAGGCAATAGTGCAGGCTAAAACCAGCTGGAAGAAGGCACCAATTATCCGAGGCTCAGACTAAGTACTAACCTCTCATTTCATAACGCTATTAAAGGACTAAAAATGGCATTTGATGATCTCATCTCTCGCTTTGGTGATAATCAGGAAAGCACCACTTCTTAGCTATAAGTCTCAGGCTTAATGTGAGGCGCTTGTTCGCGACTTTCTGAAAAGTAATATTTTATCAAGTTGGTATTAATCATTTCCTCGTTTGATGAAGAGAAGAAATGTAACACCTTATACGAGGTTTTTTATGAGCTACGACGATCAATATTACATTATTCTAAAAAAGTTTGATGGCGATACTTTGTATCCTAAGCCTCTGAAGCAAACTGCAAAACGTCGCTTTCGGTTTGAACAGCTTACTTGGGGACAAGAGCCTTTATTTTTTGAAAATGCACATAGAGATAAAGATCTCAAGGCAAATAGGAGTCGTCAAGTTCCTGATGTCTTTCTCAGCGCTACTATTCCAGTCGTTAACTCAAAGATAAGAGAAAAGTTGAAGTTTTTTGCGTTTGAGGGAATGCAGTTATATCCGGCAGTTTATATAGATGATGAAGGAAATTATCATGAAAACTTTTGGTGTATGAATTTTTGGGAAGAGCTAGATTGTCTAGACAGAAATCGCTCTAAGTTCTCTAAATTGACACTTGAAAAGCTGAAATTAGACCCGGACGCAGATGACTTAACGACCTACAAGTACAGCCTTGATAGTGATGTATTAGATAAAATTCCAGAAGAAGAGCGGCTGATTTTTAAAATGGAGCCCGATGATATGGGTTACGTTTTTGTTCATCAAAAAATTGCGGACATCTTTTTTGAAGAAAAGGCGACTGGCGTTAACTTAGTCAAAGTATCTGACTTTGAAGAGGGGATGCAGTTTTAAAGCTCTATAATTAAATACTCACGATGTAATGTTTGCACTATATATTACAAGGAACTTTAGTGAACTATAATGAAATATATTTTATTTTTCTCCCCCGAATTACTGAAAGCACACTGTACTTAACACCATTGCAAAAGTCAGCGGATAGAAATTTTGAGTTTGAACGCTTAGTTTGGGGTCAAGAGCCTCTATTTTTCGAAAATGGATACAAAGACGAAGACTTAAAATCAGGTGTCAAAAGAGCAATACCTAGCGTTATGCTCGATACGACGATCCCAATCATAAGTAGAAATATATGGGAGAAGCTTAAGTTTTTTGATTTTAAAGGAATGCAATTTTATCCCGCTGTTTATATCGATGATGATGGTCACTATCACGAGCAATATTGGTGCATGAACTTCTGGGAAAGGTTGGATTGCCTAGATAGGAAGAGATCAAAATTTTCAAAGACAACATTAAAGAAGCTCAAAGTGAACCCGGACGCAGATGACTTAACGACCTACAAGTACAGCCTTGATAGTGATGTATTAGATAAAATTCCAGAAGAAGAGCGGCTGATTTTTAAAATGGAGCCCGATGATATGGGTTATGTCTTTGTCCATCAAAAAATTGCAGATATCTTTTTTGAAGAGAAGGCGACAGGCGTTAACTTAGTCAAAGTATCCGACTTTGAAGAAGGGATGCAGTTTTAGTTTGCCAACTAGTTAGGAGACTACTTTACATAAAGGTTGGAAGTGCAATGACAAGAGATTTTAACGACCAATATTACATCATTTTAAAAATTATAGCGAAGTAACATTGCACCTTACTGCTTTGCAAAAGTCGGCGGATAGAGATTATGAGTTTGAACAGTTAGTTTGGGGGAAAGAACCGCTATTTTTCGAAAATGCGTATAGAGATAAAGATAATGCGAATGGAGTTATACGTCCTATCCCCAGTGTTTTACTAGACGCTACGATCCCTATCGTTAGCTCAAAAATTAGAGAACGGTTAAAGCTCTTTAATTTTGTTGGGATGCAGCTATATCCTGCTGTGTACATTGACGATGGTGGTAACTATCACGAAGATTATTGGTGCATGAACTTTTGGTAAGAACTGGATTGTTGGGATAGAGAAAAGTCTAAAACAGAGAAAGCGACGAAAGAAGAATTAGCAGATCCATACTTTATGTCGAGAATTGACGTTTATAAATACCACTTAGATAGTGAAGTCTTGGATAAAATCCCAGAAGAAGAACGTTTGATATTTAAACAAGCTGGTGGTCTGAAGTATGTCTTTGTCCATCAAAAAATTGCAGATATCTTTTTTGAGGAAAAAGCGACAGGCGTTAACTTAGTCAAAGTGTCCGATTTTGAAGAAGGGGTGCAGTTTTAGCTCTATATCTGTGTAAAACAAAAAATAAAACCCGCGGGAGCGGGCTTTATTTTTTAAAAGCTATGCCTATTTTGATTCACTTTCTAACTCCTCATCAGGCGTATCAGGGCGCTGTCGTTCGACAAAGGTAGTGGCCAGTAGGGTGGTGATCACACAGGATAGTAAAATCGACTTTAGGATTTCGTAGTTATAGTATATTAAGCCCCAGCTCCAGAATTGTTTGGCAAAGTTTTCATCTACGCCGAAATGTTCTAAATTACGAATAATATTTTCACCGAAGGCCGCGAGGTCAACTAGAATAAACGCAAAGTAAATGCCATATAGGATAGGGTCTGCATGAGTCATATATATGGAACGCCAATTATCAGGTGCTGTGCGTCTAACATAACGAAGAGATAATCGAACGCGATATTTCATTATCATTAGGATTGTTAGATCAACAAGGAAATGGGATCCAAACATCAAAAGGTTGCCTTGAAAAGGTGGTAGTCCCATACTATTTAACGAAACAACGTAACTCACTAAACCATATTCTATAGCTGTCATTATTAACAGTAGTGCCGCAATGTGCTTTATATTTTCATGGTTTTTAGCCATAAAGCAAAATATAATAATGCAGGCAAGCATTACAGTATCTGCATAATGATTGAAATGGATATAAATTACTGAAAGTGAAGCTGCAATTGCTGCACAAATAAGTAAAAAGATCCAAGATGTTCGCATTTTATTTCCTTACAGTAAGCCCTATAACTTCAGCTTTCGGTGTGTTGTAGCAGTTAATAAGCTTAGTTTTAGATGCTAATAGTGATTGTAAATTTGGCCTATGGTTTTTCGGATGGTTCCAACTTCGGGTCATCTATTTTTGCGCCACCGGTTCCGCCGATGGTTTTTCTAATTTCATCAATACCTAAGACTGTAAAGTTGAAGGTACTAGCTTTTGCATCTGCAAATAGCACCCTAGGATCATCAGCTTTAGCTCCACCGGAACCACCAAAAACTTTTCTACTATCGCTATGTTGGATTAGCTTTGGGCGAGAAGTGTATGGTTCTGAAGATGCTGTAGTAAGTCTTGGATCATCACCTTTGGTGCCACTGCTTCCACCTACCACTCGGGTAGTTGAGTTTTTCTCCAGTTGAAACTTGTAATCTGATGACTGTGCTATTGGTTCGCATTTTACCTTTGGCTCTGCGACTTTATTGCCACCACTTCCACCAATCACCTGATTAACTGAGTCAGCACTAAGTGATGATTTTTTATTTGGTGTTATGGAATCGTTTTGTACTCTAGGGTCATCAGCTTGTCCTCCTGTAGTACCACCAATCACCTGATTAACTGAGTCAGCACTAAGTGATGATTTTTTATTTGGTGTTATGGAATCGTTTTGTACTTTAGGGTCATCAGCTTGTCCTCCTGTAGTGCCACCAATCACCTGATTAACTGAATCAGCACTAAGTGATGATTGTTTACTTGGCGCTGCTGAGTCACTTTCGGCTCTTGGGTCTTTTACTTTTGGCCCAAGCGATCCACCATATACCGTGTTAGCTTGTTTTTGGGAAAGTGCTGTTAAAGTTACGAGTCGGTTAGCTATATTTTTTATAAAAAAGCGCATAATGACGTCCTTTCTAAGTTAAGTTTTGCGGTGTTTAGTTTCCACTCCACTTTACTCCTTAACAATAAAGTTGAAAACATCGTGTTGCAAATAGACCTTATTCGTAACTTTATTGTTTGCCATTGTGGTGAGGGGCAATGAAAGTGCGCGTCTTTCATTAGCCGTTATCCTCATTGCTTGATTTGCTATTTCGCGGTGTTGGCGACTTACGCCATAATTTGGCGTCGTCAATTTTGTCTCTTAAGGCAAGGATTTGTTCTCTAAGTGGGTTGAGGTTGATGCCGCAGGCGTCGCACCATATTTCAAAATATTCGTAGGGAAATTTGCTTACGCCTTTTTCATAGTTTTCGTAAGTGCCACGCTCCACGCCGACCAAGTTAGCCATTTCTTGCGTGGTTTTGCCGGCGACTTTGCGCATGCGGCGCAGGTCGTCTCCTGTAAAGCGCTTATCAAATTTCCCCACCAACTCAATCCTTTTTGCCTGTCGCACTCGCGTCACAAACAGCATCAATCCCCATGTAGCCGGGTGTATGCTATTTGTTTGTCTCTATTGTTCGCTTAACCAAGTTGCATTTTTGTATCTAAACCGTAAACGCGAGTCTATCGCAGAAAATTTCTTTTTCAAGTGTATTCAGTCTAAAAATGAACATTTTGTTGCATTTAATTAATCTTCGCTCGATTTTTTAGGCGAAGCCTGAGGTCAGTAACTCGGTATTCAACAGAGGTGTTGCTATGATGGTGCTGGCGTTTTTAATTAATTTACAAATAAATTCAAAAAAATTTTCTTCGCGCAGATTTTTGCACGAAGCTTTTGTTACTTTAGTGTGAAATAAAGTGACATGTTGGAGAGCAATATGGATTATCTACGCCAATATCATGACTTAACGATTTATTACGATGCCCTCAAGAAAGCGGCAAGGCAGGGTGACGAGGTGCCAGACACCACAACCAAATGGTTAGCACTGGTGGAAACAACCTTGTTTGAACTGCAAGAGCTTGCCCATATGGAAAAGGCTTACATGCAGAAGTCAAAAACGATGAATAATCTGGTTGAGTTGGTGTATTCCAGTGCCCCAAGCATGGAGTAACTAAAAGGGTAATTGCTTTTTGAGTTTTTGCGGTGAGGGGGAACGTTTTACTCTAATTTTACGTTCCCCCTTTTTTCTTTTTGTGCGTGTTTATCGCCTTATGTGTAGGCGATAAACGGGTCGTACTACAGTTCGTAACTAAAACTTAGACCATAAACGCGCGGCTCGCCGTACTGTACATAGGTATTGTCTTGCCAGCCGTCTAGTGGATTATTACCAAACCTAAAGCCACGTACTACAATGTCTTCGTCTGCTAGGTTTCTACCCCAAGCCGTTAATGACCAGTTGTCGCCATAGTAACTAAGGCTGGCGTTGATCAGGTTATGATTGCGCGCTTGCTCGTTGTGACTGTCCGAGAGGTAATAGTTGTCTTTGCCTTCCACACCTAATTCAACCACTAGGTTATCCATTAACTCGTAATTGACGGCAAACGAGTATTGATAATTGGGCGCTTGTGCTTGGTCGCGACCATCAAGGTTGAGGCCACTGGCAGCCACAAAGTCTTCAATCTCGGTCTCTAAATAGCCTGCGCTATAGCTAAAACCAAGGCGGTCCGTGTACTGTAGGTTGCCTTCAACTTCTAGGCCGTAGTTACTGCCTTTACTAGCGTTGTCGATGTAGCCTGCAAATTGCTGGTTAGAAACTTGCCATTGCTTTAACTGGATATCATCGCGTTGCATATAAAACGCGGTAACCCGTACAAGGTGACGCTTGTCTTCAGACTCACCTTTTACACCAAACTCAGCGTTCCAAACATACTCAGGGTCAAAGTAATGGTGTTCGGCCGGAATATTTAAACCTTCATCTTTGGCTTTTGCCAGTGCTTCGCCGTTTACACCGCCGACTTTGTAACCGCGAGTAAGGCTGGTGTAGATCATCGTGCGCGGTACAACTTGATATTCAAGTGCGACTTTTCCGCCCCACATTACATCATCGGTTTCGATACTAAAGCCGTTACTATCTAAATAGTCAGCGTCATATTGCTCCGCGCGAAGACCACCGATTAGGCGAGTTTTGTCTGAAAGGTGATGCACGTATTGACCAAAAATCGCCTTACTTTCTACGGTGTATGCTGACGTAAATGGGTTCTCAAGCCAAGTGTAGTGACGGGTCAAATCAACATCGTTACGCTTTGCGAAAACACCTACCACCCAGTCATTTTGTTTATCTTTGATTAAAAACTCTATGTCGCCATTTTCATGGTTACGCTCGTAGGCATCGGTTGAGCTATATCCTTCAGGGTGTAATCCTGCTGCGCATAGCGCTGGCTGAGCTGCGTCATTACATACCCAATCTTCGTCGTAGCTATATAAAGTATCAGCATCTAGCCCAGATACTTTAAATTCCACATTGAATAAGTCTGAGCGAGTATAAATTCCGCGTAGTGAAAACGCATCGGAGCTGAGGTTGTCTTGGCCTGGGGTATCAGCAACACTGTTACGTGAATTATCCAGGGTGAAACCGTCGTACCCGTTTTCAGTATCAATATGGTGATAAGCAAACTCTAGTGCGAGATTATCGCTCACTTGAGAGTTAAGTTTCACTCTTGCTACTTGTTCGTCTTGTTGCTGAGTGGGTTTGTTTAGGTAGAGGTTATCTACGTAACCGTCAGACTCTCGCTGATAAAGGCTGACGCGCACTGCGGTGTCGTCGCTTAATCCTGTGCCTGCAGCAAGGCCTGCTTCGTAGCTACCATAATTACCTGCGCCTAACTTCACTTTTAATGATGGCGCTGTGGTGGCAGCTTGGGTATTTACTTCAACGATTCCAGCTAAAGCATCTGAACCGAATTTAGTGCCTTGAGGGCCGCGATACACCACCACTGACTCAGTATCAAAAAGCAGCGCACTTGCGCCTAATCCTGAATAATTAATACCGTCAATTAATAAGCCAACGCTGGGATAAATAGGATCAACAAACTGTGAACGTAAGCCGATACCACGGATTTGCATAAAGCGACCACGAGACGCACCTGCCGTAAAGTTAACGTTAGCGGTGGCACCTAGTATCTCATCTAAATATTGCGCACCACGTTTAGCGATAGTGAGTTCGTCAACCACCGAAGCGCTTGCACTTAATGTCTGGATAGTTTCATTCTGAAAATCGCCAGTGACGACAATGGTTTCTAGGTTATCGTCGGCAAGTACCTGATGAGAGAAAAATGGCAGCAGTGCCAAGGTGATCGTAGAGAGTTTTAACTTCATGCTTAATCTTTGTCCCATTTTTAATTGGGCACAGTTTAACAAAAGCCAGACCAGTTGACAGTGAAATTGTGTTATATGTTAGCCCGCAAATGTTAAACAAATAGGCCAGATATGAGTTTTAAAGTTGATTTTAAAGTCCGAGACTATGAGTGTGACTTACAGGGAATAGTTAATAACAGCGTGTATTTTAATTATTTAGAGCATGCAAGGCATGAGTTTTTATTGGCGAATAACGTTGATTTTGCAGCGCTTGCAGAACAAAAAGTGAACTTAGTCGTTATTCGTAGCGAAATGAATTACAAAGACTCGTTACGCCCAGGTGATGAGTTTTATGTTGAAGTCGCACTTGAGCGTGAAAGCAGAGTAAAGTTCGCATTTAAGCAAAAAGTGATAAGAGCGCATGACAATAAACTCATGCTTGATGCGGTAGTCACTGGAACTTCGGTGAATGAGCGCGGTAGACCGTTTTTACCAGACGCTATTACACACTTATTTGATTAGGGCCTGTTTATCTTTCAAGTCAGGCCCTAAATACTACGATATGTAAACATGGCGACGGTAAAATACTCAATTGAGTGATTTTTACAGAATTTTACTGCTATTTTTGTGTCTTGAAACGTTATAATAAACTCAGGGCATAAAATAGATGGTTTACCATGAAATTCATCAGCATAATCGGCGCAATAATGGCGCTTAGTGGATGTATATCGACAGGGAAGGTAGACACGGAAGCGCTTAAGTATTCCGCTTGGCAGTTACAGAGTATTAATGGCCAAAATATTACGCAATTACAATCAGACGCTGGACTTGGTGAAAAGCCTATTGATATTCGTTTTATCGATGCACTGCAAGTCAATGGTTTTGCGGGTTGTAATCGCTTTTTTGGCGAAGGCGAAATTGTCGAAGGGCAGTTAAAAGTTAAAAACTTAGGCATGACGCGTAAGTACTGTGGTGAAGAAATTGCTCAGGTTGAATCGCAGCTTATTAACCAATTACAAATTGGTGTCTTGCTTGAAGTAAATGCTAATAAGTTGACCTTGAAAGGAAAACCTCAGTTTAGTTTTATTAAACAATAAGCTGAAAATAAGAATTCTAGTGTCAGTGCTTGCGAGCTTTCGTGTTAGCAAGTAGACTGGCGCTAATTCGTTACTTGTCGGAGTGCCTTGAGTTTTTGCAGCAAATTTGTTGCAGATAGTCGGGCTGAGATCGCATTTTGCGGGATCCGTGGACCTGATCAGGTTAATGCCTGCGTAGGGAACAAGACAGCAAACGCGCTGCGTTTGTCTGTAGCAATAGTGGTTTATTGCTATCCACCTTACCCGAGGACTATCCTCGTCTCTCTCCTTTTGGAGATCTGACAAGACACCTTTGTATGAAAATAAGAGGGACGTCATGTCAAACAATAGTAGCAAGCTAAGTCGTCGTGAAGCGAGAGCAGCCGCGGCAGAATTTATCCATAACCTTAAAGGCCAACCTTTTCCAAACTCACATAAAGTTTATGTGGAGGGCGAACAAGCAGGCGTACGCGTTGGTATGCGTGAAATCACGCTAAGTGATTCGTTTGTAGGTGGCACCGAAGAAAATCCGGTATTTGAATCAAACGATCCCATTCGTGTTTATGATACTTCAGGTCCATACACAGATCCTGAAGTGCCGGTTGACGTTCGTGCTGGTCTTCCTAAATTTAGAGAGCAGTGGATAGTCGAGCGCGATGATACCGAAATGCTAGAGTCGGTGACATCACAGTTTTCTCAGCAGCGTATGGCGGATGAAGGGCTTGATCATATTCGCTTTGAACATTTACCTAAAATCCGTCGTGCCAAGGCGGGTAAAAATGTCACGCAAATGCACTACGCCCGTCAAGGCATAGTAACGCCTGAAATGGAATATGTGGCGATCCGTGAAAATATGGGGCGCGCTAAGTTGCGTGAAGAATTGCTTGCGCAGCAACACAAAGGCCAATCGTTTGGTGCGAGTATTCCTGAGTTTATTACGCCTGAATTTGTGCGTGATGAAATCGCCCGTGGCCGTGCTGTACTACCAAACAATATTAATCACCCTGAAACCGAGCCGATGATCATCGGACGTAACTTCTTAGTCAAAGTTAACGCCAATATCGGTAATTCATCAGTGACCTCCTCTATCGAAGAAGAAGTAGAAAAAATGGTATGGTCGACCCGTTGGGGTGCAGATACCGTAATGGATCTGTCGACAGGGCGTTACATTCATGAAACCCGCGAGTGGGTGGTACGTAACTCTCCAGTGCCAATCGGTACGGTACCAATCTATCAGGCACTAGAAAAAGTGAATGGCGTTGCCGAAGATCTAACGTGGGAGATCTTCCGCGATACCTTGATTGAACAAGCAGAGCAAGGCGTGGATTACTTTACCATCCATGCGGGGGTACTACTGCGTTACGTGCCGATGACGGCAAAACGCGTGACGGGTATTGTGTCTCGCGGTGGTTCAATTATGGCGAAGTGGTGTCTAGCGCATCACAAAGAAAACTTCCTCTACACGCACTTTGAAGACATCTGTGAAATCTTAAAACAGTATGATGTTTGTTTTTCATTGGGTGATGGTTTGCGTCCGGGTTCTATTGCCGATGCCAATGACGAAGCACAATTTAGCGAACTGCGTACCCTTGGTGAGTTAACTAAGCTTGCGTGGAAACACGATGTTCAGGTCTTTATTGAGGGCCCAGGACATGTGCCTATGCATATGATCAAAGAGAATATGGAAGAGCAGCTTAAACACTGTGATGAAGCACCGTTTTACACGCTTGGCCCACTCACAACCGATATTGCTCCGGGTTATGATCACTTCACTTCTGGGATCGGTGCGGCGCAAATTGCTTGGTATGGCTGTGCGATGCTGTGCTATGTGACACCAAAAGAACACTTAGGCTTACCGAATAAAGAAGATGTAAAAGAAGGTTTGATCACCTACAAGATCGCGGCGCATGCAGCGGATCTGGCGAAGGGCCATCCGGGCGCTCAAGTTCGTGACAATGCGCTGTCTAAAGCACGCTTTGAGTTCCGCTGGCACGATCAGTTTAATCTCGGTCTAGATCCAGAACGTGCTCGTGAATATCACGATGAGACCTTGCCACAAGAGTCGGGCAAAGTCGCTCACTTCTGTTCTATGTGTGGTCCTAAATTCTGCTCGATGAAGATCACCCAAGATGTGCGTGACTATGCAAAAGCGTTAGAAGCGCGAGGCATTGATCCTAATAATGTGGGCGAAGAGATCAGCATTAAAATGGTGGATGTTGAAGCCGAGATGAAAGCAAAGTCAGAAGAGTTTAAGCAATCAGGCTCTGAGCTTTACCACAAAGCGATATAACCTATCCCATCATAGCCACCTTGATCCCCGTCGGGTGGCTAATTTTAGGAGTGTAGCTATGTCTACTCAAGCACGTGTTGCTATCTTGGGTTTTGGCTTAACAGGGCGCATCGCCGCGTTGATGCTCGCTGAGCGTTATCAAGTCAGCGTATTTGAACAGGCAAAGCAAGGTACTGAGACCTCAGCAGGTAGTGTGGCGGCGGCCATGTTAGCGCCGTTGGCTGAGTCTGTGGTATGCGATGAAGCATTGGCGCGGCAGGGGCTGGAGTCCATGAAACTCTGGCCACAATTACTGGCGAAACTGGAAAGCCCGGTATTTTTCCAGCAGCAAGGCTCGCTTATTGTGGCACATGGTCAAGACCGTGGTGATTTAGTGAGTTTTCAGCAGCGTTTAAAACCGTTAAAAGATCATAGCGCGGAAGTGGTGAATGGTACTCGGATCGCGCAATTGGAACCAGAGCTTGGCGGTGTGTTCCATCAAGGCTTGTATTTACCTTGCGAAGGCCAGCTTGATAATCAGGCGTTTTATCAAAGTAGTTCGGCAGCATTGACTAAGCAAGGTGTAGAGATTAACTACGGTGTTCATTGTGATGAAGCGCAAAAGGTGCAGCTTAGTCAAGCGTATGACTGGGTGATTGATTGTCGCGGTCTTGGTGCGAAAGCCACGTGTAACGGGCTTCGTGGCGTGCGCGGCGAAGTGGCGAGAATTTATGCCCCGGAAGTGACCTTGACTCGACCTGTGCGCTTGATGCACCCAAGATATCCCATTTACATTGCGCCAAAACCAGACCATCAGTTTGTTATTGGTGCGACGGAAATTGAGTCGCAAGATAATGGTGAGATAACGGTACGTTCTACACTCGAATTACTCTCTGCTGCTTATTCAGTTCATCGTGGGTTTGCCGAAGCGCGAGTATTGTCTTTATTAGCAGGACTTAGACCTGCGTTTAAAGATAATCACCCCAAAATTGAACAACAAGGTAATGTGATCAGTATCAATGGCTTATATAGACACGGCTATCTGCTGGCACCGCTTATCGTGAAACAAGCACTATCTAAGGAGTTATTATGAAAGTCGAATTTAATGGCGAAACGATTAATATCAACCGCGAGCAAAATATTCAGGAATTTATTGAAGCCAGAGGTGCCAAACCGCCTTTTGCCGTCGCGCTTAATGGTACTTTTGTTTCCCGCACGGAGCTGCCAAGCGTGACATTGAGCGACGGTGATAAGATTGAGCTTTTATCGCCAATTCAAGGGGGATAAACATGCAGTCTTTGACTGATACTAAGCTCACTATTTATGGTGAACAATTTACTAGCCGCATGTTAATTGGCTCAGCACTTTATCCCTCTCCAGAAGTAATGCAGGCAGCTATCGCCACCTCGGGTGCTGAAATTGTTACTGTGTCGCTGAGACGCCAGCAAACTAAGCAAGCGGGTGACGACTTTTGGTCGCTTATCAAAGAGATGGGACTGCGAGTCTTACCAAACACGGCTGGCTGTCATGGCGTAAAAGAAGCGGTGACCTTGGCGCAAATGTGCCGGGAAGTGTTTGCCACGGATTGGATTAAACTTGAACTCATTGGTGATGAATATAACTTACAGCCAGATCCCATTGCATTGCTCGAAGCCACCGAAATCTTGCTAAAAGACGGTTTTAAGGTATTGCCCTATTGCACTGATGATTTGGTGCTGTGTCAGCGTTTAGATGCACTTGGTTGTGAAGTTTTAATGCCTTGGGGCGCACCAATTGGTACGGGAAAAGGGCTGTTAAATCCATATAACCTGCAAACCATCCGCACACGTTTGCCCCATCAAACCTTGATTGTCGATGCGGGACTCGGCTTGCCGTCTCATGCTTGCCAAGCTCTAGAGCTGGGTTATGATGCCGTACTATTGAATTCGGCAGTGGCAGGGGCGGGTTGTCCTATCACCATGGCAAAAGCGTTTGAAGCCAGCACGGTTGCAGGGCGTCTGTCTTATTTGGCAAAAGCAATGCCACAAAAAGAGGTGGCATCACCTTCTACGCCAACCTTAGGCATGCCTTTTTGGCACGCAAACTAACTTGAATTGCGGATAATTATATAAGGAGTTCTCTTTGTCACATATCGTTTGGAGTATTGCGGGTTCTGATTCTGGCGGTGGCGCTGGTATTCAAGCGGATATCAAAGCAACGCAGAGCTTTAATGTTCATTGTTGTACCGTAGTAACTGCGTTGACGGCGCAAAATAGTTTAGGGGTGGAAGCGTTAAACCCGGTTTCGACAACAGTTATCGAATCTCAGCTAACGGCGCTTTCGCAAGATATGCCTGCAACGGTGATAAAGATTGGCATGCTCGCCAATGTTCAGCAGATCCAACTGATTGCTGAGCACCTCTTGCATTACAAAGCAACATGGGCAAAACCGCCGCTAGTGGTTTATGACCCCGTTGCCATCGCGACGAGCGGGGATTCATTAACCGAAGAAGACACGGTGGATGCGTTAAAAACCCATTTATTACCGCTGGTGGATATCATTACACCCAATACACACGAAACTCAGCTGCTGACAGGCGTGTATTTGATAGGTCCTGATGCTGTAAAAGAGGCTGCTGCCAAATTGCGTGAATTCGGTGCAAAGTCGGTGATAATTAAAGGCGGTCATTGGGATTACCCAAAAGGCTACTGCATTGATTATGGCTTAGCGGGAGATACCGAGTATTGGCTTGGCAATGAGAAAATTCAAACACCGCATAGCCACGGTACTGGGTGTAGTTTATCGTCAGTGATCGCGGCATGTATGGCCAAGGAGTACCCATTTAAAGATGCTTTTATTCTCGCTAAAGCATACATCAATGCAGGGCTAAAAGCGGCGATACGTTATGGTGAAGGTGTGGGCCCTGTTGCACATACGAGTTTCCCTGTTGATCTCAATGATTACCCGCAAGTGATAGAAGCGGGCTCTTGGCTTGCTGATGAGCTAGAGTTTGCATTACCTGAGGAATTTAATTTTGCCGCAGGCTTTGCCAGCATTGACGACCCTATTGGCCTTTATGCCGTGGTAGACAGTGCAGACTGGGTGGAAAAATGCCTCGCTATTGGGGTTGATACGGTGCAGCTGAGAATTAAAGATCCAGAGCAAGCTAATCTCGAGGCGGAAATACAAACTGCCATTGCACTTGGACAAAAATACGATGCGAAGGTGTTTATTAACGACTACTGGCAGTTAGCGATTAAGCACGGCGCCTATGGAATTCATTTAGGCCAAGAGGATATCGATAAAGCTAATCTTGTTGCCATCCAAGAGGCAGGGCTGCGCTTAGGTATTTCGACCCATGGTTTTTATGAAATGCTCCGGGCACATAACTATCGCCCAAGTTATTTGGCTTTTGGTGCTATCTACCCAACCACGACTAAAGACATGACCGGACAAATCCAAGGGCTGGAAAAGCTGACACACTTTGTTCCTTTGATGGAGTCTGTCTATCCAACCGTCGCTATTGGTGGCATTGATCTTAGTCGCGTGCCAGAAGTGGCTGCAACTGGCGTATCTAGTATTGCGGTTGTAAGAGCTATCACTGAAGCCCAAGACCCACAGCAGGCTGTACTTGAATTAAAGCAAGCTATGGCGCGACATGACTGAGCTCAATGACAAGGAGCGGCTAAGGTATAGTCGTCATTTGCTGTTAAAAGAGGTCGGTGAGCAAGGCCAACTCGCATTGAAACAGGCGCATGTCGCTGTGGTTGGCTGCGGTGGGCTGGGAAGTCCCGCGTTGTTTTACTTAGCGGCGAGTGGCATTGGTAAGCTTACATTTATTGATCACGATGAAGTTGAGTTGTCTAACCTACAGCGGCAAATTTTGTATAAAGTGAATCACTTAGGCCAGCAAAAGGCCAAAGCAGCAGGAAAGGTGCTGGCAAGTCTCAATAACGAGATCACACTAGTACCAATTAATGCGAGATTGACTGATAAGAACATCGCCGAGTTACTCTGTGATGCAGATATTGTCTTGGATTGCAGCGATAACTTTACTACCCGTTATTTGCTCAATAGGTATTGTTATCAAGCGAGTAAGGTGTTGATAGCAGGAGCCGCGATTGCCACGCAAGGCCAACTCATGTGCTTTGATTTTAGCGCTGAATCGCCTTGTTATGCTTGCGTTTTCCCTGAGGGTTTGCAAACACCAGTGGAGAATTGTGACAACTTTGGCGTCATTAGCCCATTACTGGGGGTGATCGGTGCGCAGCAAGCTTTATTGACCATAAATGTGCTACTTGGACATCATCAAGGAAGTGTATTTTGTACGCTAGATGGTATGAGTTTGCAGCAAAAGCAGTATGGGCTCAGTAAAAACCCCGAGTGTGAATGTTGTGGCTTGAAGTAGTTTCAAGCCACTAACAGTAATTTACTCTGCTATTTTTGCAAATGGCGTACCCATGCGTGTGACGGTCTCTGGGTTTTGGCCATCTAAGAACTCAGCCTTATTTGCCCCCCACGCTAAGATCACGGTAGAACCAAGCTTAAAGCGACCCATCTCTTCGCCTTTTTTCAGCGTTATCGCGTTGTCACCTTCTGCTGGATATGTCCAAGTAAAGACATCTCTTCCGGCTGGTGGTGTTACTGTACCGGCCCAAATCGTCTCAATGCTAGCGACGATAGTTGCACCAACCAATACCATAGAAAGCGGGCCAATTTCAGTGTCAAAAATAGCAACAACTCGCTCGTTACGAGCAAATAAATTAGGCACATTTTGCGCGGTAAGTGGATTTACTGAGAATAAGTCACCCGGTACATAAATCATTTTACGAAGGGTGCCATCAACCGGCATGTGGATACGGTGATAATCCTTCGGTGCTAGATAAATCGTTGCAAACTTACCACCAACATAAGGCGCAACGTCTTCTTCTTTACCGCCTAGCAGCGTCTGTAAGCTGTAGTTGTGACCCTTAGCTTGGATAATCTGACCATCGACGACATCACCAAGTTGGCTGATTGCACCATCAACTGGGTGGGCAAGGATATCGCTATCTTCTGCCAAAGGACGGATCCCCGGCTTCAGTGGACGGGTAAAAAACTCGTTAAAGGTTTTATAGTGAGCTGGATCTTCGTGCAATGCCTCGCTCATGTCGATTTTATATTGTTTGATAAACAGCTTAATTAGCTTTGTGGTTAAGGCGCCAGCTTCTGCTGCGGCAAGCTTACCAACCAAACGAGAAACCGCATGTTTAGGTAATGCATATTGCATGGCAATTTTTAGTTTATCCAAATTCACTTTTAACAGTTCCTAATTATTAGTCTTGTCACTTTCGATTTTTTTGTATTGCGAAGTGGCTATCGGGCTCAAGTCATTGAGCCAATTTAGCAAATATTATCAGACTCTCGGCGCGCGCGCACCTGCGCGGCCATCAGCCATAGATTCTAAAATACGATGGTAACTTTCAAAACGTAATTCGCTGATTTTACCGTTATCTACGGCTTCACGAAGTAAACATCCCGGATCGTTTAGGTGTTTACAGTCTCTAAAGCGGCAGCCGCCAATAAACTCTCTAAATTCTTTAAAGCACCAAGTGACGCGTTCCACGTCTAAGTGCCATAGGCCGAACTCACGGATCCCTGGGCTGTCGATCAGGTTTCCACCGGACGGCAAGTGGTGTAAGCGCGATACTGTGGTTGTATGTTGCCCTAAGCCGCTATTTTCGGAGACTTCTTTGGTGAGAATATCTGCATTGGGCAGTACCGTATTGACCAACGTTGATTTGCCAACCCCTGATTGTCCAACAAAAATGTTATTTTTGTCCTCAAGCATGTGTTTTAACTCGTTAATGCCTTCGCCTGACTTTGTACTGACTAAGAGTACGCGATAGCCAAGTTCACGATATATATCTAAGACTTCATCAATATATTCGAGGCTTTCTTGGTCAAGCAAATCAATTTTATTAAGTAATAAAATTGGCTCTATGCCCATATCCTCACAAGCGACTAAGTAGCGATCGATGATTTGAGGGGTAAATTCAGGCACAACGGCCGACACCATCAATATTTGGTCAATATTCGCAGCGACAACTTTCACACCGTCATAAAAATCTGGACGAGTGAGTTGTGTGCGCCTTTCATGCACAGCCTCAATTACGCCGGCTAAGTCACCATCACTGACCTTGGCACGACGAAAAATGACTTCATCACCGCAAACTAAGCTTGTTACGGTACGACGGATATTGCAACGCAAAACCTCTTGGTCTGTGGTTTCTATATCCGCATGTTGGCCGAAGCGGCTGATCACCACTGCGGCTTCTGTTGGCCCTAAGTTGTCGTTTTGCCATGAAACATCAGATACTTCTGTCTCTTTCGCTTTATCGATTCGCTTCTGATGATTGGCTTTAATCCGACGGGATTGGCCCTTACTGAGTTTCTTTTTCTTTGCCATGTTTATAATCTATTTAAGCTTTGGCGTGCAGAGCGTTCAAATTTAGGCTATAAATCAATAAAACGCCGCGCATGGTAAAAAAAGCTTTAGGTCGAGTGTTTAAACTAATATGATATATCTAATTGCATTGGATCTAAAGGAAAGTACCGCTAAGGTAAAGTATGACTTTTCATGAATCAAACTTGATCTGGCTCGATCTAGAGATGACGGGGCTAGAACCGAAAACAGATAAAATCTTAGAAATCGCGACGGTGATCACAGATGGTGATCTCAATGTTTTAGCTGAAGGTCCAGTAGTGGCAATTCATCAAAGTGATGAGCTGTTGGACAATATGGATGAGTGGTGCACCAATCAACATGGTCGCTCAGGTCTGACTGCTCGCTGTAAAGCGAGTAAGTTCACGGAAGCAGATGCAGTTAAGCAAACACTAGATTTCCTTAAAGAGTGGGTGCCGCCAGGTGCTTCTCCAATGTGTGGTAACTCTATTGGTCAAGACCGTAGATTCCTCAACAAATACATGCCAGAGCTAGAAGCTTATTTCCACTATCGCAATTTGGATGTCAGTACGATAAAAGAACTTGCGAGACGTTGGAAGCCTGAGCTATTGGGTGAAATAAAGAAAAAAAGCTCTCATTTAGCACTGGATGATATCAAAGACTCCATCATGGAGCTGAAAGTTTACCAAGAAAAATTCTTCAAAGTTTAAAAAACACTTGCAAAGCAAATTTTATCTTGTAGAATCCTGCCCCGCTTGAGATGACAAGCCTTGCGAGGTTTCTTGAGCATTAATAAAGCAGTATAAGCTCAGCTGCTACAGGTAAGGACGCGACCTAGCGTAGTTACCGACAAATCCAGAGCTAAATATGTGATGCGGCACTAGCTCAGCTGCTAAAACGTTAGACGCGACCTCAAGGTTGCGCCCAGCGGAAAAATAAGAGCTATATAGAAATGCGGCACTAGCTCAGCTGCTACAGGTAAGGACGCGACCTAGCGTAGTTACCGACAAATCCAGAGCTAAATATGTGATGCGGCACTAGCTCAGCTGGTAGAGCGCGACCTTGCCAAGGTCGAGGTCACGAGTTCGAACCTCGTGTGCCGCTCCAAACACTTGTTTTAGGTGTATAAACTAAAAAATGTGATGCGGCACTAGCTCAGCTGCTACAGGTAAAGACGCGACCTTGCGTAGTTACCGACAACATAACGAGCTAACTATGGAATGCGGCACTAGCTCAGCTGCAGTAGGTAATCAACGCGACCTTGCGTAATTACCGACAATATAATGAGCTAACTATGGAATGCGGCACTAGCTCAGCTGGTAGAGCGCGACCTTGCCAAGGTCGAGGTCACGAGTTCGAACCTCGTGTGCCGCTCCAAACACTTACTTTAGGTGTATAAACTAAAAAATGTAATGCGGCACTAGCTCAGCTGCTACAGGTAAAGACGCGACCTAGCGTAGTTACCGATAAATCCAGAGCTAAATATGTGATGCGGCACTAGCTCAGCTGCTACAGGTAAAGACGCGACCTAGCGTAGTTACCGACAAATCCAGAGCTAAATATGTGATGCGGCACTAGCTCAGCTGGTAGAGCGCGACCTTGCCAAGGTCGAGGTCACGAGTTCGAACCTCGTGTGCCGCTCCAAACACTTGTTTTAGGTGTATAAACTAAAAAATGTGATGTGGCACTAGCTCAGCTGCTAAAACGTTAGACGCGACCTCAAGGTTGCGCCCAGCGGAAAATTAAGAGCTACATCGGAATGCGGCACTAGCTCAGCTGGTAGAGCGCGACCTTGCCAAGGTCGAGGTCACGAGTTCGAACCTCGTGTGCCGCTCCAAAATTCTCAGTTCATATTCGACTGAAAAAATAAAGAATATGATGTGATGCGGCACTAGCTCAGCTGCTAAAACGTTAGACGCGACCTCAAGGTTGCGCCCAGCGGAGAAATAAGAGCTATATCGGAATGCGGCACTAGCTCAGCTGCTAAAACGTTAGACGCGACCTCAAGGTTGCGCCCAGCGGAAAAATAAGAGCTATATCGGAATGCGGCACTAGCTCAGCTGGTAGAGCGCGACCTTGCCAAGGTCGAGGTCACGAGTTCGAACCTCGTGTGCCGCTCCACCCCCCTAAATATTCTTATTTTTCAATCTCTCTAAAAAAACTTGCAGATATAGTCTTATTCCACCAATTTTTCATAACAAACTGATTGCTTAATTTTAATGCTACGCGTAAAATACTCGCTCTTTCGGCCTTACTATTATCGTTCCTTGCCTTACCCCGACTGGCCGAAACGGGACAAGGCTATACTAACCGTAAGGAATATCCATGCGTCATTACGAAATCGTATTCATGGTTCACCCAGACCAAAGTGAGCAAGTACCTGGTATGATCGAGCGTTATACTGGTGCTATCACTGAAGCTGGCGGTACTATTCACCGTCTAGAAGACTGGGGTCGTCGTCAACTGGCTTACCCAATCGAAAAGCTTCACAAAGCACACTATGTTCTATTGAACGTTGAAGCACCAACTGAAGTAATCAACGAGCTTGAAACTTCTTTCCGCTACAACGATGCAGTGCTTCGTAACCTAGTTATGCGTACTAAAAACGCGGTAACTGAAGCGTCTCCTCTTGCAAAAGAAGAGAAAAAAGAAGCAGCTTCTGCTTAATCGTTGTTGATTTCGGATTTGACTAACCTTTCGAGGTAATGGTGAGTAATCAGGTTGACCTGTATACCAATCAATATCTGCTTTCGGGCGTGATTTGTAAAACACCTAAATTTAGTCAAAGCCCAGCTGGGATCCCACATTGCATATTTGTACTTGAGCACAAATCAATGCAATTAGAGGCTGACCTTACTCGAAATGCCTACGTGCGTATTCAAGTGGTTGCCAGTGGAGAACAGTTCCGAAACCAAACTGAGCATTTATACGTTGGGCAAGCATTACAAGTTCGCGGTTTTATAAATCGCCACGAGAGCCGAAATGGCTTGAGTCAGCTGGTATTGCACGCACAACATATTGAAAGAATTAATTGAGGAAATTACTCATGGCACGTTATTTCAGACGTCGTAAGTTCTGCCGTTTTAAAGCGGAAGGCGTACAACAAATTGATTACAAAGATCTGGCTACTCTTAGAAACTACGTAACAGAAAGTGGCAAAATCGTACCTAGCCGTATCACAGGTACTAGCGCTAAATACCAGCGTCAGCTAGCAACTGCTATCAAGCGTGCTCGCTACCTAGCCCTTCTTCCATACACTGACTTACACAAGTAAGCAGCTGATTACTAGTTTTTAAAAGGTGTAGAGACATGCAAGTTATTCTACTAGACAAAATTGCAAACCTAGGTAGCCTAGGTGATCAGGTTAATGTTAAATCTGGCTTCGCACGTAACTTCTTATTCCCTAAGGGTAAAGCAGTTCCTGCAACTAAATCTAACATTGAAACTTTCGAAGCACGTCGCGCTGAGCTTGAAGCGAAAATCGCTGAAGAGCTAGTTGCTGCACAGGCACGCGCTGAAAAACTAGAAGCACTAGCTGAAGTAACTCTAGTTTCTAAAGCGGGTGACGAAGGTAAGTTATTCGGTTCTATCGGTACTCGCGATATTGCTGATGCTATCTCTGCAGTAGGTGTTGAGGTATCTAAGTCAGAAGTTCGTCTACCTCTTGGTACTATCCGTGAGACTGGCGAGTTCGATGTAGCTATCCAAGTACACTCTGACGTTACAGCTACGATCAAAGTAATCGTAATTGCTGAAGCTTAATTTTTAATTGAGCTTAAATTAAAAAAGCCGTGTATTTTATACACGGCTTTTTATTCACTTAATTTACCTAAATTCGCCCGAATTTCGAACAGTAAAAACCTAGTTAACAGATATTCTTAATGCTGAATGCATTGAATATTAAAAATATTGGTTTTGTTGGCATCCAAATCTTAGGTTGAATTAAGTAACCCCTCGAAGAAAATCATAATAATCTTATTCATACCAATTTAAGGTGTGACATGGATGATCCTCTCGCTCAAAGTTTGCCTTATATCAAAAGGCAATACTGCTGTAATGTGGTGTAATAAGTTTCCTTTTTAGAAACTTTCGCTCCATGTTATGTTTACATATTATAGGTTAACCCTTTTCTTTGTCTTTTGTCTGTCATACAGTGCAATGTAAATGACAGCGCTATCAATCTAGTGGTGGAATAATTAAATGTCTGTAAATAAAGGTTTTACACTTACGGAGCTATTAATTGCCGTTGCAATCGTGGCGATCACTGCCAGTGTGGCATATCCGTCGTATGTGGAATACGTTCAGGATGGGCGTCGTTCGCAAGCACAGCAGCAAATGTTGGAAATGGCTGGTGTGATTGAACGCATATACAGCCGCAATAGTGGCTATCCTGATGCGAGTTTACTTACAGATTTGCCTGAGTCTAAATTCTACACGTTTAAATATATTCCCACTGATAAACCAAATGGCGCTGTTGGGCAATACCGTAATTTGGGATATCAATTTACAGCTACGCCAATAGTAGGAAAAGCACAAGCAGCTGACAGGTGTGGTGTGCTAAGTATCAACCATCTTGGTGAACAAGGACCGAAGAACAATGATTGCTGGCAATAGACATTTAGGGTTTACCTTGCTTGAGCTGCTTATTTCCATGGCAATACTTGCAATTTTAGCTTCGATAGCAGCGCCCAGTTTTATAAAGCAAATTCAGCAAGACAGACTTACGACGCATGCTAATCAACTGCAGGCGGTATATCGCTTGGCCCGCAGTGAAGCGGTTCGACGTGAGCAACAGGTATCACTGGTCGTTGAGGACAGCGACTGGGTTGTGAAAACCACTGAAAATGGCCAATTGACCGAAGTGGGGCGGTTTTCTATTAAACACAGCTCGATAGAAGTGGCACTGGCCGACCAAGTTGTGCGCGAAAGTGGCGAAGTGCTGGCTACAAACAACATATTGATCACCGACAACATTACCGATACCCAGGATTATCGTTTATGTGTGCTGGTCAGTGGTCAAAGTTGGTTAGCTGAGGCGGAACAAAATTGCAGTTAAGTAAGGGGTTTTCTCTCATTGAGGTCGTGGTGTCGATGTTGGTGGCTGGGCTAATGTTGCTTGGTCTTGCTGCGACGCAGCTTAAGTCATTACAGTTTGCCTCCAATAGCTTTCAATACACGATGGCGTTAATTCATGGCCAAAATGCAATTGAGAGGATATGGCCCTTGTTATGTGAATTACAACATAACAACAATGATATGACATTCGCTAATCCACTTATTCAACAGCTGCATCCAGCGGATAGTCGCTTTACGTTAGTGCTGCCTCCGGTATATAGCAATAACATGCAGCTTACAGTGAGTTGGGAAGATAAGCGGGTAAAAAACGCTGCTGAAAACCAAATTTCTTTGACTACCAGTTACCCAAATGTTGCGGATACTTGCTCTCCACCGCCTGGAGGGGGCTTATGAAACAAATAAAGGGATATACCTTACTGGAACTCATGGTTGCGATGGTTGTGGGGTTGGTTTTAGTTATTGGGATTGCAACGTCATACACGTCGATAAAAGAAACGGTGACGACAAGCCAACAGCTCGCAACATCGCAAGAGATTGTTCGCTATACCAATCGAGTGATGATGCGCAGCATCAAGCAAACTCAGGAAATCCCTACTGTGACGGCGACCGATATTACGATCCGCCAATTGGCTGGGGTGCCCGCTTGTGATGGCAGCGTACCTACGGCTGACTACACTGAGCGCTATTTTTTACAAGATGGGTATTTAGTGTGCGATCGCGGCACGGGTGATATCAATCTTTTGAAAGGGGTAACTGGACTCGCGTTTGCAACCGATGCCAGTGGTCAGTTAATTACAGTCACAATACAAGGTAGTAGTTTTCCGACGCAGTACGGTGCAGGCATACAGATGAATTTTTACGCTGGATTAGGTAGCTAATACAATGAAACAACAAGGTTTTACACTGGTTAAAGTGATGCTGCTCGGCGGCATGGCTAGCGTTGTGGTATTCGCTTCCCTCAAAGAAGGCGTTGTACAAGAAAGGTTGAGTGGTAACTTCCAAAAAGACATTAATGCAAGATTAGTGGCTGAACAAGGGATCAGAGAATATCGTCAAAAGCTGGATGCGGCGTTAAGTGGCAATCCGCAAGATGTCAATGCGCTGATAAATGGTATTAGTAAAACAGGTAGCGGAACGATCACTGATTCGCAATATCAGATCTCGGTTAATGCTAATGGCAATGAGTTTGAAATTGAAAGCTTGGGTCAGCGTCATGGTGAGCACGCGAACCATCGGCTAGTTGCGCGCTTCGAGTTACAGCCAGCAGCGAAAGAGTCCATATTCCAAAATGCGGTTACTGGCTGTAAAGGTGTAAATCTATCTGGTAGTGGCTCTGTCGATAGCTATGACTCATCGAAAGGCACTTACGAAGAAACAAAAAGCCATGATGGTGATGTACACACTGTGGTGGGCGATGCGGATGTGGTGCTATCAGGTCACTCTCCGATTAAAGGCGATGTTGAAGCATCTGGTGTGATTTACTTAAAAGGTTCTTCACCTATTTTGGGTGACGTTAGATCAAATACCGGGGTAGATATTTCGCCGTCATCAAGTGGTATTCGAGTGGAAGGTAATGTCTACAGCCGCGGCTTTTTTACACATAGAGGCGGCAAGATCCAAGGTTATGTGCGCGCAATGGGTGACGCGAAAATGGAGTGGGGCGCTGAGATCATCAACCAAAATGGCGATGCGTTCGATATTCAATATACTGGCAGTGGTCAATTTAAAGATACTGGCTTGCAAGTTCAAGATGGTGTGCATTACTCCGATGCTAAATTTAGAGTCGCTGATTTAGTGGTTGAGCCGGTAAAAGTGTACGATCCTGATTCTCCCGACTACGACCCTGCAAAGCCTAATAAAGAGTGTGATCCTTTGGCGTTACCTTTTAATATGGATAGCATTATCGATCCTCGTAATCGATTCACTCCCCTAAATGTAGGCGCGCAACAAATCTTACACTTTAAACCAAAACAGGCAGTGTATGAGCGTAATGGCTCGAGCGTGTATGTTGCTAAAGAGCACACCATTTATTTATTCCAAGAGGTGGATCAAAATCTAGGCACAGCGACAGAAAAAACGCAGCTTGCGTTCTCATTTAAAGGGTTGAAATTAGGATCTGACGGCAAAATCAAGATTTCTGGTGGCGATGTGATTTGGTTGATTGATGGTGATCTCACATTAACTGGCGACACCCATATCTGGATAGAAAAAGAAAGTTCTTTGACGGTGTTCACTACTGGCAAAGTTTCTATTGGCGCAAGTGCTAAGGTTATTGCTGAGCAAGAAGGTTTAACCAAGAAGAGCAAACTGCCGGTATTTAGTGTGTATTCTTCATTTGATGGCCCCGACGGTTTTGTATTTAGTGGCGCGTCTTCTTTATATGCTGCTATTTATTCACCGTTAACTTCTATTCTGTTGAATGGCAGTGGGCAATTGTACGGTACAGTTCGAGGGGCATCGATTACTGGTACCGGTGGTACAGGGATCCACTTTGACCAAGCATTAAAAAATTCGGGTATTGGCGTACAGCCGCCAGGGCAAAAGCCGAAATTAGTCTTTAAGGGCTGGCACTATAAACCATATCAAGTAGCAGACGAGAGCGAAACTAAAATCGCTGAGTAACTTTCCTAAGTGGAGCGTCAGGCTCCACTTTTTGCTGCCAAATAAAAAAGTAAAATTTTTTCCAACCCTTTTAAACCATTTCCGATTTCGCTCGCGTCTAAATAAGTACTTTATAAAAAAGTAGAAATTGGCAATTGAGCGTTGGTGACTTTGTTTGTTCCATTCGATATGCGAAGATGAAGGAATCAACCCAAAGGAACAGACGCATGATAATTAATGCCAAAGAGGCATTTACACAAGAACAAACCGATGCGCTAGTGGCTAGGTGCCAGCAAGGGGACCAAGGTGCATTTCGCGAACTATTTGAGCAACATCACCGTCGCGTATATGCATTGTGTCTTAGATTGCTCGCTGAGCCCGCCCATGCAGAAGATGCATGTCAGGAAGTTTTTGTGCAATTGTGGCAAAAGATAGACCAATTTAAAGGGCAATCACAATTTACGACTTGGCTTCATAGTGTGACCAGTAATATTGCTATCAGCTATCTTAGAAAGCAAAAAAACTGGTTACAAAAGGTTGTAAGCTTTGAACAATCCGGACTGGATGAGCAAGGAGCTGAGCAGCTAGGAGAGCTAAATGGCCTAGATAAACTCATCGTCAGATTGCCGGAACGTGCCAGGTTGGTCTTCGTATTACATGCTGTCGAAGGGTATCGCCACGAGGAAATTGCCAATATGTTAAACATGGCCGTAGGGTCGAGTAAATCGCAATATCACCGAGCACGTAACTTATTACAGGAGTGGTACAACAATGACTAAACCATCTTTTGATGAATTTATGCATACCGCACTGAATGACGAACAATCGCAGCCAAAGCCACAACGTGACTTATGGCAAGGCGTTGAGCGTGCAATCAATCAAGCACAACCGATGCAGCCGCCAAAGCAAAATAATTGGCAAAAGTTATCTGGTATTGCGGCGTGTACTATTGCGGGCTTACTTGCTTGGCAAGTCATTATGAATCAGCCCAAGCAGGACTCACTGGCCAATATTAGCGCTTTTTTTGAGCAGCAAAAGCAGTCTTTACTGGTTCAATATGAAACGCAGCCAGCGCTGACTTCTGATTGGCAGACACAATTGCAAGAGCTCGAGCAGGCGGAACAAGCGATCAAGCTGTCTTTAAAGCAAGATCCTGAGAACGCTGCGCTGTTAAAAATGTTAGCTCAGGTTTATCAGCAGCAACTCGACTTAATCAATAAGGTTCATCAACCTCGTTGGCAACAAATTTAGGAGAATTAAGATGAAAGCATTAATTATTGGCCTAGCGGCGCTACCTGCGATAGTGTTCGCCGGAGAATCTATCGATAAAGAACTGTCGATACCTGCAAATGGTAAAGTTGTCATCGAGAATCAGCGCGGTGACGTAACGATAAAAACATGGGATAAAAATGTTTTTAAAGTGACAGGCGAGCTAGACGATAAAGCCGAGGGTTATAAACTAAAAACCTCTGGCGAGGTAACTGAGTTTATCGTGAAGATGCCAAGACGCTATAAAAGTTGGGGTGGTGGTGATGGCTCTAAACTCACCATTTATATGCCTCGTAGCAGTGAATTAAACTTTGAAGGGGTGGTGGTTGACGTTGAAGCTGCTGATTTAACTGCGGGCGCTCGTATCAAAACGGTCAACGGTAATATTAAAGCGAGTAAAATCAGCGGTAAAATTGCGTTAGAAACCGTAAATGGTGATATTGATAGTCGTGACTTAGATGGCAATATTCAGTTTGAAACCGTCAATGGGGACATTGAAGATATCGCTTCGAGCGGTAAACTAAGGTTTAACGCCGTTAATGGCGAAATTAAAACGCAAACCACTGCAACCGAGCTGCGCTTAGAAAACGTCAACGGCGAAGTCGAGTTAAAGATGGCAGAGTTAAAAGACTTACGCTTATCTACCGTTAACGGCGAAATTGCAGTATATGCAGCAAAGTTACTGGATAACGCCAATATAAATATGGACAGTGTTAGTGGTGATATTGAGCTTTATTTCCCTGCAGATGTATCGGCAAGGTTTGAAATCAACGCGCATTCTGGTGGCCATATCACCAATGAGCTAAGCGCAGAGCAAGTTAAAAAAGCCAAATATGGCCCAGCTCGTTCACTTGAGTTTGTGCTTAACGGTGGTAATGCAGATGTAGAAATCGATACCGTTAGCGGCAATATTGAGCTAAAGCGTAACTAATACGAATATTTATCAGACTAGTAAGGCCAGAGTTTCCCCCAAACTCTGGCCTTTTGTTATTTGCACTTATGGGTAGACCAGATACAATAGAGGGCCTTCAATTTCTCAATGTTGTGATATGGCTAAACCAGATATACAAGTCGACACCTTAAAAGTTCCACCGCACTCAATTGAAGCTGAGCAATCTGTGCTCGGTGGCTTGATGCTAGATAATGAAGCCTTCGACCGTGTTGCGGAATTGGTGGTGTCTCATGACTTTTATACCAGAACCCATAAGCTGATCTTTGAAGCGATGGAAAAGCTAGTAGAGCTTGGTCACCCCATAGACTTAATCACGATTTCTGAGAATCTAGAAAAAAATAATCAGTTAGAAACCATCGGTGGTTTCTCATATCTTGCTGAGATTGCTAAAAACACACCAAGTGCTGCTAATATTGATGCTTACGCGAGTATCGTACGTGAACGGGCGGTTATTCGCGAAATGATTGGTGTGGCGAATGAAATTGCAGAGGCAGGCTTTAATCCTGAGGGACGAGATAGCCATGAGCTATTAGATTTAGCTGAGAGCAAGGTATTTAAGATTGCTGAGCAGCGCACTAAAAGCACTGAAGGTCCGCAAAGTATTCACAGCATTCTAGAAAAAACCGTCGACAAAATTGAAGAACTTTACCAATCTCCACAAGATGGTGTTACCGGGGTAAGTACAGGCTACGGCGACTTAGACAAGATGACGGCAGGACTGCAGCCTTCTGACTTGATCATTGTTGCAGCGCGTCCGTCGATGGGTAAAACCACGTTTGCGATGAACTTGGCTGAGCATGCAGCAATGACGCAAGACAAGCCGGTACTGATCTACTCGTTAGAGATGCCTTCAGAACAGATCATGATGAGGATGCTCGCCTCACTAGGCCGTATCAACCAGACCAAGGTACGTACCGGTCAGTTAGATGATGACGATTGGGCACGCCTGTCATCCACCATGGGCTTGCTGATGGAAAAGGGCAAGATGTACATAGATGATGCATCAGGTCTTACGCCAACAGACGTGCGTTCACGAGCCAGACGAATTGCACGTGATCACGGTGGGATCAGTATGATCATGGTGGATTACTTGCAGCTCATGCGCGTGCCGAGCCTTTCAGACAACCGTACGCTTGAGATTGCCGAGATTTCTCGTTCATTAAAGGCGCTAGCCAAAGAGCTGCAATGTCCAGTTATCGCGCTTTCTCAGCTTAACCGTACGCTAGAACAACGTGCAGATAAACGCCCAGTAAACTCCGACTTACGTGAATCAGGCTCTATCGAGCAGGATGCCGACTTAATTATGTTTATTTATCGTGATGAAGTTTACAACGACGATAGTCCAGACAAAGGCACGGCCGAAATCATCATAGGTAAGCAACGTAACGGTCCGATCGGTAAGGTTAGGTTAACCTTCCAAGGTCAATACTCTCGATTCGATAACTATGCGGGTCCAGCAATGGACGACGAATATTAACTGTCAATTGAGTAGTGAAATGCGACTAGCGAGTGCTGAAATAGATTTAACCGCGCTGAGAGAAAACCTACAGCTAACGCAAAAACTGGCGCCAAAAAGTAAGATTATGGCGGTACTTAAGGCCAACGCTTATGGTCATGGCTTGGTTAAAATAGCTCAGCATTTGCAAGATGCGGATGCATTCGCAGTGGCGAGAGTCGATGAAGCACTTGCGCTTAGAACTGGTGGCATCACCAAACCAATCGTCCTGTTGGAAGGTTTTTTTCATCCTTCTGATTTACCTATTTTACTTGCCAATAATTTGCAAACCATAGTGCATGACATTTCTCAGCTTGAAGCCATTGAGCGTGCTAATTTAGATGCACCGCTTACAGTTTGGCTAAAAGTAGATACCGGTATGCATCGACTCGGCGTTGAGCCTGAAGAGTTTGAAGCATTTTATGCCCGCCTTAAGCGCTCAAAAAATGTTGCTGATAAAATCCACTTAATGACACACTTTGCTTGTGCCGATGATATCAAAGACAATAAAACCGAAGTACAGCAAGTACTATTTAAGTCTTTAGTTGGCCAAAGTCACGCACCATTGTGTTTGGCAAACTCCGCGGGGATCATAGGTTGGCCAGAATCTCATGGCGACTGGATCCGTCCGGGCCTAATGCTTTATGGCGTTTCGCCTATGCTTGCGCGTGTTGGCCAGCAACATGGTTTAAAGCCTGTCATGCGTTTGACCACTAAAGTTATTGCCATCAAGCGGGTGAGAGCGCATCAGGCGGTGGGATATGGCGGACGTTGGCAATGTGAACAGGACACCTATCTTGCCGTTATTGGTGTTGGCTATGGAGACGGTTATCCCAGACACGCTAAAATTGGCACTCCAGTGGTTATTGGTAACCAGCGTTACGGCATAGTCGGCACCGTGTCTATGGATATGATCAGTGTGAATATTGGTGATAATCCCAATGGCATTCAAGTGGGTGACGAAGTAGAAATGTGGGGACCAAACCTGCCAGTAGAAGAAATAGCGCAATGTGCTGATACTATTCCATATGAGCTGCTGTGTAACGTCACCCCAAGAGTAAGCTACGAATACATAGAAAGCTAAGCGCTGAGCGCCTAGCCTTCTATGTCACCTTGAAGCGTTGCGATAACGCGTCTTGCACCGCCATGGTCACGATGCTCACCGAGATAAATACCTTGCCAAGTACCTAAACGCAGGCGGCCCTCAGAAATGGGAATCGTTACTTCACATCCTAAGGTGCTGGATTTGATATGTGCTGGCATATCGTCATCGCCCTCATAGTCATGGCGGTAGTAGCTTTGCCTCTCTGGTACAAAATGATTAAAGTGGCTTTCCATATCCATACGTACCGTTGGGTCGGCATTTTCGTTAATTGTTAGGCTGGCGGAGGTGTGTTGTATAAACAGGTGCAGCAGCCCTATACGATAGTCATGTAGTTCAGGAAGCTGCGAGATAATCTCGTCGTCTACCAAGTGAAAGCCTCGTTTTCGAGGCTTCAAGGTAATTTGTTTTTGAGTCCAACTCATAAAGTAACGTGTGTTTTTAACTGTTAGGCGAGTTTGTCGAAGCTGACTTCGATATTGGCATTACCGTCAGGAGAGGTGAATGGCATAATAAGTTTAGGACCATCACATTTATGGGTGATGGTATGGCCCGGGCCTGAAACGACAACCGGTGTTGCCATATCAAATTCGTAACCTTTTTCGCCGAGCAGGTTTTTAGCACCGCCAGTGACCATGTTGGTGATTTCACCAACCATATCAGTGACGTCTTCATTAATGGAATCTGGGCGCTCACCAAGCATACGCTCCATAATGGTTAGCGCTAGGTTCTCTTCAAAGGTGATCGAAAATGACCCTTTCGTCTGTGGACCAACCATGCCAATCAGACCCGATACATCACCTTGTGCGACTTCGTCTTTCTTCACTTTTGGCTTACCCGGCGTCAATTCTGTTTGCGCCATAGTAGCCAATACATTGATTAGAGATGATAAAAAGGGGTTGATGAACTCTACATTCATATGGACTTTCCCTTACGCATTTTTAATAAATTAGTGTCGCTCTTAGTGATAAGTGTAGTGGGCTTTTTTGCTCACTGCACTTAATCTTTACATTTTTCGCAACGGCCATGAGCCTCGATGGTTTGCTCTGTAACCACAAATCCGGTTTCTGCAGCTAGGCTGTTCAGTTCATGCGAAATCGTGTTTGAGTGTAACTCCTGAACGTTACCGCAACTATCACAGATCAGTAACTGCACTGGATGTGTGTGGTCGAAGTGATGGCAAAGCATAAACGCATTAGTGCTTTCTATTTTATGGATAAAACCCAACTCAGAAAGAAAGTCTAAGGCGCGATATACGGTAGCGGGTTTTGCAGCCGCTTCCGTCAACTTGAGCTCTTCAAGTAAGTCGTATGCACCAACGCCACCTTGTTTAGAAGCAAGTAGTCTAAATACTTTTTCTCTAATAGGGGTAAATCGTGCACCACGGTTGTCACATACTTGCTTGGCTTTGCTAACTAGTAACTCTATATTCATGATTCAAAATCCTTACACTGCCTTGCAATACTAACATATTATTTTTATTAGTCTTGTGTTTACCCTGATTTATTATCTCAAGTGGATATTCGGGAGCGATGTTGCTTTTACACTTTATTTTTCTTGCTAAGAAGAGCGCTTAACTGGTTCAATCTTAGTATGGTAAAAGGTTTCAAATTGTGCTGCAGAAAGCGGCTTGCTGATCAGGTATCCTTGGCCAAAATCACACTCCAGCTGCTGCAATAAACGCAATTGCTCCTGCGTTTCCACTCCTTCGGCGACTACTTTCATCGATAAATTATGCGCCATGGCAATAATGGTTTTAACTAACGCTTTAGACTCGTGAGTAGCGAGCATATCGCTGATAAAACTTCGGTCTATCTTGAGTAAATCAAAGGGGTAATGGCGGAGGTAATTCAGTGACGAATAGCCCGTACCAAAATCATCCAAAGATAATTTAAACCCTAACTGATGTAATTGAGTTAGGGTCTGCTTGACCTGAGTTTGCCCAGAGATCAGTACACCTTCAGTGATCTCCAACTCGATAAAGCGATTGGCAATCGGGATGTCTTTTACTAACAGCTCTATCTGCTTCAAAAGGCTTGGGTCTTTAAACTGCCTAGGTGACAAGTTGATTGCGATGCGAATATCGGGATCTAAGTGTTGCTGCCATTGGTGTGCTTGGTTAATAGCCGTTGAGAGCACAAACAATCCGATGTCGATGATCAAACCACTTTGTTCTGCAACGGGAATAAACTCCGCAGGAGAGACATTGCCCAATGTTTTACTGTGCCAGCGTAGTAAGGCTTCCGCGCCAAATACATCACTGTCTTCAATATAAAATTGAGGTTGGTAAAACACTTCTAACTCGTTTTCATTCAGTGCAACGCGCAATGCTTCCTCAATATCAATGCGCCGAGACAACTGCTGACTCATTTTTTGATTAAATAGACAGTAGTTGTTGCGACCGTTACTTTTGGCATTGTACATGGCGGTATCAGCACAGCTGAGTAACTCCTGAGGGGAGTTCGCGTCTAAAGGATAGATAGCAACGCCTATACTGACTGAAATATTAAAATCTTTATCGTCGACAATAATGGGATGGTGAAAAAGCTTGATGAGCATATCGGCAACAGACGTAATGTCTGAAGTATGTTTAAACCCTCCCATCAACACAATAAACTCATCACCACTAAGGCGTGACACGGTATCTTGCTCACGTAGCGATTGCTTAAGCCTTTTCCCTGAAGCGATGAGAATTCGATCGCCCGCTTCGTGCCCGAGTGAATCATTGATCCGTTTAAAATCATCCAAATCAATAAAAAACACCACCGCAAGCTCATCGTTGCGTTCGGCATCAAACAGTTGCTGCGCTAAACGCTCCATGGCTAAAAAGCGGTTTGGTAAATCGGTCAATGAGTCATAAAAAGCGTGATGTAAGATGACTTCTTCTTGACGCTTTTTCTCTGTGATATCACGCACTGCGATAACCAGTTGATCGGTCTCTGGAATGGGGGAGAGCCTGGCTTCAAATAGTTTCGCTTGATCAGCAATTGTCAATGGATATTCTATTTGGGTCAATTGATGACGCTGATTGGCAGACTTGATGGCTTGGCTAAATTGTTTTGCTGCGTGGGAAGGGAGTACTTCCGACATCTTCTTGTTGATAAACTGCTCAGGCGATATATACAAGTCGTCTGATTTTCCGGTATGGCATTCTAAGATGGTACCGTTCGTATTGATTATAAAGAAAATATCCGGCAAGGCCTCAAAAACACTATTAATAAGTGCGTGGCGGCGCTGTAATTCTTGGGTGCTTTCTAATTGCTGTTGCCAGTTTTTCTCTAATGTTTGTGCCATAACATTAAGCTGCTTAGCTAGGACTCCAAGCTCGCCATGTCCTACGATATCAGCTCTACTACTCAAAGACTTATTGGATAATTCAGCGCCTACTTGGATCAGCTTCTTAATTGGTTTATGAATGAAGTAATGGGTAAAGCTTAGTAGCGCGATAATGATGAGTATTAAAAACACCGCTAAAATACTCGCCTTCGTTATCAATTGCTGCCTTAACGAGAGAAAAACGGTGCTTACGTCGTAGATAGCAATCAGCCTAACTAAATCATCGGGCTCAACGACGGGCACTTTAGGTGAAATGGGAATTGCTGCGAGAAAGTACTGCTGACTAGGGTCAAATGTCACCTTGAGATCAAGGGTGCGTAGCGTTGCTGTGGCTTGCTCCTGACTGATAACTTGATTAAATACTTGTAGTCCAATCGCTGAGTGTTGAGTTTTGTTGACCAGTGTTTCTCCTTGAACAAGGAATAGTGCTTTATATTTATTGTCAGAATAATAATCCTCGAGGGTCAGGTTGATCTGATTATTGTTGCCTTCCACCAATTCAGTGAAAAGATGCTTACCTAAATGGGATAAATTTTGTCTTAGTTTTGTCTCATAGGTATCGAGAAGCATGTCTCGCTGGCTAACATATGAAATGGAGATAATAAGAGATGAGATCACCAGACCGCAGAGTACCGTGCCCCAAGTCAGTGTTTGTTTTAAATTTATAGAAATAACCCGATTACTCATAAACAACCAATTCAATTACCCCGATTCCATTGCGTTTATTTTTTCCTTCAGAGCGCTTCAACATTAGTGTAGTCCAGCTGCAAAATCCTGTATTAAATTTGAGCAAATATTAATGTGACAGATCATGTGCTGTGGCGATAGCGTGTTGAGTTTTCGCATTAGGTCCAATCTCGTTTTATTTCGCTTTGACCGCAAATTGATTGCCGTAAACGGATTGGCTTTTTATATTGGTTAAAAAGAAAACAATAAAAGAGAAAATTAATGAATAAGGTAGTTAAATGCACGCTGGTTAGTATGCTTTGTGCGTCAGTAAGCTCTGCAGCTCTCGCTTATGACAGGATCACCGGAAAAGCTTTTGCTAGCCGCTCTGAGATTATTGCAACCCAAGGCATGGCGGCAACTTCTCAACCACTGGCAACACAAGTCGCAATAGAGGTATTGAAGCAAGGCGGAAGCGCCATAGATGCTGCAATTGCGGCCAATGCTATGCTTGGCTTAGTGGAACCTACGGGTTGCGGTATCGGTGGTGACTTATTTGCCATTGTGTGGGACGCAAAGCAGCAAAAGCTGTTCGGTCTCAATGCATCAGGGCGCTCACCAAAAAGCCTTTCGTTAGCAAGGTTACAGCAACAAGGCGATACAATTCCAAGTTATGGGCCGCTTCCCGTTTCTGTGCCCGGAGCGGTCGATGGCTGGTTTGAACTGCACAACAAATTTGGCAAATTGCCAATGAAACAGTTGCTTCAACCTAGTATCGACTATGCCAGAAGCGGCTTTCCAGTTTCTGAGTTGATTGCCTATTATATGCAGCGCTCGGTATCGGCTCGTGAGCAATATCCAGGATTTAAAGAAGTATTCATGCCTGAGGGGGAAATGCCTAAAAAGGGAGAGATATTTAAGAATCCGGCACTCGCTAATACCTATGAATTACTTGCAGAGAAAGGCCGTGATGCCTTTTATAAAGGCGAAATTGCTAAAGAAATCGACCGTTACATGAAGGCCAATGGTGGATACCTAAGTTACCAAGACTTGGCTGAGCACCACAGTGAGTGGGTTGACCCCGTAAGTGCTGATTATCGCGGCTATACTTTATGGGAACTACCTCCCAATGGTCAGGGCATTGCCGCCCAGCAAATTCTCAATATTTTAGAGGGCTATGATATCAAGGCAATGGGATTCGACAGCCCCGAGTATATTCACACCTTTGTTGAAGCAAAAAAACTTGCCTTTGCAGATAGAGCAAAATACTACGCCGATCCAGACTTTAATGAGATACCAGTCGCGACGCTTATTTCGCAAGCATATGCTGACGAAAGGCGTGCATTGATTGATCCAAATAAAGCAGCTAAGCGCGATCATGCAGGTCCTGTAGATGGGGATACCATTTATCTCACGACTGCCGATAAAGAAGGGAATATGGTGTCGCTGATCCAAAGTAATTTCCGTGGTATGGGCTCGGGTATGACTCCAGTTAAACTTGGCTTTGTCTTGCAAAATAGAGGCGAGCTATTTACGTTAGATAAAAACCACTTTAACGGTTATGCGCCGGGAAAAAGACCATTTCACACCATTATTCCTGCCTTTGTCACAAAAGATGGTAAACCATGGATGAGTTATGGCGTGATGGGAGGCGCGACTCAACCGCAAATGCATGCGCAGATCCTCATTAACATGATTGATTTTGGTATGAATCTACAAGAAGCGGGCGATGCACCTCGAATTTTGCATAGTGGTTCATCGCAACCAACTGGTGAAATCATGACAGATGGAGGATATGTCAGTCTCGAGTCGGGCTTTTCGATGGAAACCCGTAGAGAGCTGATAAAAAAAGGTCACAAGTTACAAGAGGCCGTTGGTCCTTATGGCGGTTATCAGGCGATTATGCGAGATGGTAAAACTGGAGTTTACTACGGTGCATCTGAAACAAGAAAAGATGGCCAAGCAGCAGGTTATTAAAAGCCTAGCCGGATGGTGAAATCACACGAATTGTAACAGTTAAAGCACTTCGCTTTTTGTTATCTTGATGTAATATCATTGTTGTTAAACGGAAATTTAAGGAACAATAGCATGACAAAAATAATAACAAAGCGAAGTGCCTTGTCGACACTCGTTGCGGCGCTTTTAACTACTCAGAGTTGGGCGGTATTTGCTGACACCATTACCAATAATGTTTACTCAGAAAAGGGCTTGGCAGGTACGCTAACCCAAGAAAAAATCGACGAGCAAAACTATAAAGCCAAAATTGAGTTTGGCTGGAACAACCGTCGAATCTTAATTGATGAAACCTTAAAGTTGAATGAAAAAGGACTACCCATCAATTTTAGTCTTAAAGGGCGTTCTGCTTTTGGCTCCGCAATTGATGAAATGTTTAGCTATAATAGAGGCATTGCGCAGTGGAAAAGCGTCAATGAATCAGGTATTAAGGCTGACGCGACACTCGATTTCTACGTACCGTCTAATAACCACCTTGCACTAGATAACGCGACGATGCGTTATGTTCTAAAAAATAATAAATACGAATTAGATGTTTACCCTCAAGGCAAAATGCTTATCGAAAAAATGAAGACGATGAAGTTGGGGGAACAAACCGTTCATCTATTAGTAACGAGTGGCCTTAGCCTTACTCCTAATTTTGCATGGTACGATGACGATGGTAACTATTTCGCGCAAAGTTGGGGGCCAATGTATGTCTTGCGCGACGGTTACACTAAAGCACAGTTCGAAGAACTTGAGGCTATCCAAAAACAAGCCGAACAGCAGCATTTAGAAAACCTCGCTAGCAAGCTGACACATGATGTCCCAGCATTACTTATTGAAAATGTTGCCGTCTTTGATGGTGAGCAGAAAAAGCTGCTGAAAAACCATGATGTGTTGATTAAAAATGGCAAGATTGTAGAAATAGCTAAACATATTAAAAAGCAAAATGGGGTGGTTAGCCTTGATGGAAAAGGAAAAACCTTGATCCCAGGGCTTTGGGATATGCACGGTCATTTATCAAAAGAGAACGGTATTTTAAATATTGCGAACGGTGTTACCAGCGTTAGAGATATGGGTAATGAGCACGACAATATTATGGAAATTGAAGCGCTCTTTAATACCAATCAGGTGCTGGGTTCGCGTGTATATCGTGCTGGCTTTATGGATAAATACAGCGAAAACTCAGCTGGCTTAAGTGTGAAGTCATTGGAAGAAGCGCTCGAGACGGTCGATTTCTTTGCCGATAATGGCTATGTTCAAGTAAAGCTATATTCTTCTATCGATCCGAACTGGGTAAAGCCTATTTCTGAGCGTGCGCATAGCCGTGGATTGAGACTTAGCGGTCACGTGCCTGCGTTTATGACGGCAGAGCAAGCCATTGCAAATGGCTACGATGAGATTCAGCACATTAATATGCTGTTCCTTAACTTCCTTGCTGGTGAAGAAGTGGATACCAGAACACAAAAACGGTTTTCACTGATGGGAGAAAAAGCCTCTGGCTTATCACTTGATAGTCCAGAGATGAATGCATTCATCAAGCTACTAAGTGATAAGCGCATCGTTGTGGATCCTACGGTATCTACATTCAGAAGTTTATTGATGGCAGAAGATCAAAAGATCAACCCAGAATTTGCTGCTATTTCAGAGCATATGCCAATTGCATTCGCTCGTGGTTTAAAAGGGGCTGAGATGCATGTTGATGAACAGTTTAAACTGAGCTACCAAGAGTCGGGTGAAGCGATGCAAAAAATGCTGAAAAAGCTCTATGATGCTGGGGTTCCAATGGTACCTGGAACGGATAACATTGCAGGCTTTACCTTGATCCGTGAGCTAGCGCTTTACGTTGATGCGGGCATTCCTGCGGCTGATGTGCTGAATATGGCAACGCTAGAAAGTGCCAAATTGATGGGCGTTGCACATCAAACCGGTTCAATTGCCAAGGGTAAAGTGGCAGATCTAGTATTGATCGACGGCGATCCACTTAAGGACATTACGGCACTGCAAAAAGCGACATTGGTGATCAAAGGTGAGCAAGCGTTTAAGCCTGCTGAAATTTACCAAGCGATTGGCGTGAAGCCGTTCACTACCTCGCCTTCGCTAAAGTAATCGTTTGATGCTATAAGACCAGTGCAAAAAATATAACACTTGCACTGGTCTTATTTTCTTTACTTCGATATCAGGCTAAATTGTATTTCTGAGTTTTACCAAAAGTGTTTCTAAAACAGAGGTTTGTTTAATAAATAAACAAATCGTTCTGACTTTCCCGTTACTACCTAATAAAAGTTCCTAAAAACGGTTCGGTGTAATCTTGTGTAATGGATAAATTTACTTTTTTGTTAATAAAGCGGTTTATTTATCAGTTTCTTGTGCTAGCCTTTTTCAGTACAGATCATGAGTCGTTGATGTAAAGCCATACAAGTTGTGTGTGATTTACCAGCTTCAGTGTGGTCTTTTTTATAACTCTATTTGAGACTTTGATGTCGTCACCCCCGCGTGCGAAGATGGTAAAAAAGTTTCCATATTCAAGCGTTAAAGTGACAGTGAGTGATTACAGCAATGTTGTATATATGCTGCAAGCAAATAGCAAAAGGTGCTGTTGATTAACTTGGCTCGCGGTTTTAGCGGTTAGTTAACCTTTTTTATAGATACACCCTACAAACGTTCTCCTGCTTAAGTGGGTACTGTGTTTGTTGCGGTTAAGTAATTGATTGGTTTTTTACAACGTTACTGATGGTTAACTGTCGCAAGCCAAATTGATACTGCTCGCGCTGTTGCCAAAGGAATCCCAACCAAGTTATGGGGATGGCATGAATAAAAATATTGTTACTATACTCGCGGGTTTAGCGCGTACTCGATCTCAAGATATTGCTTATCAGTATTTTTACGATGAGGCATTACCAAGTAAAACCATTTCCTACCAAGAGCTGCATGAGCGTGCAGTCTCTATTGCTGAGACATTGAGTGAATATTTTGAACCGGGTGACAGAGCATTATTGCTGTACAACTCTGGATTTGAATTTATTGAAGCCTTTTTTGCTTGTTTATACGCAGGGATAATTGCGGTACCGGTCTATCCACCTAAAAAGAATCAAAATGTTGATCGTCTGCGCGCCATCATCGAAGACGCAGGTGCCAAAGGTGCGCTTACCAGTGAAAAGATCAATGAAATCGCCAAGCCATTGCTTGATTCTGAGCCAAGCCTAGCTCAATTAGCACTATTTACTACCGATAACATTGCACTTAAATCGACGACTCAACAGTGGCCTCGTGCACAGAACCGTGGTGAGCAACTGGCATTTTTGCAATATACCTCAGGCTCGACGGGCACACCCAAAGGTGTGATGGTAACCCACAATAATATTCTTGATAATCAGGCGCTCATGAAAGAAGCGTTTGGTCACGACAGCAACTCTTCGATTGTAAGCTGGTTGCCTCATTTCCATGATATGGGACTCATTTTTGGCATTATGCACCCAATTTACATCGGTGCGACAGCCGCGCTGATGAACCCGGCTTATTTCCTGCAAAAACCACTACGTTGGCTAAAACTGCTTTCACAAACTAAAGCATTAACGTCAAGTGCGCCAAACTTTGCCTATGATCTGTGTGTGGACACCGTCAAAAATGAAGACCTTAAAGATTTAGATTTGTCCCATTGGCGCTCAGCATTAAATGGCGCAGAACCAGTGCGTGCCAGCACGTTAGAGCGCTTTTATCAAAAGTTTAAAGTGTGTGGCTTACAAAGAGAGAGTATCGCACCTTGTTACGGCATGGCAGAAACCACCTTATTTGCAACCGGTGGACGTCTTCTAGAAAAGCCAAAGATATTACGTATTGATGCAGCCAAGCTACAGCAGGGCATAGCCGAACAAGTCGCAGATGAAGGTCCAGTAGATGCGTTTTATGCATTAGATGTGGCTGATGAACAGCAACCTTATTACGCCGTGTCTTCTGGCGTGAGTTGGGGCGAGCATTGCATTGTGATTGTTAACCCAGAGTCTTTTGAAGCCTGCAATGATGGTGAAACCGGAGAAATTTGGGTAACTGGCCCAAGTGTAGCAAAGGGGTATTGGAATAACCCAGCGGCAACCGAGGCTACGTTTCATGCCAGAATTAAAGGTGATGACGAGCGGAATTATCTGCGTACTGGTGATTTAGGCTTTATCCAGCGTGGGGAATTGTTCGTTACCGGACGCGCCAAAGACGTGCTTATCTTCCGCGGTAAAAACTACTACCCGCAAGATATAGAACTTACGGTTACAGAAGCAAGCGATAGCTTAGAGCAAAATGGCGGCGCGGCGTTTTCGGTCGCCTCTAATGGCGATGAAGAGCGTTTGGTCATCGTGCAACAAGTTAAGCGTACCGCGCTTAGAAAGTTAAATGCTGAGCAGGTATTGCAGCAGATCACCGCAGCGATCGTTGAGCACCACGGCATTACGCCTTATGACATCGTATTGATAAAACCTGGCCGTATTCATAAAACATCGAGCGGTAAAATTCAGCGCCAGGAGAATAAACGCAGTTATTTAGCCGATAATTTTGAAGTAATTGCGCGTGCCCGTGAAGAAGCTACGCCACAACAAGCTGAGGTGCCATCCTCCTCGTCGTCACTACAGCAAATTCAGCGGTTATTACAAGAGTTAGTCGCACAAGAAATAGATAAGCCCGCGCGTAGTTTGGATATCGACGCGCCATTCTTGGCATTAGGTGTGGATTCGATGAAAGCGGTACGGATCTCAGGGGAGTTAATGGAAGTACACGAGCTAGACCTTGAGCCAACGATACTTTACGAATATCCCTCCATTCGCGAACTAGCCCAGTATTTAAGCCAGTTTAGTACGCTTACTCAAGCCCTAGGAGAGACAGAGCGTAACGAGTCGAAAGGCGCCACTGAGCAAGCGAATAAGACGCAGCCTACTTGCCGAGCTGAAGATATTGCAGATACAGATATTGCCGTGATTGGCATGGCCTGTCGTTATCCTTCAGCAAATGGACTCGATTCTTTTTGGCAGCTGTTATGTCAGCAGGGCGATGGGATCACCACGCCAGATCCTAAGCGCCAGCAGCTTTGCCCTAACCTTGAAGCCGATCGACTCGGTGGCTATCTAGAGAGTGTCGATGAGTTTGATGCTGCGTTATTCGGCATCTCACCACTTGAGGCCAAGCATATCGACCCGCAACATAGATTGCTGCTCCAAACGACTTATCACGCCATACAGCATGCAGGTTACCAACCTGCCACGCTCGCAGGTAGCGATATTGGCGTGTATGTTGGTATATCGCAAAATGACTATTTTTTATTGTCGCAACAACAGCAAAAAAGTACCGCGTATTTAGGCACGGGCACTGCGCTGAGCATTGCTGCAAACCGCATTTCTTATAGCTTTAATTTTACCGGCCCGAGTGTGGCGATTGATACTGCGTGCTCATCATCACTGGTGGCGCTTCATCATGCAATTCAAGCACTAAGAAATGGAGAAACGAACGCGGCATTGGTGGCGGGCGTTAATCTTATTCTGAGCGATGATGTGACTAAGGCCTGTGAAAACGCACAAATGTTGGCAGCAGACGGCCATTGCAAAACTTTTTCACAGGCAGCGGATGGCTATGTGCGAAGTGAAGGCGTTGGGGTGGTGATGCTTAAGCCGCTACAACAAGCCATGGCAGACAACGACCCGATTGTTGGTGTACTCAAAGGCAGTGCAATTAATCAAGACGGCCGCAGCAATGGCATTACCGCGCCAAATAGTGCCGCGCAACAGGCTGTGATCAATGCAGCCCTTGGTAATGCCAAAATGCAGGCGGGGGATATCCACTATGTGGAAACCCATGGCACGGGTACGGAGCTTGGCGATCCTATCGAGATCACAGCATTAAACCGCACGTATGGAGAACACCATAGTCGTCATGATCCGGTTATTCTCGGTGCGGTAAAAGCGAATATTGGTCACCTTGAGTCCGGTGCGGGTATTGCTGGGCTTATCAAAACGCTACTATGTTTACAGTATGGGCAAATTCCTGCGCAGCGTTATAGTGAGGTGTTAAACCCGCATATTCCATGGCAAAAACTCCCATTTATGGTGCCGCAAAACATGCAGACATGGCCTGTACAACAAGGGGGAATAAGAGTCGCTGGATTAAGCTCTTTTGGTTTTGGTGGTACTAATGCACATGTGATCTGTGCACAAGCTCCAGCGCCTAAACCCTACACGCAAGCTGAAATAACTCCGCCTTCGTTTTTTCTATTGCCTCTGGCTGCTAAGTCAAAAACTGCATTGCAACAACTTGCTGGTTACTATAGTGAACGATTGTCGAGCCTTGCTCCTCAAGCATTTGATGACTTCTGCGCACAAAATGCCGAGCAAGTGCCGCTTAAAGGTGTGCATAAAACGTTTAGTGGCGTGAGTAGAGATGCACTTATTTCGCAACTGAATAGCCCCATTATTGTTGAGCAGCCCTCGGCAAATGCTGCACCAGAAGTCGCGTTTTTGTTCACCGGACAAGGTTCGCAATACCCGTTGATGGCTCACTCTTTATATCAACACCATGCAGTGTTTCGTAGCCAGTTAGATGACATTGACAGTCTGGTTGGCGAGCGCTTTGGTGCGCGCCTTTTGGATGTGTTATTCGATAAAAAGCATAGTGAACTACTTGCACAAACCCGTTGGACGCAAGTGAGCTTGTTTGCCATTGAATACAGTGTGGCAAGGTTACTGATGCATTATGGGGTGAAGCCATCCCAGCTGCTCAGTCATAGCGTTGGTGAGTATGCGGCTGCTTGTATAGCTGGCGTGTTCTCGCTTCGTGATGGCGTTGAGTTGATAGCGGCGCGTGGTCAACTAATGCATGAATTACCGATAAAAGGCAGCATGATCGCCGCAAGATGTGATGAAATAGCCGCACGTAATTGCTTGAGCGAGATTCAGGAGCAAGTGGTTATCTCAGCCCTCCATGGTGAGGCAGGGGTAGTATTCTCAGGTGCTGATGAAGCAATCACAGCCCTCAGTGACGTACTTGCAGCACAGCAAATTAAAGTAAAAGCGCTGCATACGGCAAACGCTTTCCACTCTCCACTGATGAACCCCATGCTAGACGCCTTTAGGGAAGTCGCTGAGCAGGTTAGATTCCAACAGCCTCGGCTGCCTTTTGTTTCATCCATGACAGGGCATGTAGAGACCGCACGCATTGCAACAGCTGAGTATTGGGTTGAGCAAATTATGGCGCCGGTTCGCTTTGTTGACTGTGTAACTGCACTTGAGTCAATAGAGCATGGCTTAGCGATTGAGCTTGGTCCCAAACCTATTTTGAGTGGCTTACTACAAGAAAACAGCAAAAACAAAGCGCTCAATTATGCCCATGTATTGCATCCCAAAGGCGAAGACAGCATGAGGTTCGCCGAGTGTTTGGGCACATACCTCGATTTAGGCGGGGCGCTCGAATGGCAACAGGTGTATGGCAATCGTCCGAGCGTTAGAGTGAGTTTGCCGCAATATCCATTTGATTGCAGCTCATACTGGATTTTTGGTACTGAACAATCACAGCCCGAAGCTCTGACAGTGGTAGAAGCGAGTGACCGTGATGCTCAGATCCGAAGCTTTGTGCTCAATACCCTAGCAGGACTCTTGTCGATGCCCGCTGATGCTATCCAAACCAACCTCCCTTTGTTAGAAATGGGGGTTGATTCGTTGATGATCATGCAGGCCGTTAGAGTGTACGAGCGGGAATTCGGTTTAGAGTTTAGTGTTCGTCAATTTTATCAAGAGCTCAGCGATGTCGATAAGTTAGTAGCCTATATTCAAAGCCATAGTGACTATCTCAAAGCGCCGCAAGGTTCACAACAAGCTGGCAGTTTGCAATCACCTGTATCGGTAACGACAGGTGCACTGCAAAGTAGTGAGGTAGAGGCTGACAACCACACACTCGTCGCTATCTATCAGGCGCAATTACAGGCTGCAAGCACAGTGACCAACGCTGAAGCGAGAGCTGCGTTAGAAGCGGTGGTGGGTCAGCAGTTACGCCATATACAGGGCGTGAAAGTTGAAAACAGTGCAGTCACCACGACAGCAACCGCGGTATCAAAACCCCAGCCGAGCAGAGCTCAAGCAGTATTACCGGGTGCGCAGCAAAAGCAAGTGCAGCGTGCCAATAGCAGCCCAGCCATGCGTCAACACCTTGCCGCATTGAGTGATGCTTACATTGCGAAAACGCATAGTTCAAAAGCGCTGGTGAGCGAATATCGCGCACGCCTTGCGGATTGCCGAGCATCGGCAGGTTTTAGACTATCGAGCAAAGAGCTACTTTATCCGGTGTTCTCTAAGCGCTGTGAGGGCGCATATATCTGGGATATCGATGATAATCGCTATATTGATATCACCATGGATTTTGGTACTAACTTATTTGGTCACAACCCTGACTTTATCAAAGCTGCGCTGGCACAACAGCTTGAAGCGGGTATGCAACTGGGGCTTGCCAGTCCAGATGCGCCTGAGGTCGCCGCACTTATCTGTGAGCTGACCGGGCTTGAGCGTGTATCGTTTTGTAACTCTGGTACAGAGGCGGTCATGACGGCGCTACGCTTGGCAAGAACGGTGACTAAGCGCGATAAAATTGTTCAATTCTCAGGCGCATACCATGGTCACTATGATGGTACTTTAGCAACTGAGTCGCCAGAGCAAGGCGTAGAGGCAATGTGTGCTGGAGTGCGTTATGGTGCAATCGCCGATAATCTTGTTTTACCTTATGGTGATGATGAAGCGCTTGAGACCATTACCCGAGAGGCGCAACATATTGCTGCGGTGATTGTTGAGCCAGTACAAAGCCGTCACCCTGAAAATCAACCTTGGGCGTTTTTACGTAAACTACGTACGCTCACCGAAGCCCATGGTATTGCCCTTATTTTTGATGAAATGATCACTGGCTTTAGAGCACATCCCGGTGGTATTCAAAGCTTGATAGGGGTTAAGGCCGATATGGCAACCTATGGCAAAATCGTCGGTGGTGGTATGCCTATCGGTGTGGTCGCGGGGGCCGCTACCTATCTCGATGCCATTGACGGAGGAAATTGGCAATACGGAGACGATTCCTACCCTGAGACCGATACCACCTTCTTTGCTGGGACTTTTTGCAAACATCCAATGACCATGGCGAGCGCCAAAGCGGTGTTGCAAGCGATTAAGTCGCAAGGTCCAGCGTTACAACAAGGGATCAACGACAAAACCGCGGCATTTAAAGCACATCTCAATGCGTTTTTTGAAACCCATGACGTACCCATTCGAATAGAAGCGTTTGCCTCATTATTCCGTTTTCGCTTTTCGCAAAATCTTGATGTGTTCTTTTATGAAATGCTAGAGCGCGGTGTGTTTATCTGGGAAGGGCGAAACTGCTTTTTCAGCGCCGCCCATACAGATGAAGACATTGCAGCGGTGATAAACGCAGTTGAAGCCAGTGTACTTAGCTTAAAACGCGCGGGCTACTTTGGTGAAACGAGTCAACGCGATGGCGATGCTGCATTCCCACTTAGCCATAGCCAGCAACAGCTATTGGCGATGGCGTTGACCTCTAGCGATGGGGCGAGCGCATATCAATTACAAGCTATATTAAAGCTCTCCGGCAAGCTCGATTTAGCGCGGCTGCAACAAGCCGTTACTGCGGTCTGCCGCGACTTCCCAATCTTGCGTTTTGGCGTCGATAGTGATCGCTTAATGCAATATTGCCGAGTGGAAAAAGCCGAGTTGCATATTGAGCCATGGAACGAAGAAGACCAAGCAGCATTGCAAGCGCGGTTATCCGCGCTGCGTTATCAACCGTTTGACTTTGCAAAAGACCCACTTTGTAGAGTGACGCTGTTGAGTGATGGCAAAGCGCAGCACTATCTAAGTGTTGTGGCCCATCATGTGATCTGCGATGGGCTTTCACTACAAATGGTGCTGGCAGCAATCGCTGAGCGCTACAATCAAGATGCAAAACAAAATGAAGTGGCAAGCCGAGCTGTCTCTTTTAGTCACTATGTTTATAGCTTGCAGACATATTCGCATTCACCGGAAGCTGCAAAAAACCAAGCTTTTTGGCATCAGTGCTTAGCTAATTCAACACCACTTGAGCTGCCAAAATCAACGACAGTGAGCGTGGCTTCATACCAAGTTAATCAGCTCACATTACCCATTTCATCGAGTGCAATCCGAAACACTGAGACCCTTGCTCAGTCTTTGCGTTGTGGGCAATTTGCGACGATGCTTGCACTTTATTGCTTGTGGCTACACAAGTTAAGCGGCCAGACTGTGGTAAGTGTAGGAGTGCCGGTATCGGATAGGCAACGACTGGCGTCGCAGTTTGAGCCTGAGTTACTCGACCAAGCGTTACTGGGCTATTGCACCAATATCTTGCCCATTGTGGTTGATGTGGCAGGCCTTAGCAATATCGGTGAGCTGGTACAGCGGGTGCAAAATACTTTACTTGATGCCTTTGATCACCAAACCCACCCGTATGCAAGCCTTGCCGATGATCAGCTTATTCTACCTAGCACTTTGTTTAATCTAGATAAAGTCACCACTTTGCCGAGTTTTAATGGGCTAGAAGTTGAGGTGCAGCCAAGTGTGGCTAAATTCGGCCAATTTGAACTGACGACAAATATGACCTGTGTTGCGGGACAGTGGTCACTGTTAGTGGAATATCACACAGGGAAATTTGATACTGAATTAATGACCCAATATGTGGCTAAGTTTGTCCATTTGCTGTCGCAGGTTCAAGTCAACACGCCTATAGGGGCTCAAAATGAGCTGATGCAAAGTAGTGATGATGTGTATCGATTGGTTGAGTTACCACTGCAAAAAGAGAAATTGGTCAAGGTCGCGACGAGTTTCGTTGAAACTTGGCAGCACAATGTGTCGCGTTGCAGCGCACGTATGGCACTGGTAACGGATGATGTGAGTCTCAGTTATGAGGCGCTAGATGCGCGTGTTAATCAGCTGGCTCACTACTTGATGAAGCAGCAGGTAACGCCCAATAGTATCGTGGCGGTGGCATTACCACGCAGGGCGGAGCTGTTGATAGCACTCATGGCAGTGATGAAAGTTGGAGCTGCATTTTTACCACTCGATCTCACCTTTCCTGACGAGCGTATCGCGCATATCTTAGAGGATGCCAAAGTGAGTGTTGTGCTGTGTGATGCCACCAGTGCAGAGTCTGCGTTATTCAATCATGGTCGTTTCAAACGAGTTTGCATGGACAGTGATGCCGAAGAGATTACCAAAAGCTCGGCTCGCAGCCCAAGCTTGCTAATTCAAGCTCAGCAGCGTGCTTACGTGATTTACACCTCTGGTTCCACGGGATTACCCAAGGGCGTTGAAGTCAATCACGGGGCATTTGCTAATCTGCTTGCATCTATGTGTCGTGAGCCGGGGCTGGTGGCAGATGACCGCTTATTGGCCATTACCACGGTGGCGTTTGATATTGCCTTGCTTGAGTTGTTTGGGCCATTACTGGTTGGTGCGTCGGTGGTGCTGGCAAGCGATGAAAGTGTTAGCGACCCCGCAGTGCTTGGCGCGCTTATTGAACAGCAACAGATCACGGTGATGCAGGCAACGCCAACGCTATGGCAATTAGTGTTAAATGCGGCGCCAGCATGCATCTCTGGAATAAAAGTATGGAGCGGCGGTGAGCCATTATCTCAGGCACTGGCCGCGCAGTTACTTAGTCACAGCAAAGCGGTTTATAACTTATACGGGCCAACCGAAACCACGATTTGGTCGGCGGTGGCACATATCGACAATGCCGCAGAGATAACCATTGGTAAAGCGATACAAAATACCAGCTTATTTGTGCTCCCAACCGAGTGCCATGGTGAAGGACTGCCTTTACCCGATGGCGTATGGGGCGAGTTATACATTGGTGGTAGTGGTGTTGCTATGGGTTATTTACATAAAGCGGAGCTGACCCAGCAGCGCTTTACCAATCATCAATTTTCAGCTTCCATTAGCCGCCGTTTATACAAGACGGGAGACAAGGCGAGACGGTTAGTTGATGGCCGCTTTGAAGTAAAAGGACGCTTAGATAACCAAATTAAGCTCCATGGTCACCGTATAGAGCTTGGCGATATCAGTCATCATTTGGGGCGGATACTCAATACTAGTGAAGTCGATGTTTTCGTACAAACGCTAGAAACAGGCCCATGTCTGTGTGGTTATATGATTGATGATGGTGAGTTATCAACCGAGTGGTCTTCGCCTCGATTGCGCCAAGTGCTCGGTGAATGGTTACCAAGTTATATGGTGCCTGAGCATTTTGTTTGGTTAAGTCAATGGCCGATGACACCAAATGGTAAGCGCGACCGAAAAGCACTACCAAAGCCTGCTGCTGAGCAAGTATTAGAAATATGCACGTTGGCTCCTCGCACTGAAACAGAAAAACAGCTGCATCAACATTATATAGCTCTACTCCCTGTTGAGCAGCTGGGCGTCACAGCACGTTTTGTGGATAGCGGCGGCAATTCGGTGATTGGTATGCAGTTGGTATCGAGACTCAACCGAGCTTTCAATATTAAATTGACTATTGGCGACATCTTTGAGCACGCCTGTATTGCAGAGCTTGCTGAGTGTATAGAAGCGCTAAAACAAGCTCATGATGCTATTTCGGTAGAGACGCAAACTCCAAACGTAGAGAAAGTCAGTGATATTGTAAGCGATCGAGATTTGAGTGCTGCTCTAAGTGATAAATCTATGACGGAGATGGACTTGTAATGATGGATAACTTAGCGATTAAACAGTGGTTAGATGAGCTGGACCGTCAACAGATTTATGTTTATTTACAGCAGGATAAATTAAAACTTAGAACACCCCTTGGGCAGGTGCCTGAGGGTATTCTGGATAAGATAAAGGCGCACAAAGCTGCGCTCATCACCTACCTTCAAGGGCAGCAAAAGCAATCTGCTGCGCTCTCGGCAGCACAGCAAAGAATGTGGTTTATTGATAAATATGAAGGGGGCACTGCGGCATACAATATGGCTGGGCTAGTTAAATTATCGCAGCCATTTTCAGTCACGGACATTGAACAAGCGTTGAGCCGCTTGATAGCAAAGTACGATATTTTGAGAGCTCGATTTATCACGGTTCAAGGGAAGGTCGTGCAGCAAATTGAACCTGCTGAGGCGATGAAAATTGCTCTGATGACAGTGGATGAAGAAGCGCTACCCAATCAGCTACCAGAGTCGATTAAACAGGCTGTGCGGTATCAGTTTGATCTTGCCAACGAGTCGCTGCTGCAAGTGACGGCTTTGGTGAGCAACTCTCACATCGCTTGCCGCTGGTTACTAGTTAACATGCATCATATTATTGGTGACGGCTGGAGCGTGACTGTGTTTATCAACGCACTGCTGTATGAGCTAACTGAAGCGTGTGTTGAGCTTCCCGATTTACAGTATGTTGACTATGTGCACTGGGAGCAGCAATTAAGACAATCCCCAGCTTATCAACAACAATTGGCTTATTGGACTGGGCAGTTAGAGGCATTTACACCGTTTGAGCTGCCCACCAGCTATCCAAGAAAAAAAGAAAAACAGTACCAAGGTGACACATTTCGTTGTTCGTTTAACGCAGAACAAATACAACTATTAGATAAAGCTTGCCACCTTGACGGCGTAACACATTTTACCGCCTTGCTTGGCGTGTTTTACATCTTGCTTTATCGCTACAGTGAGCAAGCCGATATTACTTTAGGGGTGCCGGTTGCAAATCGTCAGCAAAGCGAGTTTGAAGCTATGCTTGGCTGCTTTATTAATACCTTGCCACTGCGTATGCAGTTAAACGGTCATCACTCCATGAGTGAGGCGATTAAGGCGCTGCAATACAAAGTATTGCAAGGGCTTAGTAATCAAAACGCTGCCGTGGAAGACATCATTGAAGCGCTGGAGCTACCCAAATCCGCTGCGCATTCCGCCTTGTTTCAAGTGTTATTTAACTACAATGGTGTAGCAAGTAATAAGGTGTCGGTAAATAACCAATTAGAAGCCGAGTTAATTGCCCTAGATAATGGCACTGCCAAATTTGACTTAACCTTATCTGTTGATGATACAGATGATGCCCTTGTGTGTGACTTTGTTTATGCAACAGGGCTCTATGACCGTGCGCTTATTCAGCAATTTGCCGATGATTATTTGGCACTCGTCCAGTGCTACTGTGCTAAAGAGGCATTGCCAATTGACTACTTGGTGCTTAAATCAACGAGCGCACCGACAAAGGCGGCGGATATCAATCACAACATCGGCCAGCCGATGCTTGTGCCGCAAGCAATCAGAGATATAGCGCAAACCCAAGGCGAGGCGATTGCAGTGATTGTGCCAAGCATCAATGGCGAAGCATCGCGTACTCTGACCTACAAACAGCTACAATCTCAAAGCCTACAAATTGCCAACAACTTACATGTTCCAACGTCAATCATTGCGCTGATAACAACGGGTGGTATGAGTGACATTCTCACTATGCTTGGCGTAATGCAAAGTGGCCGCGCGTATTTGCCCATAGATGGCAATATGCCCACTGCTAGAGCGCTACAAATGCTAGCGCAAGCTGAGTGTAATACGGTGGTGGTAAGTGTAGAAACGTCACTTTGCCAAGCGTTACGAGAAGCTGGCATCCAGGTGCTTGACTATAATGAGCTGAGTCAAAACAAAGGAGCGCCGCAGCAAACTTATTCACCAAGTTATGATGATAGCGCGTATGTGATGTTTACTTCAGGGTCAACTGGTACGCCCAAAGGGGTCGAGATCAGCCATGGCGCGCTGAGCTATTATTGCAGCAGCATCGCAGCACGATTGAGTTACAACCAAGATACGCGAGCGGGCGTGGTCACCGGGCTTGCCACGGATTTATGCTTAACGGCTGTCTATCCGGTGCTTACTCATGGCGGCACTGTGGTACTCACCCTTGCAAACCAAGCGCCAGAACCCGCTGAAATCGCAGCTAAGTTAGTGGCTGAGCAAGTTAACTTGATAAAATTAACCCCTTCTTTTGCCGCGGTGCTTTTGCCTCAGTTTGCTGAGCAAAAGCCCGCTATTTCGCAATGGGTGTTAGGTGGAGAAGCATTGGGTGAGCAGCTTGTTGATAGCATTCGCACGCTGACGCCCACGGCGCGTATTTTTAACCACTATGGTCCGACGGAGGCTTGTGTTGGAGTGGTTTGTCATGAAGTCACAGACAGAAGACTAACCGGCCACAGTTATCCGATCGGTACGCCTTTGGCACATGTTACCACCTGCGTACTCAACAAACAGGGGAGGCCAACACCGGTTGGCATGCCTGGTGAGCTCTATATTGGCGGGCCGAGCCTCGCCAAAGGGTATATAAATGCGCTTTCAGAGACCACAGCTCAGTTTACAAGCGTCTTGCAAAATAGCGGTCAACGCACGCGTTTTTACCGCAGTGGTGATAGCGTTAGGGTGAATGCGAGCGGCGAGCTTGAATTTCTTGGTCGAATTGACAAGCAAGCGAAAATTCGCGGTTACCGTGTTGACCTCAATGAAATAGAAGCTGCACTGTTAGCACTTGATGAGGTAACGCACGCAGCAGTCGTCGTGCGCAAGCTCGGCAAACAAGATGCCTTGGTTGCTTTTGTGGTAAGTGTTAATGACAGCCTCTGCGCTGCAACCAATCTGCGCGAGGTGATCCGTCAAGGCTTGAAGCGTCGCTTGCCTGAGCCGATGATCCCAAGCTGGATAGAACTTTGCCAGCACTTACCGACACTGAGTAATGGCAAGATAGACCGCCAACAATTACAGTCTTTGGCATTAACTTCTCAAAGCCAAAGTAGTGAGGTGACGAGTGCGTTGCAGCGACAGTTAATCACACTCTATCAAACCTTAACGGGCGCACCAGAAGTGGGGCTGCACGATAGCTTTTTCAGTATTGGTGGTCACTCTTTATTGGCAATGCAATTACTCAATGAACTAAGAGCCCAGCTCTCGGTGGAGGTGAGCTTAAAGCAAGTGTTTGCCAATCCTAGCGTATTTGAACTAAGCGAGATGCTGGCTAACTCTCAGTCTCAATCTTCATTACCAAGTCTACAACCTGCACCATCACAGCCCAATTATCCTTTGTCATTTGCACAGCGGCGCTTGTGGTTTGTAGATCAACTGCAAGGGCACAGCAACCAGTATAACCTACAGGGCATATTCCAATTGCAAGGCAAGCTGAATGCTAAGGCCTTAGAGCAAGCCTTTATTGCTGTGATTAAGCAACATCCAGTCTTGGCGTTTAATTATCATCAAAATGAGCAAGGTGAGCCGCATCAAAGCGCTAACCTTGATGCTCGATTTATCTTGGTTAAGCACGACTGGACAGATAAATCCGCTGAGCAACAAGCACATGCGTTAGAGCAGGTTATCGCAGAAGATTACGCAACCAGCTTTGATTTAAGCCGTGATTTAATGCTGCGCGCCAGTCTTTATCAGCAGCAGGCAATGCGGGCTACCCTTGTGATCACCTTACATCATATAGCAGCCGATGGCTGGTCTATTGCGTGTTTGAGTGAGGCTTTAGGACAGGCTTACAAAGCCGCTCTCAGCGGCGAAACCTTACCGCTACAAGAGGTGCATTACGTTGATTATGTAATGTGGCAACAGCAGCTGGAACAGGGGTCGCTATGGCAGCAGGAGCTCGACTATTGGCGTATGCAATTACAAGGTCTGCCCAAGGTTCATGAATTACCGCTGGATTGTAGCAGAGAAGCAAAAACCTCTTCGCGTGGCGCCTTAGTGATTGAGCCCATACCTGCAGCGCTGGTTAGTGCGCTTCGAGCGTATCAAACTCGTTCAGGGCAAACCTTATTTGTGTTACTGCAAACGCTGTTTTCATTGTGGTTAAGCCGCTTTTCTCAACAGCGCGATGTGGTTGTTGGTACGCCGGTATCAGGACGTCACCTTAAAGCATTTGAGAGTATGATTGGTAACTTTATCAATACCTTAGTGCTTAGGAGCGAATGGAGTGAAGACACCAGTTTTACCCAAGCGCTACAGCAAACTCAAGGCTTACTCAACGATGCGTTGCAACATCAACATATTCCCTTCGATGTGTTAGTGGATGAGCTAGACGTTGAACGCTCAAGCGCCCAACATCCGCTGCATCAAATCGTGTTTCGGGTAAATAATCAGGTAAATGAAAACCTTAGGCTAGAACAATTGGAAGTGACGCCCCGCCAAAGTAAAGTACGCGGTGCCAAATTAGATTTGGAAGTCGCAGTGATAGACGAGGGGGATGTACTCACCGTTGAATGGCTTTATGACAGCAATTTGTGGCAAGAAGCGAGTGTGGTTAATTTCCATCAGCAGTTTTGTTATGTGTTATCGCAGTGTCTTGCAGAGCCAAATATCCCGTTGTCAGCATTGTCATTGTGGCCCGCTGAGCAGCAGTTAGCACTATTAAAACAGCAGCAAAGTTTTGTGGTAGAAGTGACAGAGCAACAGCCGTGGGTGACTCAGTTTAGTCAGGCGGCTCTTCAGACACCACTACAGACTGCGGTGCGCATGGGGGAGTTCACTTGTAGTTATCTCACCTTAGAAAAATGCGCGAATCAACTTGCTAATAGCTTATTAGAAATGGCATTTGCCGAGCAAAGTCGCATTGCTATTTTACTGCCGTCTTCAAGTTACATGGTGGCTGCGGTGCTGGCAATATTAAAAGCGCGCCATACCTATGTGCCCATTCATCACGACACGCCAACCGATACCTTAGCCTATATCATGAATGATGCAGACATCGCATTGACGCTGGCGCTAAGTGAAGATGCCGAGCGTTTGATTGAAGCCGGTAGTGACTTTTTGTTGCTTGATGATTTGTTCGAAGCCGAGGGGAACTTTGCGTTTTACGATACCAGTTTGTTGGTAGATGAAGACGCAGCTGCATTTAATGAGGCCGAGCTTGCCTATGTTATTTATACCTCAGGTTCAACCGGGCAGCCAAAAGGGGTGCCCATTAGTCATGGCAACCTCAATAATTATCTGCGCTTTGCATGTCAGCGCTACCTGCCACAATCCGGCGATATAACCAAGGCAGTGCTCAGTACACCGCTGGCGTTTGATGCGACGGTGACCGCCTTAGTACCTATCTTAATGCGAGGCGGTGAGCTTGAGTTGCTCCCCACGGGCGCTGAATTGTTGCCCGCCTTACAAACGCAGATTTTTGCAGCTAAGGAAGCCAAGTTATTTAAATTAACACCGGCTCACCTACGCGCGGTATTCGCATTAAGTGACGCACAAACTCGCAGTGATATTGCCCACCGATTTGTGGTTGGCGGTGAAGGGCTGAGCACAGCCTTGGTTGATAAGCTGATGGATAAGCTACCTAATGCTCAGTGGATAAACGAATACGGCCCAACTGAGGCAACAGTAGGCTGTAGTATCTATGCTGTAAGCCGTGAGTCGCGCCACTTGTTAGCGGGCCATGAGGAAGTGCCTATTGGTCATGCTATCGATAATATGACACTTGCGGTAGTCGACGAGTTTGGCGAACTGGCTTTACCTAACATGCCCGGAGAGCTTTGGCTAGCGGGAGATGGCGTGTGTGAAGGCTATATTAATCTTGCGAGTGTGACGCAAACACGCTTTGTTGAGCAGGCAGTGCCTGTATCTGGCACTTCAAGGAGGCGTTGGTATCGCAGTGGCGACAAGGCAAAGTGGCAGGCGAATGCGCGCGGTGAGGCTGACTATCTTTGTTATTTAGGGCGGTTAGACGAGCAAGTAAAACTGCGAGGCTACCGTATTTCTCTTGTGGCAATCGCCCATCAAATCGACGCGTTGGCGCAGGTAAAAAGCTGTGCTGTGAGTGTTGATGAAGCACAAGAAAGCCTAGTGGCTCATGTGGTCTTAAATGATGAGGCTAAGCTCACGTTAGTGCAATTGCGCCAAGCTTTATCGCAGTCTTTAGCCAATTACATGTTACCTGCTGCGCTGGATATCGTTGCTGATATTCCACTGACCGCAAACGGAAAAGTAGACAAGTCAGCATTACAGTTTGCCTATCAGGCACTGGCGAAAAGCCAAGAGGTTACCGAGGTGATTGATGGCTCTACGCTCACGGACATACAGCGTTATTTACTTGAATTATATCGTGATCTACTGCCGAGCCCAGTACAGAGTATTAACGACAGCTTCTTTGACTTAGGTGGGCATTCGCTGCTCGCCATAAAAGTGATCAGCCGAGTGCGCAGTGAACAGCAGCGAAATATCACCTTGCCACAACTTTTTGATGCGCCAAGTATTGCAGCGTTTGCTGAAGTGATAACCGCAAGTTCGATGATTGCGCACAGCAATACCATTGAGCCGGTATCAAGGGCTCAAGCTTTACCTCTGTCTTTTGCTCAGCAGCGTTTGTGGTTAATCGACCAGTTACATGAGCAGAGTTTGCAATACCAAATGCCTGCGAGCTATTGGTGTGAGGGAGCGCTTGATATTGATGCCCTAACACAAGCATTAAGCGCGATTGTTGCGCGTCATGAGGTACTCCGTACGGTCATCGTCCCCGCAAGTGGTGATCATGGTGCAGTGCAGCAAGTTCGTGCTCAAGTTGCCTGTCCTGTGGAATTAGTGGATTTGTCTGGGCTGAATAACGCTGAGCAACAACTACGTTGGCAAACATTGCAGCAACAATCACTTAATAAGCCTTTTGATTTATGCCAAGACACTATGCTGCGCGTTATATGTGTACAGTTTAGTCGCAACCAATTTGGACTTTTATTTAACATGCATCACATTGCCAGCGATGGTTGGTCGATGGCGCTGCTTGCCAAAGAGTTCGTGGCGTTTTATCGGCACTTTAGTGAAGCGCCAGCGTATCCGTTGCCAGAGCAATATAGTAAACCGCTGGCGGTGCAGTATGCAGACTTTGCCTACTGGCAGCAGCAACAGCGAGATAGATATCAGGCGGATCTTGCCTATTGGCAAACTCAGTTGCAGCAGTGTCCAGTGGTTCATGAATTACCGCTGGACTTTGAGCGACCTCAAGTTCAGTCCCTTGAGGGAGAGTATATTCGTCATACATTTACGACGTCGCAAGTTGAGGCGATAAAAGCGCATTGCCAAGCACAAGGGGTGACCTTGTATATGTGGTTGCAAAGTGCTTTTTCGCTGTTGATGCTTCGTCTTAGCCAAACGCAGGATATTGTCATTGGCTCGCCCATTGCCGGACGTGAGGTGAAAGAGTTAGAGGGGTTACTGGGCTGCTTTGTAAATACCTTGGCTATTCGCGCTCGTAAAGTGGGCTCGCCGTCATTTAACGACTGGCTAAGTGAGCAAAAACAGGTGATCTTGGCGGCTTTTGCCCATCAGAGTTTACCCTTTGAACAACTTGTTGATGCCATTAATCCTCCGCGCAGCTTAGCGCATTCGCCCGTGTTACAAATACTCTTTGCACTACAAAATAACGAACAAAGTGACTTCGAGCTACCTCATCTTAAAATCGAGCAACAGCTTGATCTTAAGCCTGCAATGAAGTTCGACTTAGAAGTCAATGCACAAGAATCTGGCAGTGAGGTAGCAGTGCAGTGGAACTATGCCAAAGCCTTATTTAAACACACCAGCGTGCAGGCGATGGTCGATGCTTTTGTAACCTTAATTGATGCTGCGCTCATAAACCCTGAGCAAAGCGTGAATACCTTGCCATTAGTTGAGAGTAAAGCACTCAGCGAGTTAGGGCTTGCCAGGCAAGCGCAGCCGCCTTGGTTTATCAGCGATAAAATACAACATTTTGCTCAGCACCACGCGAACCATAATGCAGTGCGAGATATGGCTGGAAAACGATTAAGTTTTGGCGAATTGGAGTCCCAAAGTAATCAACTAGCGCGTTACTTGGTTGAACAAGGCGTAACAGCAAGGTCGCAGGTCGCAATAAGCTTAGCGCCAAGCTGTGAGCAAGTTGTGGCACTTTTGGCAATCTTAAAAGTCGGGGCCGTGTATGTGCCGCTTGACCCAAATGCACCGAGTCAGCGTCAGCAATATATATTGCGTGATAGTAAAGCGACTTGCCTTATCACCACCTCAACGCTACTTACAAACAGCGCAGATCTCAGCTGCCGTTTGGTGCTAATGGACACCGCACAGCATTGGCAGAACATGCCTGTAGAAGCGCTTGCGCCGTTAAGTGATATTGATGCGCCAGCTTATATAATTTATACCTCAGGCACCACAGGGCAACCCAAAGGCGTGGTGGTTAGTCACCGTAATTTGCACCTTTATCTTGAGCACGTTAGCCACAGTTATCTCCAAGGCGATATACAAGAGAGTGTTGTCAGCACACCTTTAGCGTTTGATGCGACAGTAACGAGCTTATGGGGCGCGCTGGTTAATGGTCTTGGCGTTGTACTATTAAGCGATGGCGGGCAGTTAATCACAGAGCTTAGTGCGTGTTTAGCGCGCGAAGAGGCGCTGCTGTTCAAGGTGACTCCAGCCCACTTGCAAGGCGTGCTGGCACGATTACAACCGAGCAATGCTGCGCACCAAATCGTGGTGGGGGGAGAAGCCCTATCTAGCAGCGTGGTTGCTCAAGTTGGGACTTTGATGCCACAGGCTCATTTTTATAACGAATATGGCCCAACAGAAGCAACGGTCGGGTGCTGTGTGTATCGCTGTAACGGCCAAGATGCGGTTTCGCTTGCACAGCAATCGCAGCGCTTTGTGCCAATCGGTAGCGCCATTCAAGGTACTCATTTGGTGGTACTGGATCAGCATCAACAGCCTGTGCCTATGGGCATGCCCGGTGAGCTATACATCGCAGGCGATAATGTGGCTCAGGCGTATTTTGGGTTACCTGAGCTCAGCGCCAGTAAATTTGTGTCTTTGTCTTTGAACAATGACTCACAGCGTTATTATCAGACGGGCGATCAAGTGCGCTGGCTGCTAGATGAACAGGGCTGCCCCAGCGTGCTACAGTTTATTGGTCGTCGAGACAACCAAGTTAAACTGCGTGGTTATCGCATCGAGCTTGAAGAAATTGCGGCACAACTTGAGCAACTAGATGCAGTGCAACAAGCGCATGTGTTACTCAACGAAAGTAAAGATAACTTACTGGCCTGTGTGGTGCTAACTACGCCATCGCACAGTGATACCATCTGTGAGCTTGAACAGACGCTACACACTCAGATATTAGCCTTGTTAGCAGAGGTCCTACCAAGTTATATGTTGCCTTACAAGCTGTATGCACTGACTGCTATGCCGCTCACCAATAATGGCAAAGTAGACGCAGGAGTGCTTGCACAACTAGTGCAATCGCAACAGACGCAAGCGCTTACAGTACCTTTAGCTCCTATGACTGAACTACAAACGCTACTAGCAGAAATTTTTGCTCAAGTGCTCAATACTCAAGTTCGAGATATTAACAGTAATTTCTTTGAGCTGGGGGGGCACTCTTTATCAGCGAGCCAAGCGGTTGCCTTAATTGAACAGGCGCTTGAGGTGCCCATTACCTTAAAAGTATTGTTCGAGCGGCCAAGCGTAAGTGCACTTGCAACTTGGTGTGAGATCCACAGTGCAGCTAAAGCGGCGGACGAAAACGGCCAGTCTGAGGAGATGTTTTTGTGATGAATGAACAGCAAAGACAAATAGAGGCATTGATTGCTGAAGCATTAGCAGCTGGCGTGACCTTGTATGAAAAAAACGGTGGCTTGGCATTTAAGCAAACCGCTGGATTTCCTCCACAGTTAAAACAGCAAGTGGTTGAATATAAATCAGAGATCATTGCCTATTTCCAACAGCAAAGCCGTGATGTGGCGAAGTCATCGTCGAAAATAGTCGCGCAGCCAAGCGCGGGTAAAACCTTACCGCTGAGCTTTGCACAAGAAGGGTTGTGGTTTATAGAGCAACTGCAAGGCAGCAAGCAGTATTACATGCCTGCCGAGTTTTTGTTACGTGGCGAGCTTAATATTCAAGCAATGCGCAGCGCCGTACAAGATGTGGTGCAGCGCCACGAAATACTGCGCGCTAGGTTTGTAAAAAATGAACAAGATGGCCAACCCCAGCTGCAAATAACGGATGACGTGAGTGCGCCGTTCGTGTGGCTTGATGCCAGTGTAGTACCTGAGGAAACAAGGCAAGCCTATATTACTTCACACCTTGAGGCCCATCAGAATAAGCCTTTTGACTTGGCTCATGATTGTTTGCTTCGCGTGCTGGTGGTGAGTGATGGCGATGAACATCACCTTGCATTTAATATGCATCATATTGTCTCTGATGGGGCGTCAATGGTGCTACTTGCACAAGAAATAGAAGCTGGCTATTGCAAACACATAGGCGCACCGTATTCGCCGCTGGCTGCTATTAATGTGCAATATAGCGATTTTAGTCAGTGGCAGCGAGCACAGCTAACGCCAGAGCGCATCGAAGCACCACTGGCACAATTAAAACAGCAATTTAGCGAATTAGCGCCGTTGCAGTCATTGCCTTGTGATTTTGTTCGTCCTGCGGTGCAGTCGTTAACGGGGAAGGTATATCGCCAAGCGCTTGATGCGTCGTTATTTGCGGCGATCTCGACACAGGCGAAGTCGCTCCAGCTGACACCCTTTATGTGGCTGCTCAATACCTTTATGTTGTTTATCGCAAGGCTTACGCAATCGCAGCAGGTGGTTGTAGGAACGCCAGAACTTGGCCGTCATCACCCCGAATTAACGCCATTAATCGGCTTGTTTGTTAATACCTTAGTGATGCATGCAAAGCTCGACAGTGATATGCCATTTAGCCAATGGTTGCAGCAACAAAAAGCCCTCAACCTAGCGGCGTTTGAATATCGCGATATTCCCTTTGATAAAGTGGTGGAAGCGGTTGGCGCTCCACGAGATTTAAGTCACCATCCGTTAGTGCAAATATTATTTACACTGGAAACCCGTGATGAGCGCGCTTTTACGCTTCCTGGGTTATCAGTTCAAGAAGTGCAAAAACCACAGGCGGATAGCATAGCGGTAAAATGCGACTTAGAGCTCAATGCGGTGATTGATGAGCAGACACTTTATTTACATTGGAAGTTTGATAGCCATCTTTACACAGAAGAGACCATCAAACATTGGGCGGATTGTTTCCATACGCTGCTTCAAGCTTGTGTCACAGCCCCTCATACCACTGTTGGTGAACTTGCCTTACTGAGCCAAAAGCAGCAGCAAGCTTTAATAACGGGCGCTCAATGCCAAGGGGCAATTTGGCCTAAGCAAGACACCATCACCAGTTTATTCACGCGCTACGCCGAGCACTTTGCCACACGCACTGCCGTGCAAGATAGCACTACTGTGCTGAGTTATCGTGACCTTAACGATCGAGTCAATGCGCTGGCGGTAATGCTGTTACAGAAGGGTGTTACGCCACGAACCATGCTGGTGGTGAGTGTATCACGCAGCATTGAGATGATAGTGACCCTGTTGGCAGTGCTTAGAGTGGGTGCTGCCTACGTGCCGGTAGATCCCGACTATCCTCAAGAACGCATTGAGTATATTTTGGGAGACGTGCAAAGCCCATTTCTGCTTTGTGACAACGCCACGCAGGTACTGTTTAGTCAGCTTTCATACCAGCTAATTAATGTGTCACAGGCAGAACATCAGGTCAGCCGCGAAGCCCTCAAGCAGCTAGATGCTATTCAGGTTGAGCCGCAAGACTTGGCTTATATGATCTATACCTCGGGCACCACAGGGCGACCAAAAGGCGTACAAATTGAGCACCGTCATGTGGTGCGGTTACTCCATGTTGAGCCCAGTTTATTCGATTTTAATGAGCAAGATGTTTGGACCTTATTTCATTCCTTCTGCTTTGATTTCTCTGTGTGGGAAATGTATGGCGCGTTACTCTTTGGCGCTCGTCTTGTGGTTGTGGATAAAGCGACTGCGCAAGACACTCAAGCTTTTGCTCAGTTGTTGGTTGATGCTCGTGTTACGGTCTTAAATCAAACACCAAGTGCGTTTTACGCGCTACAAACCACGCTGCTTGATGACAGTCACCTCGCGAGCCAATGTGCAGTGCGGTACGTGATTTTTGGTGGTGAAGCGTTGCAGCCAAGTAAGCTACAACCTTGGGCACAACACTTACCAAATTGCCAGTTAATCAATATGTATGGGATTACCGAAACCACGGTACATGTTACGTTTAAGGCGCTGGAGCCTGCGGATCTGACGCTTGGCACCAGTAATATAGGTCGTGCTATTCCGACTACCAGCTGCTATGTCCTTGATGACAAGCAAAGGCTCTTGCCGCAAGGCGCCGTGGGCGAGTTGTACGTAGGTGGCGAGGGGGTTTGTCGGGGATATTGGCAACGTGACGAATTAAACGCGACCCGCTTTATTCAAAACCCATTTAGTGAAGCGTCTGAGCAGCGGCTATATCGCTCAGGAGATCTCGTGCGCTTAATGGCCAGCGGAGAGCTGAGCTATGTTGGCCGAATTGACGACCAGGTAAAAGTTCGGGGTTATCGCATTGAATTAGGCGAAATTGAAAACCAGTTGCGCCATCATCCCGAAGTGGCTGAGGTCACTGTGCTGTTAAATCGGCAAGACTCAGAAAACGTCTGGATCTGCGCCTTTGTGGTGTTACACAAACAGGTCGAGTTCGACGACATCACTTTAGTCATGCAGCAGTTTTTAAAACAAAATTTACCCGACCATATGTTGCCTGCAAAAGTTCAAGCGGTGGCAGCTATGCCACTGACCAGCAATGGCAAAGTAGATAAAAAAGCACTATTGCAGCAACTTGATACAAGCGTTAACGAAAACACTTATGAAGCACCGATTGGCGAGCTTGAAACCCAACTTGCAAGCTATTTTGCTGAGATACTGCAGCGCGAATCAGTTGGTCGCTATGACGACTTTTTTAGACTCGGCGGGCATTCGCTACTTGCTGCAAAACTGGCAAACCATATTCGCAAGACGCTGCACATTGAGTTACCGCTGCAAGCGATTTTTACGCACCCTACGGTGCAAGGCTTAGCGGCTGCACTTGAAAAGCAAGACGCGCAGCTAAGCACAATTGCTGTGGTGGATAAAACCAATGGCGTGGTATTGTCTTTTGCTCAGCAGCGTTTGTGGACATTAGATCAAATGCAGCAGGGCAGCCAGCAATATCAAATTCAAGCGTTATTGGCTTTTTCAGGAGAGCTTGATCTGAGCGCATTCGAGCAAAGTTGGCAAAAGGTGCTGTCACGGCATCAGGTGTTGTATTCGGCTATCACCAACACTAATGATGGGCCTAAACAGTACCTTGTGGCTTTACCTGAGCATTTTGTTACGCTCATTGACGTCTCCACACAATCGCCGCTTTGGCAAAACTTGCTTTGGCAGCGCGCGATACGAGACGACCAAGCGCAGGGTTTTGATCTTAGTAAAGCGCTAATGATCCGTGCAACCCTAGTTCGATTTTCATCAGACTACCATCGCCTTATCGTCAATATGCACCATATTGCAAGTGATGCTCGCTCCATTGAAGTATTAATGCGAGAGCTTACGCAATTTTATTCCCATTATGCCCAAGGCTGTGAACTTGCCCATGACTTGATTGCGCCACCAGAGGTGCAATACGCGGATTATGCCCACTGGCATCGAGCACAATGCCAAGGCGCGCAGCAAAGTGCAGACATGGCATTTTGGTCAGCGTATCTTGACGATGCGCCGCCACTGCACCAATTACCGCTCGATACGCCGCGTGGGCAAGCTGTGAATATTAGCGCGCAAGCATTTAATGAGCAGCTAAGCGCAGAGACATGGCAACGGCTACAGCAGCATTGCCAGCGCTTGGCAATAACCCCGTTTATTTGGTTGCATAGCGCGTATGCGGTGGTGCTCGCTAAGTTTAGCCAAGTGGATGATATTGTGATTGGTGCGCCATTTTCAGGGCGGCATCACCCACAAGTGGAGCAGTTGATTGGCTTTTTCGTCAATGCCTTGCCTATTCGCGTGAAGTTCGATTGGCAGCAGGGTTTCAGCCAACTACTCGATATACAAAGAGAGCAGATTGAGCAAGTACATCAACATCAATCTCTTCCCTTTGAGAGGCTCATTGACCATCTTGGTGTTAGCCGAGAGCTGAGTCACCAAAGTGTTTTCCAGTTGAGTTTTGCGTTTAATCCCGAGCCACAGCACACACCAGAATTTGAGGGGCTCAGCACGGAAGTTTTAGCGTCGGAAAACGCGCGTGCCAAGTTTGATATCGAGCTCAGTGCAACAGTAAATGGGCAAGGGTTGAGACTGCACTGGCTATACAACAGTGGACTATTTGAAAGAGAAACTGTGGCTAGCATTGCAGAGTGTTTTAATGCCGTGATAGTGCAGTTACTCACACAGCCTGATTGCCCGCTTGCGGATATAAAACTTTGCAAGGAGCTGCCGCTAGAGAATCATGCGATTTCAGGCAAATCAGCGCCGGAACACTTTGAGCTGTCTGTGCTTGAGCAAATTGAGCGAAATCTGGCTGTGCCCACACAGGCCAAACAGATAGCGGTAATTGACACAAACTCAAATCAAACCTTGAGTTATGGTGAGCTTAATGAACGAGCGCGTGCATTGGCGGCGCTGTTATTGAGCGAGGGGCTGCAACCCGAGCAACCTGTGCTTGTCGCGATGCCAGGGAGTGCGGATCTCATTGTGGCGATGTTGGCTGTATTAAAAGCGGGTGGGTGCTATGTACCTGTGGACCCTCATTATCCTCAAGCTCGGGTCAACTATATTGCCAAAGACAGCAGCGCTACCTTGGTTTTAACAAAGTGTGCGTTTGCAGCTTGCTTTGAGGTAGCAAAGTTAGATGATAATCACCTTGAGGCTGAATATCGCTCCCCACATGTCATTTGTATTGATGACGCTAAAGTGCAAGCGCGCCTTGTGGCAATACCACTACCTCAGCAGTTTCCAAAAGTTAAAGCGGAGCAGCTGGCCTATGTGATTTATACCTCAGGCACGACAGGTAATCCTAAAGGCGTGATGATAGCCCACCAAGGGTTGGCGAATTTATGTGGTTGGCACCGACGCGCCTTTGCGGTGGATAATCATAGCGTAGCGAGTCAAACCGCCAACCCCGCCTTTGATGCGGCTACGTGGGAAATTTGGCCTTATTTGTGTGCTGGCGCGAGCTTAGTGTGTGTGACAAAAGCGGTGCTACAGTCACCGGCCGAATTAACAGCCTGCTTCAATACATACCAAGTCACGCATAGTTTTATTGCAACGCCAATCGCTCAAACGCTGCTCACTGAGACTTTGTTTAATCCACAAAGCTTGCGCTATTTATTGGTTGGCGGCGATAAACTCGGTGCGCTGCAAGCAAAAGAGTACGGATTTACCCTAGTCAATAACTATGGACCTACCGAAGCCTCGGTGGTCGCGACTTCAGGTGTGGTTGAGTTTGACGATAAGGTGCCTGATATCGGCTTGCCCGTCGACAATAGTCAGCTGTTTATTTTAGATCCACAACTGCGCGCTGTGCCACCGGGGATGATTGGGGAGTTATACGTAACAGGGGCAGGACTTGCCAGAGGATATTTACATCAACCACAGCTTAGTGCTGAGCGTTTTATTGAGCTACAAGTCTCTCCCTCGCATACGGTGCGAGCCTATAAAACGGGAGATTTGGTCCGCCTGCTTAGCAGCGGCCGTATCGCCTATATGGGTCGTAACGATGGACAAGTAAAACTGCGAGGTTATCGTATTGAGTTGGCGGAAATTGAACAGCAAATTGGGCTACTCTCGAGCGTACAAGAATGTGCGGTTCAGATAACCACAAGCGCGTCAGGGCAGCCACAGTTACAGGCATTTGTGGTGGCAACAACTGAGCCTCAAGTGCTTCAAGCCCAGCTAAAGGAAAGACTACCAAGTTATATGGTGCCAGAGCATTTTGTCATGCTCGCAAGGCTACCTTTGACACCACATGGCAAGGTTGACCATCGTGCCTTGGCAACACTTGGTAAAACTCAACAGACTATCACAGTAACCGAGCAGAGCGCGGTCATACCAAAGGCTAACAGCATCGTAGCGCAGTTACTGGCGATTTATCGTCAGGTATTAAATACGCCATCCATGACCGCTGAAGATGACTATTTTGCGTTGGGCGGCGACTCTATTTTGAGTATTCAAATCGCCAGTAAAGCCAAAGCGCTCAAGTTACCTGTCAGTGCGACCGACGTGTTTACCTACCCCAGTGTTTCGGCTCTTGCTGCAAGACTTGCCCAGCAGGATATTCACCTGCCGATGGGTAAAGAAAGGCTAAAACTTTCAGGCCCGCTCGATAAATTACCAATTCAGCATTGGTTTTTTGGCCAACAATTTGCTAAACCCAGTCATTGGGATCAGAGCGTGCTGGTGAGTGTAGGTAAATCCGTCACACCAGCGCAGCTCATGCAAATGATAGAGTACTTGATAGCCCAGCATGATGCGCTACGTTTGGTGGTTGCAGATGAAAATACCCTATTTGTACGTGATGGCATTGATATTCAAAAGGTATTTACGGCGCATACGCTTGAGCGTGACGCATGGCAAGCTGAGCTGAGCGAGTTCAGTGAACAAGTGCAGCAAGGTTTTGCGTTTACTGGCACGCCACTGTTTAAAGCGGTGCTATTTGTTACACCTGACAGTGAGGCCAATAATCGCTTGTTGTTTAGCGCCCATCACTTGCTGGTGGATGGCGTCTCTTGGCGTGTGTTACTTGAAGATGTGAGCCAGCTACTACAGCAGCAAATAAACAATGTGCCGCTGGAGCTTCCTGCCGCAAGCGCGAATTTGGCTGAACTTGCCGATTTTTATCGTGAACTTGCAACCAATGAGCGCGATTTGCGCAAATGGCAGAAGGTGGCGGCACAGGCTGAAAGCTCACATTTATTGAGTCTTAAAGATACAAGCGCGACCCCAACCATAGCCAAAGTTCGCCACACATTGTCAGCAACGCACACCCGTGCGCTACTGGGATCCGCCAACACCAGTTATGGTACGACGGCGCAAGCATTGCTGCTCAGTGCGCTTGCCTGGTGTGCGCAAAAGCGTGGTGCAGGCAGTGAAGTGATCATGCTAGAAGGGCATGGTCGCGAGTTACTGACGGAGGCTCTGGACAGCAGCCGAACCGTTGGCTGGTTAACGGCGCTCTATCCAATGCTGTTATTTAGTAATGGCAGCCGCTTGCATGATGTGATTTGCAGTATCAAGGCAGAGCTTGAAAGGAGCGCTAAAGTCGCCAGTAGTTATGGTGCAGCGCGGTATTTACACCCAGAGCCAAACGTTCGCTCATCGCTTGAGATTGATACCCGAGGCTTACTGTTTTTCAACTATTTAGGCCAGCTAGATACAGTCATTGAGCAACAAGGTTTGCTGGGAGATGCTCGTGAGTCGACTGGCACTTTGGTTGCAGAGTCAAACCTCAATTACTTTGGAGCACAGCTAACAGCGGCGGTTGTCGATGGTCAATTGGCGTTAACGTTAGAGTTTGACAGCCAGCGCTTAGCACCTGAAGAAGCAGAGCGGTTAAGTAAAGAGATACTCGAAAGTCTAATTCAGGTCATCGAACACTGCCAATCCCAACCTCAACGTCATTATACTGTCAGCGACTTCACGCTTCTCAGCGGTATTTCTGAACGGCAGTTACAGCGCATACTTGGACAGGTTGAAGGGAAAGTTGAGGATATTTACCCCCTTACAGGCTTACAGCAAGGCATGTGGTTTCACAGTCAAACGGTACATAAGGCGCACGCTCAAAACACGCAACCTTATGTCGAGCAAACCAGCTTATTGCTGCAAGGAAGTATAGATATTGAAGCGCTGAGTTACGCTTGGCAGCAATTGATTAAGCAGCACAGCATATTACGCTCGGCTTTTATAGACGTTGCTGGCGAGCCGCTGCAGGTGGTCTGTAAACATGCCGATGTACTACTGACGCTGCTCCAGAGTGATGCCATCGCAGAAGAACAATCGCACATGGTGAAATTACAGGCCGAAGTAGAGCTTGCCGAGCCGCTTAGGCTTTCACTGGCGCCTTGTATGCGGTTGTGTTTAATCGCTTTTGAAGATGGCAATGTTGGGGTGGTTTGGACCTATCACCATCTCATCATGGATGGCTGGTCGCTGCCAGTGTTATTTGCTGAATTATTGGCATTTTATCAAGCCCGTTGCCAAGGTGAGTTACGGCCCATTGTGGTAGATAATTTTCGCGATCATATCGAATATTTGCATACGCATGTTGACCGCGACGAAGCGTTTTGGCGGGAGTCTTTGGGTGGAGTTACCGCGCCCACATTACTCAGCGAAAAGGTACTACATACTGAAAATAAAGCGGCTGGTGTTAAAGAACTTAGTGTGACGTTACCGCAATCACTGCAAGATGCCGTGACTCGCTTTACAAGCGAGCAAGGACTTACCGTCAATCAGTTTATCCAAGGGCTCTGGGCGTATTGGGTGGCAAGTTGCTGCAATGAACCGTATGCCTTATTTGGTCAAACCATCGCGGGTAGACCTACAGATCTTAGTAGAATGGCGCAGCGCGTTGGCTTGTATATCAATACTCAAGCGGTCCATGTCACGATAGATCAAAATGTGCGAGTGAGAGACTACCTGCAAGCGGTGAAGTCGCAGCTTACGGCATTGGCGCAGCACCCGCATACACCACTGACACAAGTTCATCAGTGGTCCGGTATTGAGAATGAAAGGTCACTGTTTGACTGTTTGTATGTTTTTGAAAATTATCCGCAAGATCCGTTGCAAAATAGTGCAGCGTTGCCATTTATCGCAACAACCTTAAGCGAAGTTGACGAAACGCACTATCCATTGACCTTTGTGGTAGGCGTAGGGGCGGGTTTATCGCTCACGCTGAGCTATCAGCAGCAATGCTTTGATGAAGTGTTTGTCGAGCAAAGCCTAGCGGCGATGCAACAGCTGATGTTAGCTGCGACACAACAGCCTGAGCAAACACTCGGAAAATTGTCTTGGCAGCCTCAACACGCGTCGTACAGCAAGGCATTGCCACTCCCTACTTTTGCACTGACGCAAGCGGCGCAATATAAAACGCCAAATTTACCTATTCAGCAATTATTTACACAAGTTGCAGCTGAGTTTCCTGAGCATATTGCTATTCGTGAATATAGTACCGCCTCTGGGGAGGCACGCTGTTATCACTATTCACAGCTGGATAAAGACGCCAATCAGCTCGCGCATTACCTCGCTTCACGACTAGAGCCGAGTACAGCCCCCGTAATTATTGCTCTGTGTTTAGAGGCGAATTACCAGCTTATTGTGGCTATGCTTGCGGTGCTCAAATTGGGCGCGGCTTATCTACCAATTGCACCATCACTACCCGAGTCTCGACGTCGTTTGCTGTTGCAAAATGCCAATGCAGCCATGCTGGTTACTAAAACAGAATATTGGCAGGGTAGCTCACAGCAGGTGGTGCCTCAAGTCGATTTAGATAGTATTAAGGGCGCTTTGGCCGAGCAGCCTAGTCGTTGCTTTACTGCGCCATGCCAGATCGACGACCTCTGTTATGTGATTTATACCTCGGGCACCACGGGCATGCCAAAAGGGGTGATGGTGGAGCATGTCAGTGTCGTTAATTATGTGCAGGCATTAGCCTCGCAATATGCTATTACGCCAAGCGACAATTACCTGCAATTTGCTAGCATGAGCTTTGATGTGTTTGCTGAAGAAGTCTTTTGTACTTTACTTCGTGGCGCAACCTTGGTGATGGCGCCGACGGACGACATGCTAGATCCCAATAAACTGGCGCAATTAAGCCAAGATGCCGAGCTGACACTGATGAGTTTGCCAACGGCGTATTGGCATCAACTTGCAGCGACTTCAGTCACCTTGCCAAGCTCGCTGAGGATCATCACCATAGGTGGCGAGCAAATGCAGATAGCCGCGCTCACCGATTGGCAGCAGCGCTATGGCAGTCGTATTCGAATTATTAACGCCTATGGCCCGACTGAAGCAACCATTTCTGCAACCCTTAATGATGTTACGCACTTCAGCGGTGCACGCGTGCCAATCGGTCAGCCTGTCGCGGGTTTGTCTTTATATTTACTTGATGAACAGCTTCGAGCGGTGGCCACCGGTGTGGAAGGCGATTTATACATTGCGGGTATTGGCCTTGCCAGAGGTTACCTCAATGACGAAGAAAAGACGCAGCAGGCCTTTATCATTGAGCCCAGTAGCGGCCAGCGACTTTATAAAACCGGCGATCGCGCTTGCTGCTTAGCCTCAAATGAATTGCTGTATGTAGGCCGTGATGATGACCAAGTTAAAGTGCGCGGTTACCGCATCGAATTGGGTGAGATTGAGCGGCAACTTCAGCTGCTAGACGAAGTTGCTGCGTGTGCTGTGGTGGTGCGTGAAGATAGCAGTAACAACGCGCAATTGGTGGCATTTGTGCAGCCAACGCAGCATACGGAAGTGAATGATGCTGCTCTGCGAGCGCAATTACGCGCAGGACTACCCACTTACATGGTCCCCGAGTTGTTTCAATCAGTTAGCCAACTTCCGCTGACAACGAACGGCAAAGTCGATCGCAAACAGCTCATTGCGCTGGCCGGCTCATACACTCCGCCTCAATCCCAGCGGCAAGAGGCTAAGCAGGAAAGGTTCACACCACTACAAACTCAATTAGCGCAGCAGTTTGCCCGTCGTTTGCAGTTGGATGGAGTGTGCCTTGACGATAACTTCTTTAATTTAGGTGGTCATTCGCTATTAGCGATGCGTTTAGTGGGTGATATTAATCAGCACCTACAGCTCAATTTGCCGCTGTCGGCACTTTTTGAGCATCCGACTGTGCGTGGGCTCGGTCAGTATGTTCAAGCATTGAGAGATGGTCTTGGCGAACGCGATGGCGAACCTCAATCGCTTGAAACCTTAGTGTGTTTGCAAGAGGGCGAGCTTGGTTTTACACCTGTGGTATTGATTGCGGGAGCGGGAGGTTGGCTAATGGCATTTCATGCTTTAGTGAATGGGCTTGATCGCCGTATACCCGTTTATGGCTTGCAGCCAGAGGCGCTTGCCGAGGAACCTGAGACGCTAACCTCAATTGGGCGCACCGCAGAGTATTATTTGAGTGTATTAGCAGACGCTGAACTTGGTGAACAAGTGCATTTGGTTGGACATTCTTTTGGTAGCTTTATTGCCTATCAACTTGCCACTTTACTTGAGCAACAAGGTCGAATTGGCTGTTCGGTAACTGTGATTGATACGCCTGTACCGAGCAGCCCAGCGCTTAATCTGGATGAAGCGCAAATCGCACAAATGATGCTGGATAATCTGGTGGCGTTTTTTCGCCTTAGTATCTCTTGTGCTGAAATCAGTGCCTATAAGCAAGGTGATGCTTCAGCACGCATTGCCTATCTCAATCGTTGGATACACCAAGCTGGATTTAATTTTAGTGATGCGCATCTACGCCACTTTCAACAAGTTTTTAGTGCCCAACTGCGAGCAAATATTGAGATGCCGTCTATGCTTAGCGACACCCCTATCTGCGTTGTAAAAACGCAGCAAACGCAAGAATTTGAAGACCGTCCTGTGAATAAAGACATGGGATGGCAACCATTTAGTCACTCTCTCTCTTGTTATGAAGTCAAAGGAGATCATTTGTCCTGCCTGCAAGCCGAGCAAGTAGGGCAGTTGGTTAACATAATTGAGCGCAACTATGTGTTGCACTAGCAAAAGTACTTACTTTTAAGGATGGGAAAACAATGGATCACGCACTTTCTTTGGAATTGGATCCGACAACGATTGCAGCAGACTCTCGGATACATGACTTATCTGAGGTTAAACAAAGCGGCATGGCATGGGTGAAAAACCACGTTCAAGAGGTGAATAACTGGGTTGAGCGAGATGGTTTTGCATTGCTGCGTGGCTTAAATATTGTAAGCACGAATCAGTTTAGCGCCATACTTGAGACCTTGTTTGGTGAGCGTTTAAGCCAGTATGTTTATCGCTCTTCGCCACGAACGGCATTGAACAACAATATTTACACCACCACGGAATATCATGCCGATCAAGTGATCCTACAGCATAACGAAAATGCTTACTCCAATGTTTGGCCGATGCGAATGGGCTTTTTTTGTGTGATCCCAGCAACCACCGGTGGGTGCACACCACTTGCCGACAGTCGTGAAGTATATCGTCGTATTCCCAGTGAATTAAGAGACAAGTTTGAGCGTTTAGGTGTGCAGTACGTGCGTAACTACGGTGATATCGACCTACCTTGGCAAGAGGTTTTTCAGACTGAGAGTAAAGCCGAGGTTGAGGAATATTGCCGACAAAATGAAATCGAATTTACTTGGCTTGATGATAAAAGGCTACAAACCAAGCAATGGCGTCCGGCGGTCATGCGTCATCCAAAAAGTGGCGAAAAGGTATGGTTCAATCAAGCTCACTTGTTCCACTGCTCGAGCTTAGATAATCAACTCAGTGCACAAATGCGTGACAGTATCGGCAGCGAATTTTTACCTCGCAACGCCTTTTTTGGTGATGGTAGTGAAATAAGTGATCAAGACATCAAGCTTATCAATCAGGTTTATCAAGACCTCACTTTCGCCTACCCGTGGCAAAGAAACGATATTTTGCTGCTGGATAATATGCTGTTTACTCATGGCAGAGAGGCCTATACAGGCACTCGTAAAGTACTAGTTGGCATGGCAAATATCGCGTCAGCATAACTAGTTGATACTCATTCCGATGAAAGTCGGGCAACAACATTTGTTAGTGGTTACGTGGTTGGCAATGTAAGGAATGAAAAAATGAAATGGCTAATACAACTACGGCTAAGGATGATGATGTTATTTTGCATCACCTTAGCATTGGCTTCTTGTTTGCAGAAAAAGAGCGTCGCTGATAATCACACGATTATGCCTAATCAATTAGAAATGATAGAGGCGGTGGTGAAGGAATATTGCGATGCCAACCTATTCTTTGGCACGGTTTATATCACCTCGGTTGATAAGGTGGTGTACCAGTCCAACTGCGGACCACAGAACATGCAATATGATGTTGATAACAGCGTTAAGTCCAAGTATCGCATTGGCTCCAATACCAAAGCGTTTTCGGCCGCTATTTTAATGAAGATGTTAGATGGTAAGGACTTGCGACAGGAAACCATCGGCGATCACTTGCCTTGGTATCCAGATAACCAATGTGCAGATGTTTCGCTGCATCACTTGCTTACCATGTCGTCAGGGATCAATAACTACAGCGACAACGAAGCCGTGTACGATAACTACGGTTGGCGGCCTTATTTATATAATTCGAGTCTAGATCTTAATGGTCCGGAAGATTTTAGTAATCGTTTTTGTACTTGTGGTGCCGAAGCGGGGCAAAGTGGCACACCGTCATTTACGCCCGGCAGCAAGTATGAATACAGCAACTGTAACTATTATCTTATCGGTAATATCATCGAGCAGTTAGCGGCTGGCAAACAAGGCAATATTGGTCGTGAGCATTGGTTTGCCAATATCGTTCAAGAGCAAATTCTAAACCCGCTTAGCATGACGGACAGCGGCTCTTACAGTGCGATTGGTGTCTATTCAAATATGACCACAGGTTATATCTATAATCAAAACCAATACTTATCGCTTGCTAATGGCCGTCCTCCTGCCACTGGAGGCCCCGCGCCTTACGAAGATATTTTAGTGAATCCATATAGCAACCCTTTGGTGCTGTATTCAGCTGGAGATTTGTATTCCACAGTGGAAGACATGCATAAGTGGGATCAAGGCTTGTATGGCACTCAAATCTTAAACGATACCCAGAAGCTAGCGGCCTTTGCTCCCTACTCCAACACCGGTAGCAGCGACGAGTGTGAATACTATGGCTATGGCTGGTTTGTGACTTATGTCGACCCAAACCAGTACGGCAAAGTGGCAAATTGCCCCGAAAACCCAGCCGATGCAAATCTCAGAATGTATGAAAAATTCTTACAGTACTCTGGTAGTTACCCCTATTCATGGGTGACCAGTTTTACTCGTTTACTGGAACGAAACCAAAGCATCATGGTGTTTAGCAACTATGTGAAAGAGGGGATTGAGTCAGATTGTATCGCCAAGGAGATCCGCAACATTATCTTCTATAGTGATAAACACCGTACCGAGCAATGCCAGCAAGATTTGAATCAGGCATAACGCGGTAAGGAAAAACACCGAGCTTTCGCGCTCGGTTAAACAAATTAATAGAACGCCTGCAGTAGGTGGCAACGTTTCGCTCAGTTGTATTTGTGACACTGTGCAAATCCTTGGTTGTTCTTAGGTTTACTTCTTCATCATGGATGAAGGCGGTAAAGCTCAGAGTTAAATAAGTGCAGCTTGTTTGATTTTGGGTACTAGGGCAAGTGCCAACATGGTGCTTGATGAGTTCGACAACTGTTTAAATAAATCATAGAGGATGAATTATGGCAGTGACAAAAACAGCGAAGGATGACAAGGCGAGCGACGCTCCAGAACAACAGGAATCACAACTTGTTGCTGATGAAGACAGAGCAGCCGTTGCTCAGCTGATTGTCGACAAATACACAAAATGGTCGTTTGGCTCTGGGTTTATTCCAGTTCCTGCGGTTGATTTAGTGGCGTTGACAGGGATCCAAATGAAGATGATAGGCGAAGTAGCAAAAGTCTATGGTCAATCATATGGTGACAACAAGCTGCGTGGCACAGTAAGCGCATTGATCGGCGGCTCTTTTCCACAAACCCTAGGGGGCGCGGGACTAAGCAGCTTTTTGAAGGCGGTTCCTGTACTTGGCACGTTAAGCGCAATCGCATTTATGCCAGTTGTGTCTGCGGCATCAACACACGCAGTAGGCGCAACTTTTGTTCGACACTTTGAAAATGGCGGCACGCTGATAGACCTGAATCTAGCAAGTATGAAAGGGGATATCGCAGACATCGCAGCTAAGTATCGTGCAAATAAAGGGAATGCGGACGCAACAGCTACAGCGGAAAAAGCCACAGTATAACCGATACTGGCTGACATAAACCGGCAGGCAACTGCTGGTTTATTCTTCGCACCGAATTTATCAACAACTTGGAGAAAACTATGCTTATCGCTTTATATTTAGTGTTATGCATTTTAACTGGTTATTGGGGACGAAACACCTTTGCAGGGCCTGTGGGCTTCTTTTTAATTTCGTTGATGTTTACGCCGCTTGTTGGCTTGATCATTTTACTAGTTGGGCAAAAGCGCAAGCCCACAGAGGTGAATGACGAAGAATGAGATCTTACATTGCCGGTAAAACTGGGCGATTTATAAATATAACTTAATGTTTTAATGCAATATTTATTTAAATCCAACAGGCAGTTTTGATTTTTAGGAACTATGCTAAGTAGCATGCGCGGGCGGTAGCCCAATAACAATAAAAGATAATAACAATGGTATTGTACGAATTAATTCGCCGACATATTCAGATAAAGAAAAGGGCCTTTATTGCACTAGGGTGCATTTCTGGTTTGGCAAATGCGTTGGTGCTTGCGCTTATCAACAACGTAGCAGCCAATATCTCTGATATTAATAAAGAAAATCATATTCTTTACTACTTGGTGCTATTTACACTGACGATTGCAATATATGGTTTCACTCAGCAAAGATTGATGACTAAGGCCGCGCAAATGGTGGAGCGTGCCATCGATAAATTGAGAGTCGATCTATTTGAAAGCATTCGTCATACCGAGCTGTCAACGCTAGAGAAAATCGGCAAAGAGCGGATCTTTAATACCATCAGCAAAGAGTTACAGACCATATCTCAGTCGGCGCAGCTGTTTGTGATCATTGGTCAGTCCATCAGCTTGGTATTTTTCACATCTCTCTATATTGCTTGGCACTCTTTTATGGCGTTTATGGTTATCTCAACATTGATTATGGTTGGTGCCAGTATTCATCGCTTACGCGCTAATGAAATCCAGCGCAACATGCGGATTTCTTTTGACAGTGAAAACCAGCTGATCCAGCGATTATCTGACTTGCTAGACGGCTTTAAAGAGGTCAAGCTGAGTGAGCCTAGAGCTGAAGATCTAGAGCATGAGTACCGCCGCGATTCTAATCGCGCAAGGCGTGCAAAAACCAAAACCCAAACCTTGTTTGCGACCGACTTTATTCTGTCGCAAATCACCTTTTTCGCAGCGACGGGTGCAATGGTGTTTATCGTCCCTATGCTCTCTGATGTGTATACCGATGTTGTCATTAAAGTCACCACCGCATCGCTATTTTTAATCGGCCCTATCACCAGTATTGTTGGTGGTATCCCAGTTTTCACCACCGCAACAGAGGCGGCACAAAACGTCTTAGCATTGGAGCGCGATTTAAAAAATGTCCAAGATGAGCAAGAGGTTAAACGACCTGAACCTGGTGAAAACCTAACTTCATTTAATACCATCACCTTAGCGGGGGCGTTTTATCAACATCAGAAAAAATCGAGCGATCGCCCATTTGCTGTGGGGCCTGTAGATATCACCTTCGAGCAAGGCAAAACCACTTTTATTACCGGTGGTAATGGTAGTGGTAAAACAACGTTTATACGGATGTTGACTGGCCTTTATGAATTACAGAGCGGACAAATCCTGTTGAATGGCAAAGCGGTTACGGAAGAAAATCGTCTTGCTTATCGAAGCCTATTCACAGCCGTTTTTGCGGATTTTCATTTGTTTCAGCAGCTCTATGGTATTCGTGATTTGAGTACTGAAGAGATCGACGAATGGTTGGACTTTTTAGAGATGCGCGCCAAAGTGGGTATTCAAAATGGGGCGTTTAGCACCATAGATTTATCATCAGGTCAGCGAAAGCGCTTAGCGCTTTTGAGTACCATTTTAGAAAATCGTCCCATTTACATCTTTGATGAGTGGGCGGCAGATCAAGATCCTATCTTCAGACGAAAATTCTACGAACAAGTGTTACCTCGTTTAAAAGCGCGTGGTAACACCATTATTGCCATCACCCATGACGATGCCTACTTCCATTTGGCCGATGTGCACTTAAAAATGGAGGAAGGGCAGTTGTTAGCACACCACGACAGTGAAAGTAATGGAGTACCATCATGAACATTAATATTTCAGGGGATTTTGCCTTACTCGTCGCCGGCGGCTTAATACTGGCACTGATCCTATCTAATTTGCTCATGCGGGTGTTAAAGCGTTACAAGCCCAAGTGGCATAAGCGTATTTTGTCTTGGCGTTTTCGTGCTGGTGTGACGTTACTTATTCTACTGTTTATTGCCGTTGCATTGGTCAAAATCATTTTTATCAAGGTCGATTCAGGTCAAGTTGGGGTGCTGTGGAAGCGCCTTGGCGGTGGTACATTCGTAGAACATCCCTTTTATGAGGGCACGGTGCTAGTTTATCCTTGGGATACGTTGACGATTTATTCGAGCCGATTCCAAACCGCGACCACCGAGATCCACGCTATTACTTCCGAGGGACTCAGGATCAAAATGGAAATAACAGTGCGGTACCGTCCTGTTGTGGAGCATATCCCCTATTTACACAAGTTAGTCGGAGCCGACTATCTTGATGAAATTGTGATCCCTGAAGTTGCATCAGCGGTGCGCATGATTGTTTCTGATTATACCGCTGAAGAGGTCTATGCTAATCAGCGCTTAAAGATCCAAGAACGGCTGTTGTGTACTGTGTTGAGAGAAGTTCAGCTACAAGAAAAGTCGATACTCAAACAAGAAAAAAGCGAAATGCAAGGACACAACTTGGTGAATTTAGACGATATGCTTATTCGTCATGTTGATATTCCTGAAGGGGTACATAATGCGATCGTTGCGAAAGTGAACCAAATGCATTTATACCAAGAATATCAAATGCGTTTAGAAGTAGCCAAAAAAGAAGCGGAACGCAAAAAAACTGAAGCACAGGGGATAGCCGACTTTCAAGAAACGGTGAGTGGCGGGATCTCTGAAACTTATCTAAGGTGGCGCGGTATAGAAGCAACCATAGAATTAGCGAAATCCAATAACGCAAAAGTGGTGGTAATAGGCAGTGGTAAAGATGGCCTACCGCTGATTTTAAATACAGAAGGCAGCACTTCGGCTTTGCCTGTCTCGGTGAAACCAAATACTGCGGATCCACAAAGCCAAGAGCCACAAACGCCCAATGCGACTAAATCAAAGTAAGGGATAGTTACATTTTTAGCATCACGGACTACACTGTGGCGGTAAAGGAAAAGAGAAGGACAACGAAAAATGCAAATTGATTTACATCATGGCATGACATGGGTGGCCGCACGCGCGGCGGGATTCACCGATCAAGAGGCGGAAATTATTGCTCATGCGGCACAATACGTAGACGATGCAACAAACTATGGTCACATTGAGTTCGATAACGGTGCCGCTTATGAGCGCATCGCAACCGCCCATAAAATGCTCGATTATAAAAACCTAGACAGCTTAAAGAATATGAAAGTGTGGGTACCTTTTCATTTCCTGCCGGGCAATGGTGGTTTACCCGCAGGGCAAAATCCGTCGGGCACCTTTATTCAAAAGCTAGTGTGTAAGCCACATTCCCATGTAGCAAAAGATATGGTCGCTGAGTGTATTGCAGATAAGCATAGGCCTTATGGACTGCACCGCCTTGGTATCACCTCTCATGTCTTTATTGATACTTGGGGCCATCAGGGCTTTGCTGGCATACAGCATAAAGTCAATGAAGTGACTGAAATAACGGACTTGAATGGTGAACCAGAAGAGACTTGGCGCGAGCGAATTAGCGAATACTTTTCTGATGTTTTTCAAGATGATATTCCAAGTTTAGGGCATGGACAGGCGCTTTCTCATCCTGATCAGCCTCATCAGCAGTGGAGCTACATCAACGGATTGGGCGAAAAAGTGGTGCGAGATAATCCAAGCGATTTTCTGGTCGCAGCCGATGAGCTCTGCAAAGTCTATCAAGCCTATCGAGGCGAGGCTATCAGTGGCTTGAGTGAGTCATTAAAGCAAGAAATAGCGCAGTGCTTTGCTGAATTTGATATGGATGATGGTGAAGAACGTCATCAACTGTGGCTTGATGCCATTGAAGCTAACCGATTTGGGCTTGGAAGTTATACCCTAACTTACATTGCAAAAGGTGAGGGGTCGTGGAAACACCAAGCACTAGGAACAACCCGTGCTAAAGGTGACGACGATAGCTATTCATTTCGCAGTGAATTCTTAACTTCTAATTGGAAGTATTTTCATGATGCGGCTAAAAAGCATCGCCTCTGTGTCATTGATGATATTTTGCCCAAATACGGAATTTGTGTGAGCTAAGTTTCAGTAAAGTAAGTGCAGCTAGGCTGCACTATTTTTGTGTTTAAAATAGCTCGGAAGAAAGCTCACGGGATTGTGAGTTTTGGTTAATATGCCAAGTTTCGACAAGGCGAGTCGTACCACCTGAGTTTTTACAAATTAATTCTGTCACTAGCACTTTATAAAAACCACTGTATTTAGCCTCACCTACAACATTCAAGACATCACTATAAAATCCACCATGATGTCTTTCATTGAAAAATTCTGGGTTACCACTGACATAGTTGGTTTTACGGCACTGACCTTGGTGCGAGTTATTATTAATATTAATCAAGCCAGTATATTGAACATCTGCAAAATACCCTGGGGCATTGCTCGGCGTTTGCCAATCAGCCACTGTGATTTCACTGTGCCATACAACGGCGGGGGCCTTAGGTATCTTGTGATAAACAATCGCTTCTTCACCTGAGGGTAAGGTGCAGCTAAGTTTAACCGACTTTTCTGTCAGCTTATGCTCCGCAGGCAATGGGCCAGAAATAAAGGGCGCGTTGAATGTGAGAGGAGCAATCAAATCGCCAGTTTGTGTATTAACCACTTCAAATTGATGGCACTCATCCGCCGCTAAGCCACCCGTGAGTGCATTAAAGTACTCAGTTGTGCCTGCACGAGCTGAGATAAAATCAACAGGTGCGCCCTGATACTGGGAATGATCTCCCGCACCATCCTGATCATAAAATATCTGAGTAGCCAAAACAGAAGTGGAACTACAAGCCAATGCCATCGCCAGCAGTCGAGTATTGAATGTAACCATAGTTTTTCCTTTACAGTTGTGTTTGTTTTTTATTCAGTCTCAATATAAGGTAAATGTAACTTCATGCAACTTTTTGACTTTTATGGTTTTAGCAACTATCTAATTACTGCAACCGCTATCTGGAGTGGTACGTGATATGAATATAAATGCTTAGAGTTTTGCCAACGTTAGATGAATGGAGTTCAAGTGGGTAGAGGTTCGAGTCATCTGAAGCTCTGGTTACTAGATTTCAGTATTTTATTATGTGGATTGACAGTTGTGTTTGTGCCTGTTTTGGATTAAAGCTGTGAAACTTTAAAGTTTAGGGCTAAGGAGTTATGTGGCCACTATTTTTATAGTTTGCAATCAAATAGGCTTTTGAATATTGATTTCAGTAGTACGTTAAAAAAGAGTACAAAAGACGTAAGGTAAGAAAAATGGTGGCCCCACCTGGACTCGAACCAGGGACCTAACGATTATGAGTCGTGCGCTCTAACCAACTGAGCTATAGGGCCATTTTGTGTTGTAAGTGCTCATTAAATTCATCCATGAAGCAATATCCTGTCGGCGTCCTGCCTCCACCTCATCAAGCTGCGAAGCGGTGCTTCGGTCTTGATTCGCTCAACTGAGCTATAGGGCTATTTGCTGTAGTGATTTAAAGGTAAATCACTGAAAGCGCAGGCAGTATAAAAATTTTTAACAGGCTTGTCACTATTAAAACGTGAAAAAGTCGGGGCGAATGGATTGATCGCTCAATATTAAGCCAATGTTGTAGCGGTTAGGGTGATGAGCTGTGCAAATCATTAAAATGGCGAGGTAAGTATTGGTCTGGTTTTACAGTGTAATAAATAGAGTCACTTAGAATCTGGGTTGGATTTTTGCTGCAAACACAAGATGAGCAAACAGTAACATTCGCTGGAAGTAGAGCAGAGATAAAAGAAGCCGGCAATTGGCCGGCCTCTTTTAGGAGAACGAATTAGGTTATTGGTGCATGCCTAGTTTTTTCTCTAGGTAGTGGATATTCGTGCCACCGTTTTGGAAGTTCTCGTCTGACAAGATCTTCTTGTGAAGTGGGGTATTGGTTTTAATCCCGTCAATCACTAGCTCATTCAGTGCGTTTTTAGCACGAGCGATCGCAACATCACGGTTCTCACCATACGTGATTAACTTACCGATCATTGAGTCGTAATGTGGCGGTACTGTGTAATCAGCGTAAATATGGCTGTCCCAACGGATCCCAAGGCCACCTGCTGGGTGGAAGCGTGTAATTTTACCCGGTGAAGGGATAAAGCTTTCTGGGTCTTCTGCGTTAATACGGCACTCGATTGCGTGACCACGGATCACCACGTCTTCTTGTGTGATAGAAAGCGGTTGACCAGCTGCAATCTTAAGTTGCTCTTTGATTAAGTCTACGCCAGTGACCATTTCAGTTACTGGGTGCTCAACCTGAATACGGGTGTTCATTTCAATGAAGTAGAACTCGCCGTTTTCGTATAAGAATTCAAACGTACCTGCACCGCGATAACCAATCTCGATACACGCACGAGTACAGCGATCACCAATGTATTTACGCATTTCAGCTGTGATCCCTGGTGCAGGTGCTTCTTCCACTACTTTTTGGTGACGACGCTGCATTGAACAGTCGCGCTCGCCTAGGTGGATAGCATTACCTTGACCATCAGCAAGTACTTGTACTTCGATGTGGCGTGGGTTTTCTAGGAATTTTTCCATGTAAACCATGCCGTTACCGAAGAACTGCTTTGCTTCTTGTTGTGTTAAGGCGATAGAGTTTGCGAGTTCTTTTTCGTTGCGAACTACACGCATACCACGACCACCACCGCCGCCAGCAGCTTTGATGATAACTGGGTAGCCGATTCGCTTAGCGATCTGCATATTGCGATCGTTGTCATCGGTCAATGGACCATCAGAACCTGGCACGCAAGGTACGCCTGCTTTTCTCATCGCTTCAATTGCTGATACTTTATCACCCATTAGGCGGATCGTGTCGCCTTTTGGACCGATAAAGATAAAGCCACTTTGCTCAACTTGGTCAGCAAAGTCGGCATTTTCAGAAAGGAAACCATAACCTGGGTGAATAGCAACTGCGTCTGTGACTTCTGCTGCCGCGATAATACGAGGAATATCAAGGTAGCTTTCGCTTGCCGCAGGTTTTCCGATACAAATGGTTTCATCCGCAAGAAGAACGTGTTTTAGGTCGCGATCAGCTGTTGAATGCACAGCAACCGTCTTAATACCTAGCTCCTTGCAGGCACGCAATACGCGAAGTGCAATTTCACCTCGGTTTGCAATGACTACTTTATCTAACATAACGTTGACCTTCTGCGTAATTATTCGATGATGAATAGCGGTTGGTCGAATTCTACTGGCTCACCGTTTTCAACTAGGATTGCTTTAACTACACCAGCTTTGTCTGATTCGATCTGGTTCATCATCTTCATTGCTTCAACGATACAAAGAGTGTCGCCAACATTTACCTTTGAACCTACTTCAACGTATGCCGCTGCTGTTGGAGAAGAAGCTGTGTAGAAAGTACCAACCATAGGAGACTTAACTTGGTGACCTGCTGGTGCGCTGCTTTCAGCTGGTGCTGCTTCTGCAGTAGGAGTCGCCGCTGGCGCTGCTGGTGCAGGTGCCGCTGGAGCTGCCATGTATTGTTGAGGTTGCGCATAAACTGGTGCACTGCTGTGGCGATTGATACGTACTGACTCTTCACCCTCAGTGATTTCTAGCTCTGCAATACCTGATTCTTCTACTAGCTCGATAAGTTTTTTGATCTTGCGAATATCCATACAATGACCCGCCTGTTAGTTAATTTGAGTTATTTTGTTTTCGCAATTGCACTAACGCTGCATCAAATGCAGCACGATAGCCCAACGCGCCTAATCCACATATCACGCCTTCCGCCACATCAGAAAAATAAGACTTGTGACGAAATGGCTCTCTGGCGTACACATTGGTGATGTGTACTTCATAAAAAGGGATGTCCACACTGAGTAAAGCGTCTCGAAGAGCAATGCTCGTATGGGTAAATGCGGCAGGATTAATGATAATCGCATCGCATTGTTCATATTGAGCGTGAATAGCCTCGATAAGCTGCGCTTCACTATTACTTTGAATGTGTGACAAGCTGACTTGCTGTGCTTCTGCATATTCAGTTAATGCGTCAACAATTTCGTTGAGAGTCTGCGTGCCGTACTTGTGCGGCTCACGGCGACCTAGCATATTTAAATTAGGGCCGTTTACTAATAAAATCTTTAATTTTGCAGACATATTACGCGAACTTCCTTTAACTAAAGCATTAGCCAAAAATTTAGACTGTATGGCTTGTTAACTTAAGCCGAATTACAGCAAATAGCAAATATTTCTCCATTTCGTGGAGTATTATAGAGAGTTCGAGGTAAATAGCAGCAAAATACTGGTCTAATCAGAAGGGAAGAGGGGCAAGCATGCTTGCCCCTGAAATGGTTACTTTGCGTCCTGCTTGGCCTTTTCTAGGTGGGCAGCAAAGTCTTTTGAGTCTAAGAAGCCTGTGATGCGGTGTGTTGGCATCTCATTACCTTGGCTATCAAAGATTAAAATAGTCGGTAAACCAAACACCGTAAATGCTTCCATGATCTCTTGGGTGTTGTCATTGGCTTTGGTCAAGTCGAGCTTTAAGAGCTCATAATCTTTGAACTGTGCTTGTACTTCAGGTTTCGGGAAAGTGTATTTCTCAAACTCTTTACACGCGACACACCACTCTGCGTATAAATCAACGATGGGCACTTTGCCTTTAGCATTGGCCTCAGCAACGGCGACTTTAAGCGCGGCTAAGTCAGGTAGTAGCTTAAACTTCTGCTCTCCCGTAACGGCCTCGGCTTGAGTCGATGCAGTACTTACAACAGCTGTAGGTGCTGGAAACAAGCTTGTTTTTAATGCGTATAAGCCAACAATAAACAGGGTGATCGCAAAGCCCCACAATGTGGTTTTACCTTTGCCTGCCTGTAATTGGCTTTGCCAATAATGCAAGTAGAGTGCTGTCGCTACGGCGAGGCCACCGGCAAGTGAGATAATCACTGTCGCATCTAGTATACGCTCTAGAAGGATAAGCGGTACGAAGAGCATCACAAAACCAAATAGCGTTTTGACCTGATCCATCCAGCCACCGGCTTTTGGCAGTAACTTTCCACCTGAGGTACCTAGCAGTAATAGCGGTAGGCCCATGCCCAAGCTAAGTGCGTATAGCGTTACCGCGCCCACCACATAATCACCGCTTTGCGCGACAAATAATAGCGCGCCAGAAAGTGGAGCCGTGGTGCAGGGCGATGCAATAAGTCCAGATAGCACACCCATAATGAATACGCCCCAGTAATTGCCGCCTTTTTGCTTGTTACTGAGCTGAGTGAGTTTATCCATCATGCCGCTAGGTAAACGAATTTCGTAAACCCCAAACATAGATAGCGCAAGTGCGACGAACAATATACTAAAGCTGATAAGTACCGCTGGATGCTGCAAGTAGCCTTGAATTTGGCCACCAAAATACGCAACGACTAACCCAAGCGCCGCGTAAGTGACCGCCATGCCTTGCACATAGACAAAAGACAGGCTGAAGGCTTTTTTAGTCGAAAGGCCTTGTTGACCGGCAATGAGGCTAGACAAAATCGGGAACATCGGGAATACACAAGGGGTAAACGCAAGACCAATACCAAGGCCAAAGAAAGTCAAAATATTCGCAACTAAGCTGCGCTGCATTAACTGCTCAGTGAAAGACAAATTATCGTCATCCACAGGCATGCTTTCGCTTTGAACTTCTGCTTTTTTCTCAGGTGCTTTCGTTTCAAGAGCTTTAGTCGACGTGGTCTTTGGCTTTTCTCCCGCAATCGTGCTTAACGGCACTTCTACAATTTCTGGCGGATAGCAAAGTCCAGCTTCGGCGCAGCCTTGATAGCGTATTTTTACGATTGCACCTTGCTCGATATTACTGAGCTTAGAGATAACAGATAAGTTATTAAAGTAGACTTCAGTGCGACCAAAAAACTCATCTTCAATCATCTTGCCTTTTTCAAGTTCTGGCACTTGGATGTCGGCTTGTTTGGCGATAATTTGAAGATTCTTCTTATATAAGTAATAGCCGTCGGCGATGTCCCAACCCACAAACAAGGTGTTGCCTTGCTGGTCAAAATCGAACTTGAATGCTTCTTTTACTGGTAAAAAAGTCTGTTGTTTAGGAGCCAGTAAGCTGTCTAGCACCGCATTGTTTGCTTGCGCGGGAAACCACATCAGCAATGAGAAAAGAACTACTAAGAGTCGCATTACAATAATACCTCGTCCATCCATTTGAAATAAGCTAAGTTGCCGCTGGTGACGTCCACGACTTGAATTTCTGGGACATCATAACTGTGTAAGTCGCGAATAGCGGCCATCACTTGCTCTAGTTTTTCGGATTTTGTCTTGATTAACAGCTTGGTCTCTTGTGCATGTTCAACCTGACCTTCCCAAACATAAATAGATTCCACTGCCGGGATTAGGTTCACACAAGCTGCAAGTTTTTGCGTTACAAGTTGCGTTGCAATCTTACGCGCTTCTGCAACCGAATCGCATGTAGATAAGACGAGTTTATATCTTACGCCCATTGCCATTTCCATTTTAGGGTTAGTAATGGCATCTTAGCGGATAGCTCCTCTTTTCTAAAGCGTCTTACTTGTATCGCTTGAATTAAGACCTTTGCACCCATATTTATCTTTCGTAGATTTGGAGAAAGTATGTTTAGATTCTTATTTATTTTATTTATCGCTATTCCGATTATTGAAATTGCTTTGCTGATCCAAGTCAGCGAGGTGATAGGCGGTTTTGCTACCATTGCGCTTGTAATTGGTACCGCCATTTTAGGGGCAAGACTGGTTAAACAGCAGGGTCTTGGCGCTTATGTCAACGTACAGCAACAGATGTCTCGTGGGCAATTGCCTGCACAAGATTTATTTACCGGTTTGTGTGTGATCATTGCCGGTGTGCTATTGATGACGCCTGGGATCATGACCGATGTATTAGGTTTTTTACTGTTAACCCCAGCCGTTAGAAAAAGGCTGGCGCAGTCGCTTTTAGCTCATGCCACCGTAAGAGTGCAAACAGGCATGCACTCAGGTCAGTCACCGTTTGCTAATCAATCACGCGACGGGCGTGCGGAGCAGCAGGAAGAAATTAGAGATCCATTTAAAAATCAATCGGGTAGAAATTCTTCAACAACGATTGAAGGTGAATACGAAAGAAAAGACTAAATTTTTTTGGTTTTTTCTCTTGGGTTTTAATTTGCCCATCCCCATAAATGAAAGCAATTAAAATTGCGTGTGTTAACCACAACCTGTGGATGTAACACCGCCTTAAAAAAGCATTATTTCTGTCATTGTTCAGAAACTGTTAGGAGAACTATATAAATGAACATTCGTCCTTTACATGATCGCGTCATTGTTAAGCGTCTTGAAGAAGAAACAAAGTCAGCTGGCGGCATTGTGTTAACTGGTTCTGCAGCTGAAAAGTCTTCACGTGGTGAAGTGGTTGCAGTAGGCAACGGCCGCGTGTTGGACAATGGTGAAACTAAAGCACTACAAGTAAAAGCGGGCGACACAGTGTTGTTCGGCTCTTACATCGAAAAAACTGAAAAGATCGAAGGTCAAGAGTATCTGATCATGCGCGAAGATAACATCTTAGGCATCGTAGAATAATTAATACTTTTTAGTTTAATCGACAACAGAATTTAAGAGGAATTTATAACATGGCAGCTAAAGAAGTTCGTTTTGCAGGTGACGCTCGTACAAAAATGCTAAAAGGCGTAAACGTACTAGCAGACGCAGTAAAAGTAACACTAGGTCCTAAAGGCCGTAACGTTGTTTTAGAAAAGTCATTCGGTGCACCAACTATCACTAAAGACGGTGTATCTGTTGCAAAAGAGATCGAGCTTGAAGATAAGTTCGAGAACATGGGCGCACAAATGGTGAAAGAAGTTGCGTCTAAAGCAAATGACGCAGCGGGTGACGGTACAACCACTGCAACTGTTCTTGCTCAAGCTATCGTGAACGAAGGCCTTAAGTCAGTTGCTGCGGGTATGAACCCAATGGACCTTAAGCGTGGTATCGACAAAGCAGTTATCGCTGCTGTTGAAGAGTTAAAAACACTTTCTGTGCCTTGTTCAGACGCAAAAGCGATTGCACAAGTTGGTACGATTTCAGCTAACTCTGACAAAGAGATTGGTGACATCATTGCTGAAGCAATGGAAAAAGTAGGTCGCGAGTCTGGTGTTATCACTGTAGAAGAAGGCCAATCACTACAGAACGAACTAGATGTAGTTGAAGGTATGCAGTTTGACCGTGGTTACCTTTCTCCGTACTTCATCAACAACGCTGAAAAAGGCCAAGTTGAGCTAGATAACCCACATATCCTTCTAGTAGACAAGAAGATCTCTAACATTCGTGAACTTCTACCTACGCTAGAAGCTGTTGCTAAAACAAGCAAGCCGCTACTAATCATTGCTGAAGACCTTGAAGGTGAAGCGCTGGCAACTCTGGTTGTAAACAACATGCGTGGTATCGTGAAAGTTGCTGCGGTTAAAGCACCTGGCTTTGGTGACCGTCGTAAAGCAATGCTACAAGATATCGCGACACTAACTGGTGGTACGGTTATCTCTGAAGAAATTGGCCTTGAGCTTGAGAAAGCTACGGTTGAAGACTTAGGTACAGCTAAGCGCGTGGTTATCACTAAAGATGATACAACTATCATTGACGGTGCTGGCGAGCAAGAAGCAATCGATGGTCGCGTATCTCAGATCAAAGCACAAATCGAAGAAGCAACTTCTGACTACGACAAAGAGAAACTACAAGAGCGCATGGCAAAACTTGCAGGCGGTGTTGCAGTAATCAAAGTTGGCGCAGCAACTGAAGTTGAAATGAAAGAGAAAAAAGACCGCGTAGAAGATGCACTACACGCAACTCGCGCAGCGGTTGAAGAAGGTGTAGTACCAGGTGGTGGTGTTGCGCTAGTTCGCGTTGCGAGCAAGCTTGAATCGCTAACTGGTGACAACGAAGACCAAAACCACGGTATTAAAGTGGCACTTCGTGCGATGGAAGCACCACTTCGTCAAATCGTTTCAAACGCAGGTGACGAAGCATCAGTTGTGGTTAACGCAGTTAAAGCTGGCGAAGGTAACTACGGTTACAACGCTGCAACTGGCGAATACAGCGACATGATCGAAATGGGTATCCTAGACCCAACTAAAGTAACGCGTTCTGCACTTCAGTTCGCAGCATCGGTTGCTGGTCTAATGATCACCACTGAAGCGATGGTTGCTGAAATTCCGAAAGAAGAAACTGCTGGTCCAGATATGGGCGGCATGGGCGGAATGGGTGGTATGGGTGGCATGATGTAATAAACATCATCTCCTAAGCACTACACGCTTTAGAAAAACCCTAACAGTTTGATGTTAGGGTTTTTTTATGCCTGGAATTTGCTAAAGCGTCATCATTTTTGGGGTATAAAATGGGGTATTGATTAAACAACCTGCTTTGTGCTGTTTCACACAAATAGACTAGTAGCAACATGCTTAGGTGGGCTAACTAACCGATGTATAACAACCATAAAATCCAACACAATATGCTAAAGTAAAATAGGAATACTGCCGATACTAAGGCTGTACAAAAAGGAGCTTTTATGACTATTCATTTTAATATCCATTCGGCGTCAACAACGAATGCGCCAACATCAACATCTACACAACCGCTTGCTGCGCCCGTAAAAAAGGAACCAGAACCAAATCAGGTTAAAGATACCAAAGAGAAACAAGTATCTGACGAGTCTGTGTCTATTGCTGCATTTACAGGTGATGCGCCGAGCAGTTCACCATACAGCGCTCTACTTAATCCTGAGGGCTTTGATTTTGAGAATATGTCTATCAATGAATTTAAAGGTATTGTTGATGCAATTCGAACGTTGGAGTCTGATATGGCACGCTCGAGTGGGTATACGGGGAGCTTACGTGACACATTTTGGGATGATGTAATGGGGGTGAAAGGTTCTTTAGATGGTGTCAATTTTGAGGAAAAAGGTTTCAAGCCTGACGAAAAAATAAATATTATCGACTTCTTTGTAGATCATGTAGAAGGCGCGGCGCAAATGGAAAAAGAGAACTACCGCTCATTTCATGGTGTGTTGGGTAATGCTCAAAAGAAACAGCAAACAGTTGCTAAAATCACTTCAGAATCTTTTCTCCAAGAGTATCAAGAGAAGGTGATCAATTTCCTAAAAAGCCAAGAAACTAAACTTGTTGATACGCAGGCTTAATTAGCCTGCGTAATATAAATTAATTCTCGCGGTATTCGTAACGTACACCGCCACGTATACTTGTACCGCCACCGTTGTTTTTCAGAGTTAATCTATAGCTGCCACGAGGAAGGTATCTTCCGATATGAGTACCTCGATCAATTTCTCTATCATCACGGTATAAAATTAATTCCATATCATGGCCATCATAGTTTCTTTCTATTGTGAAAAAGTAAGAATTACAAGTACCGCCAAAGCTTGAAAAATTGGTAAGAGTAATTTCTTGATCTACTTTAGCACTTGCATACTTTGTATATTTATAGGTCTCGCAGCGTCCCCATTCAGCATTTAATTCAGCGGCTCTTTGATTTACGTCTAGTTCGCCACTTTCAGAACGGTCTAGCAGCTCAGCCATAGTAATACCTTCAGCTTTAGCGACCGCTTCAGCTCTTTGAACTAATCCACCTTCGACTTGAGCATAAGATATAGTAGAAGTGCTAACCAATGTCGCTAACATAAGTGATTTTGTAACTTGACTCTTGAAAGCTTTTTCTCAGAATCAAACTCGGAGAAAATTTTAATTTATCTATGTTCCTATTACAATACAAGGTAGTTCGAAATTTACTTCTAATTATATGATTGCCAGTATCATAACAATTTGTTATTAAATAATTTATATTGAATTGCTTCAGAGCCTTAGAGTTGTTGTTAGCGCGCTATTGATATAGGTAACTGGTTGAAAATAAATAAATTCATCCTTTATTTCACCCGAGGGGTATCGCCACTTTCTCCCATGTAAAATAGTTTAATAGATACAAAGGCTTGAGTTCTAGATGGGTGGCATGATGTAGTAAAAATCGGTCCAAATCGCTTTTTAGAAAAACCCTAACACATTGATGTTAGGTTTTTTTTGTGTCTGAAATTTGCTTCAACCTCATTGAATGAAATTAACGTTACAGAAAGTGAGTCAACATTCGGCAATGCAACGTTAAAACATGATGTTGTGTCGTCAGAAGTAAATGTATATAATTTTTCTTCTTTTTGTAAATTTTCGCACGTAGAGGCGAAAGTAAGATTAGAATGTCCGGTGAAAAGTACTGCAAAAAGCGTAGCTAAATAACCTGAGCTGCGCATAAGAAATTGAACTAAATGCCCTTGTGGTGATCAGATCTTTCGACCAAGAAACATAAGATTACCAAGGCAAGGGCATGAATAACTTAGATGCAATTTACATAGATGTCGATGATTTTTGTTTATTGTTTGAACCTCAATGGCTTAAACATCTAATGGAATTGGGTGAAAAGCAACGCATAAAACCTTTCCGCCTAGCTTCTAGCGAAGTTATGACTATTTTGATTGCTTTTCATCAATCGGGTTTTCGCGACTTTAAAACCTACTACACCAAATTTGTTTGCCAGTATTGGAGACATTATTTTCCCGATTTAGTCAGTTATACACACATGTTAAAATTGCTTCAGGCCACGTTAGCCGATCTGTGTAGCTACTTAAAGCTGTGCTTTGATAAACCAACTGGTATAGCTTTGATAGATTCAACTTCACTTAAGGTTTGTAACAACATGCGTATTCCTCGCCACCAAGTTTTCGAAGGCGAAGCCAAACGAAGCAAGGGTCAATGGGCTGGCTTTATGGCTTTAAACTTCACCTCATCATGAATGACGAAGGTGGTTTATTAGCCGTAAAAGTAACCGCTGGGAATGTTGATGATAGAAAGCCTGTGCTAGATATGGTCGATAATGTTACAGGTAGTTTATATGCTGATAAAGGCTATGTATCTGCAAACCTAAAGGCGGAACTTGCCGAGCAAGGTATTGATTTCATTATAGGTCAACGAAGTAATATGAAACGTCAGCCAATATCATCTTGGGATAAAGCGATGTTATCAAAGCGTTTCATCATTGAGACTGTTTTCGACCAGCTAAAAAATATGGCTCAAATAGAGCATACAAGGCACCGAAGCTGCATTTCATTTATGGTTAATTTAATGGCTGGATTAATTGCCTGCACCTTTTAGACTAAAAAGCCGAGTATAAAAGTGACTCGGCTTTGATTCTTATGCAGATCTGAGGCTAGTTAGCTCATTCCTTATCCAGACCTCAGGTTAGTTACAAACTAGCGATGCCTGCTCTTGGCCTTTGTTATTTTTTGTTATAACAATACGACAGTCTTTAATTTTTGTGGTACCACCTCCACCACCAGAACCTGGGTTGTATATGGGCACGCCCCGATCTTCCATCCTGCTTAGCCATTCGGTGAGCCACTTCATGTTACCAGCGGTTTCCTCATTTAATGCTCTGTCTTTGGCCCAAAGTCTAACCCCTAAGACGCCATCACCAATAGGAATAATCTGGCCTTGCTTATCGAGTGCTTTCATGAGACTTCCCTCTACGGCTACACCTGCTCCATTAGTTGTGAGCAAATCCAACTTCACCCAAGCATTGGTGCCATCTTTAAAATTTATTACCAACACAGGTTTCAGGTTTAAGCCTAGTGATGTTAACCCAATATCTAGACCCAGATCAGCTTTTAGCTGTTTTAGTTGTGTATGAATGAGAGTGAATTGATTTTTAACCTTTTTGTCTGTTTTAATCCGAGTGGCAATTTTACTTATGAAGTTGTGCTCGGGTAAGGCAATTTGAAATGCACTTTCAAATTCCTCGTCGACGAGTAACGTGATCTCAGCTGTTCGTTTACGGAGCACCTCTACAGTCTTTTGAACTTCGATTAGTTTTTCTTTGAGTTGCTGTGACATAACCGATTCTGGCCCGTGATATTCAATACTAAATGCGTGGTACTTATCAGGTGCAGTTACTTCATCAGTACTTAGGTCTAAAACAGATTTATAAAGTGTTATTTTAGGTGATGAGTGAACGAGATCTACAACATATACCCGCTCGCCTTCATAGCGAGTGACTTCTTCTACTAGTTTTTGCGAGCGCTCAGGACTACAAGCATTACATAGTATTGTTCTTTCAGCATGTACATAAGTGCTGCACAGACTCATGATTAACACACTAAGATATAAGAAATATTTCATTTGAAACAATGTCCTTTTGTGTTTCTAAAAAGTGTATTTTGATTGTTTTTTTGTGAATGTCAATGGTGGGCGGATTTATCATGCAGAATAAATAGCAGTGGTTTGATGGGGGATAAAAGAGCGTAGAGATGAAGGTGACTCGTTGAAAAACGGTTTAAACCGATCCGCTCAGCCGCCAATAGCCTTAAGCTATTACGGTTAAGTTGAAACTACTCGATTGCTTATAGTCGTAAAGATACTGCTTTGATTACATCCGTTTGAGAACGATTTACCTTAACCTCGGTCTTACTAACTATAAGCTGACTTGAACGCTGTCAGAGTAGCAAAGAGTAGCAACTTGCGCGCTGGCAATTGTGATTCCTTAAGAGTGCTTTAACTTTGTTTTTAATAGCCCCGAAAACCTACATTGCTTTTGAGAAAGCACTTATCTAGGGTGAAATAGTATTAGTGAACTTAGTTTTTCATTCAGTTAGCTAACTAACTTCTGTGTACAGCTTTAGGTTGGTTATGTAAATGTAGTCAAATGTCACACTGCGTAAAAGGGTGTGATCTTGCTTTACTTCGCACAATGAAGGAGTAAGGTGATGGTAGAGTTTGAAGGAGATCCAAAGATGAAAACACAAATTGCAATACTTGCTTTATTTATGACTCCCTTGTTTGTCAATGCAGGTGAGGTCGCTGTGACTTGGAAGGACTTTAAAGAGTATCGCGATGTTAAACCAGGTAATGAAACGCGAGGTTCATTTCATAAACGGGTTGAAAAGCAACTGCAGAAACACCTAGAAGAATTAGCGACTAAATTACCCGAGGGCTACAAGCTCGCAATTACCTTTGATGAGATAGACCTTGCTGGTGATGTTCATTACGGTACCACTGATATTCGGGTGATTAAACCAATCCATTTCCCCCGTTTTGAAATTAGCTACAAGTTAACAGATAAGTCTGGTAAAACCATCGCAGAGGAAAATGGCGTGACGTTAAAAGATATGTCGTTCATGGATAGAATAAAAAGAGGCATGGACGAATCTTTTTATTATGAAAAGCGTCTTTTAACTGACTGGTTTGAAGATGACTTGATGAAGAAAGCTAGTTGAGTTGATCAACAGTTATGGTGACCTTGATGAGAGCGCCGAGATTGGGCATTCTCATCTTCTTTTAGCTGAATATTAGTAAGTTAGATGAGTGCTACTACTTGTACTCTATTGTGGGAATTTTTAGTTTTATACCTCAAAATATTTTGCCTACCTCAAATACATGTTACTGTTCTTTGGAGTTGTGAAAAGTTCTAATCGTAACTCACTACTTATTTCGTACTTAGGTTGGATGCTTTTATAAGCACCTAAGCTGAACTAAAGTCATAACAATCCAATTGTTACGGTTTTATTATTTTGTTGTGATTTTGTTGACTTTTTTATTTCAGAATGTATATTCTGTTTTTTGAGGAGCCTATGGGAAGAACGCGAGAGTTTAATGTCGATAAAGCATTGGAACAAGCGACAATCCTGTTTTGGAAGCAAGGGTATAGGAATACTTCCATGGAACAGTTAGTCACTTGTACTGGTGTTAGTCGGTACGGGTTTTACCAAGAATTTGGTAATAAAAAGGAATTGTTTCAACGCTGTTTGCAGGAGTATTCTCTGCGTAAAATTGGACCTGGGCTTAAGCGTTTAAGTGCAAGCGATGGCAGCTTGGCAGACTTAACTGCATTTTTTAACTTGTATAGTCAAAACATTGCAGCGCATGGTGCTAATGGCTGCTTGATTTGTAATACGGCCACAGAAGTGGGTGAGTCCGACCCTGATATGAATTCAGCGGTGCAACAGGTCTACAGTGCGTTGAGTGCGCAGTTTCGAGATTTCATTGAAAAAGCGCAAGCGCAAGGTGAGATTCGCAAAGAGATTGATGCAAACAGTTTGAGCTTTTGTTTACTTGGTGTGCTTCAAGGTGTAGCCGTGATGGCAAAAGGAGATTTCCATCGTGAAACTCTGAGACATTACTTAACTACGATTTTTGACATGATGGCGCAGAAGTAACGAAAGATAATACGTCGTGATAAAGATTTGAATTGAGTGATCAGTAAAGATTACCCAAAGCGTTTGCTTAATTGCTAGAAGTGATCGTGAAGAAAAGCTTTTAGCTATTTTTTTATTTTATATCAGAATGGTTGTTCTGTTATTTAAGGAGAGACAATGGGATCATCGCTAGAAGGAGTTGCTAAGCGACTCGGTGAGTTTGTCACTAGATATAAATACTTGTGTTTACTCTTCAGTATCATGTCTTGTATTGCAATTGGTATTGGGGCAAAAGGCTTAACATTTTCTAATGATTATCGGGCATTTTTTAGTGCTTCAAACCCCGAACTACTGGCTTTTGAAGCTTTTCAGGACAAGTACACCAAGAACGATAATATTCTTATTGTTGTGCATCAAAAAGAGGGTAACGGTTTATCCAAACAACACGCAATGGTGGTTGAGCAGCTGACAGAGGTTGCGTGGCAAACACCCTATGCTAGTCGAGTCGACTCTGTGACTAACTTTCAGCATAGTTACGCGGAGGGAGATGAGCTGATAGTTGCGGACTTGATGAAAAACATCCAGTCATTAAGTGAAGAAGACATTTTACAAAAAGCGGAAATTGCACAACAAGAACCCTTATTAAAACAGCGCTTGATCGCAAATAACGGTAAGACGACAGGTATCAATATTACCGTTCAGTACCCAGGTGAATCACTGACTGAAGTACCGACAGCGGTAAAGCATGTTCGCGAAATAGTTGCAAAAGCACAGCAAGAGAATCCTGATTTAGTGTTTGCGCTTTCTGGAATTTCGATGCTAAACAATGCGTTTAGTGAGTCAGGGCAGCAAGATGCCGAAACCCTTACGCCTATCATGTATTTGGTTTTGATCATTGTAATGTACTGTGGATTACGCAGTTTTCCAGGAACTATTGCAGCTGTATCTGTGGTGATTTTCTCAAGTGTTGTTGCTATGGGGATCAGTGGCTACGCTGGTATTCAATTAACTCCTATTTCGATAACCGCACCAACTATTATTCTAACGCTAGCGATAGCTGACAGCATACACGTTTTGTTGTCTTACTATGCAGCAAGAAAAGCAGGACACGAAAAAAATCACGCGATAGTGGAAAGTTTACGAATTAACTTCGTTCCCGTATCTATAACTAGCTTGACTACAATTGTAGGCTTTTTAACTCTTAACATGTCGGATGCCCCTCCATTTGCCGATTTGGGCAACATTACAGCATTTGGTATTGCTGCTGCTTGGGTATTATCTCTAATTTTACTACCCAGCCTCATCGCCATTTTGCCAGACAAAAAGAGCTATGCAACTCGTACAAGCATGTTATCTCATTACTTAGGTCGTTTTGGTGGTGTTGTCGCGCAGAAATATCGAGCTATTTTGCTATTTACTGTTGTTGCGATTGCGGCTAGTGCCTACGTGGTCCCTAATATTGATCTCAATGATGAGTTTGTGAAGTACTTTGATCATCGAGTGGAGTTTCGCCGTGATACTGATTTTACCATGGAAAACCTTACTGGTATTTATGTGGTTGAGTTTGATGTTGAAAGTGGCAAAGTAGGTGGGATCAGTGAACCTGAATATCTTACCAATCTGAATCAATTTACACAGTGGCTGAGAATGCAACCAGAGGTGGTTCATGTCTATAGTTACACGGATATTGTTAAGCGTCTCAACAAAAATATGCATCAAGATGACGCCAGTATGTATCGTTTACCTGCTGATAGAGAGTTAGCAGCGCAGTATCTCCTACTTTATGAAATGTCCTTGCCATTTGGGTTAGACCTGACGGACAGGATCAGTATGGATAAATCGGCAACTCGAGTAAGCTTGACTCTAGATAACCTCTCAACTGGCCAGATCCAATCTTTTATCGCTCGTACTGAGGCTTGGTTAGTCGACCATACACCAGATGCTATGCATGCTAAAGCAACCGGTGCGACCGTAATGTTCTCACATATTTTCCAGCGTAACGCAGAAAGCATGCTCAGCGGTAATTTAATTGCCGTTATCGTGATCACCTTGATTATGGTGGTGACGCTGAGAAGTATTAAATATGGGATCGCAAGTATTCTACCCAACACAATTCCGATGCTATTCACTTTTGGTATTTGGGCTATATTGGTCGGTCAAGTTGGTGTGGCGGCGGCTACGGTAACTTCAACTTCTTTAGGGATCATTGTTGATAATACCGTGCATTTCCTATCCAAGTATTTACGGGCGAGGCGAGAGCAGGGATTGGACCCAGCAGGTGCGGTGAAGTATGCCTTTGAAACCGTCGGTGAAGCTATTTTACTGACCACATTTATTCTGGCTGGCGGCTTCGCAGTGTTGGCCTATTCAACCTTTATGATCAATGCGCAGATGGGGCTGCTAACTGCACTTGCCATTGTCATGGCACTCATCGTGGACTTTTTATTCTTACCCGCGCTGCTTATGTTACTGGCTAAAAGATCAAAGCAAGCGAGCAAAGCGTCTATTCAAGAAGGAACGAAAAATGAAATCTACAACGTCTAAGTTTTTATCGCATTTAGCAATCGGATTGCTGGTTATACCTTTTGCCAGCAACGCAACGCAAAACAATCTAGGCTACAACATTGCAGCTAAAGCAGATCGTTCAGATCGAGGTTTTGAAGTCAGTGCGGTTGATTTAAAAATGCGTTTGATAGACAAGAAAGGCCAAGAAACCGAACGTTTATTGACCATGAAAACCATGGAAGTGGCAGACGAAGATAAAGGTGACAAAAGCCTTATTATTTTTAACTCTCCTGCAGATGTAAAAGAAACCAAGCTGCTTTCACATGCGCAAATTATAGATGCTGATGATCAGTGGTTATATCTCCCAGCGCTTAAGCGTGTTAAACGGATCTCTTCTGCAAACAAATCGGGACCATTTGTTGGCAGCGAGTTTGCGTTTGAAGATTTTACAGCTCAAGAACTCAATAAGTATAGCTATGAATATGTATCGGAAGAGGCGTGTGGCGAGCTGACATGTGCGGTGATAGATCGGTTTCCAAAATATGAAAACTCGGGATATACCAAACAACGTGCATTAATAGATACCAAGGATTATCAAGTTAGAAAAATAGACTTCTACGATAGAAAAGGCAGTCATTTAAAAACATTGAGCCTAGATAACTACAAGTTATATCAACAGGCGTACTGGCGCCCGCTTACCATGACAATGGAAAATCATCAGTCGGGCAAAAAGACGATATTAGAGTTTTCAGACTACCAATTTGATATTGCCTTGAGTGCTCGCGACTTTATTAAGTCGTCGTTGAAATAGGGGGGGGTATGCGACTCAAGGCGATGCTTGCTGTTGTGCTATCTTGCATTCCTTATGCGAAAGCAGAGATGGAATGGCAAAGTAGCACCAGCATTGACCTTAGCACTCGGCAGTATAATGGCTCTCCAATGAGAGCCTCACAACTTGACCGAGAATTCGATGCTAAATTGATGTGGGAGTTGGATTTTGAAAACCCGAAAACAGGCTTAAGCGGAGGGTTTAAACCTGTATTGAGTGCATCGAAAAATGAGGGGGTAAGGACATTCGACATTCAAGAAGCATATATCACTCGCTCTTTCTCACAAGGACAGTTGAATGTTGGTGTAAATACTGTTTTTTGGGGAGTTGCAGAGTCTCGTCATTTGGTTGATATCGTCAATCAAAAGCAGCCGACACGAAATTTAGATAACGAGTCTAAGCTTGGAGAGTTACTACTTCATTATCAGCATTTTACTGATAATGGTCACTGGTTTGCCATGTCTTTACCTTATTTTCGTGAGCGTGATTTCGGCCTTCCTGATGACCGCTTGTCGTTGCCACTGGCTGTAACCGATGAGCAATTTGTAGGCCGAGATGCTAATTATAGAGGTAGCTACTTATTAGGTTATCGCGGTGTGCTAGGTGATTGGGATGTTGGAGCCTACTACTTCGACGGCATCGACAGGGAGCCCGTTATACGGCCTAATGATAATCAAAAGTTCGATGCCATTTATCGACGCCTTCAACAAACAGCATTGGACTTACAGTGGACGTCTGAGTACCTGCTTGGGAAGGTTGAAGCGGTACATCGCCAACACCAAATGGGAGGGAAAAGCTGGGCTTATGTAGTCGGTGCCGAATACTACTTTTACGGTATCGCCAATTCCAACAAAGATCTCAGTTTACTCATGGAGTTACATAGAGATACCGAAGAACAGGTGAATCTAAATCGTCTCTATCAAGATGCGACATTTATTGGCATGCGACTCGTGTGGAATGATGTTGATGATACGAGCATGATTACTGGGATCTTAATCGATAACGATACTGGGGCTCACACCATTAAAACCGAATTTTCGACTAGGCTCTCCAGTCACTTGAGTCTAGCGCTTGAAGCAAACTTGTTTTTAGAGCAAACCCAGCGTGATGCGACCTACGGGTTTAAAGATGATGATTTTATAGAACTTAGGCTGACTTACTACCTTTAAGGAGAAATTATGGTAAGCCAATACGCAGATGTATTGATTATTGGTGGTTCAATGGCGGGGGCTTGCTTGGCAAGACAACTAAAATTGGCTCACCCAGATATGAAAATTACGGTTATAGAAAGAAAGCAGGCGTTTAATAGTTGGGTTGGAGAGTCGACACTGGAGTCTTTTTGGGACTACATGGCAAACGATTTAAAGCTTGGTTTTTACCTTGAAACAAACCACCTATACAAACATGGACTGCGTTTTTACTTTGATAGTGATAACCGCGATTTAAGTGTGGAAGAACTGAGTGAGCTTGGGCGTAGTTGGTATCATGGCATCCCTGCGCATCAAATTGACCGCGAAAAGTTTGATAACGATATGGTGCAGTTTAATCGTGAACTAGGTGTCGATGTTGTAATGGGCACTACAGTTAATGAAATTAGTCTCGATGCTCAGCGAGGACACACTGTAGTTACCAGTGGTAGCTCTTATACTTGTCGTTATTTAGTTGATGCATCGGGCTTTAATTCACCGTTGGGTAAACAGCTTGGATTAATTGAATCACAAAATGATCGCCATCCTGTGAGTTCATACTGGGGAAGGTTTAAGCATATTGAGCTGATTGATCATCTTGGAAGTGATGAGTGGCGTGCTCGCTCGAACTTTACGAGTAGAGCACTGGCTACCAATCACTTTATGTACAAAGGATATTGGATTTGGTTAATTCCATTGAATCAAGACACCTTCAGCATTGGGATTACTGCTAAAAATAATGAAGTGAATTTAAATATTCGTTCAGCTGAAGAGTTTGAGCAGTTTTTACGCTCTCATCAAGCACTCAATGAAATTCTAGGACAGCACGCTGAATTATTAGATTACACGTCAATGAAACGACTATCTAGAAAGGCAAAGCAATCCTTTTCTACAGAACGCTGGTTCTTAACTGGAATGTCATCAGCCTTTTTAGATCCCTTGTTATCACCAGGTTCTGCTTACCTAACCGATGCTAACCGCATGATTGGCGAACTTATTGAGGCGGATATCGCCGAAGATGCAGAAATGTTTGCCGGTAAAACAAAGGCATTCAATGCGTATCTTCTTTCTTGGTATGAGAGTTTTATGTTGCACATTACAGGTAACTACCATGGTAGTTATGAAGTACATAAAACGCATTTTGAAGCATTACTAATGCATTGGTTTGGTTTTATTTTACCGTCCTCTATGTCTCGTCGTTATGGTTATTGCCCAAGCCTGCATGGAATGAGTCAAGACGAAGTCAATCAAAAAGCCATCGCGATGATAGAAAATGCTGCGATTGCACGAATTCACGTATTAAAAGATGAGTTTATTCAATTAATCAAAGGGTATGAATACCGCTACAATCGTGGACACTTTTTCGATATTGAACTCACGCGACAACGTATAAAACACGCACACACAAGAGGTGTAATGTTAGATGATGCGGCGATTGCAGAGTTAGATCATGCACTTTTGGAAGTCACCTATCAGGGGGTTTTTACGTAGCTTATGTGAAATTCAAAAGGTCGACTTTGACGAAGAAAAAATGCCGATGGTAGTTCAAGTCGCTATCGAAGATAAATTATCACTTACCCATGCTATGCAGCTTTTTCACATATAATAATTAGGCAAAGAAAATGGAAAATTTAGCTATTAAACACCGCATTCAGGATTGTCAAATACAGTCGTTAGCAGAAGATGTTTTGAGCAACGCCGTTTGTTACCTATAGAAGATAACGCACCATTCACTGAGCAGATCGCGGGGCATGTGGAGAGGGTCGAGCAATTCATCGCAAATAACGAATCTATTAATATGGTATTGCCAGCTTTCCCTGCAAAGTCACCAAATAGAACGAAAACACTGGGTTTCTTGCCTGATAAAGGGGAGTTTTATGCATTTGAACGCTTAGTCAATCTCTGTAAACAGATTGAATCTATTTATGAACCAGGTGCAAAAGTAATAATTTGTTCTGATGGTCGTGTTTTTGCCGATATCATTCATGTCACGGATTCACATGTCAGTCAGTACGTAAATACACTACGCCAATACGCGGCTCGTCATTACCCTAACTATTTTGAATTCTTTAATTTAGAAGATATATTTGACAAAGTTGATGACTTTACTGTACTTCGTGAAGAGCTGATGATCCGCTACGGAGAGAGCTTGTCAGACTTACGTCAACGCGTGAAAAATGAAAAAGAAGCGTCCACGATGTATAAAGGCATAACACGCTTTATGTTGGAAGATTTCTCTGGCATTGACAAGTTTTCGGATTATAGCCGCACAGCGTTGCAAAAAGTTGCTAAAACAGCTGCCTACCGAGTGATCCAAAGGAGTAATGCATGGAGTCGATTGTTGAAAGATCACTTACCTGAAGCGTTACGTCTATCAATTCACCCTCAATACTTGGTGTCTGAAAAAATTGGTATTTCTTTAGTTTCACAAACTGATGTCTGGACAACGCCATGGCATTCAGTATTAGTGAAAGATAATACAAGTTATCAACTCATGCCACGTGAACAAGCTGAGAAGTTAGGTTGTGTATTGGTGTTCAACGAAGGGCGTGCAAGCCATTTTGAGCGCATTCATCGAGGAGCGGAGTGATGGATACAATTAAAGCCTTGGATAGCGTTGGAGTTGTCATTGATGCAACTCCTATGGCTTGTCAAAGAGTTGAGCGTCTTAATATCGCTTCATTGATCGATGAAATATTTTCTCAAGGACTGGTTGTGCTCAAAGGATTTGAGCCCCTCAATGATACTGATATGGAGTTAGTAGCTAAAGAGATCGGTCCGCTTTTACAGTGGGACTTCGGTTATGTACTTGATTTAAAAATACAAGAGCAACCGCAAAATCATATTTTCAGTGAGGGTAAGGTAGAGCTGCACTGGGACGGAGCATTCGCCTCAGAAGAGCCAAGGTTTAACTTCTTTCAATGCTTGCAGAGTAGTTCCAGCTCCGGTGGTGGAGAGACTACATTTTTGAATACAACACGGTTACTAGAAAGTCTACCGAACGATACCATTGAGCAATGGAAGCAAATTCGGATCCGTTATGAAACGGAAAAGAAAGCCCACTATGGAGGGGTGATTGAAGTTCCTTTAATAAGCCGTCACCCTAAGACAGGCAAGCTTCGCATGCGTTATATTGAACCTTTCAATAAAGATAATATGGCAGTGAATCCAGTTGAGGCACAGGTGATAGGTTTTGATACTTATCAAAGTGACGTCTTTTTAAAAGAAATGAATTCGTTACTTTACTCGTCGAACTACTTTTATAAACATAGTTGGAGGAAAGGCGAGTTTGTGTTTGTGGATAATCTAGCTTTATTACATGGACGCAGTCGCTTTGAAGGAAGCGGCTTAAATCGTCATCTAAAACGGGTTCATATTCTATAGTAATGTATTTACTTTCTCATAGCTCACATGGATGTGAGCTTTTTTATCTAAGATTATTAATTGAATAGTGCTAATACTTCCGATAAATCACTGATAATAGCGTCAGGCTCACTTCGTGAAATTGGATTGCCATGATTATAGCCATAGTCAACGGTAACGACTTTACAACCTGCATTTCGTGCGGCTGCAACATCGTTGATGGAGTCACCAACATAAAACCCATCTTGTACTTTGCAATTCATAATGTTTACAGAAGTGTATAAAGGCAGTGGATCTGGCTTTTTCTTCTTCAAAGTGTCAGCACACACAATTGTGTCAAACATCGTTTTAATTTCTAAGTGCTCTAATAATTTATAGGTATGTGAAGTGTTCTTGTTGGTGACTAAAGCGAGTTTAATTTTTTGCTGACGTAAACTTTGCAGTGTAGTTTTTGCATTAGAGAATAAACTGGATGAGCGTGTGACACAGTCATCGTAAATGGTTTCAAGTAAACGAGTCGCTTCGGCTCTGTCAATATTGGTATTGTTATGGAAGTCTAACGCACGTTCAGTCAGCTTAGTTGTACCATTGCCAATCCAAGTTTTAACAAGGGCAAGTTCAATATCCGGCAAATAGTAATGGTTTAATGTTGTGTTTAAAGCGTAGGCGATATCTTCAGCGGTACTTACTAAAGTACCGTCTAAATCAAAGCCAACCCAAGTCGGGTATGTAAACATGATTTCATTCCTTGTACATTATAGAGGCCCCAAACAACAGAACCAGAATTGATAAATTATTTAAAAGTAGCGAGTAGTTGTAATAGGCTCTGTAGCTTTTTCACAACAAGTGCAAGTTTTTGCTCGTCAATTTTTTCAGTTGTCGATAGGCCTTCAACGTCGGCTGCAACATCCAAAACATAAGGCTTAAAGCGCTTTGCTTCAAACGTAAACCCCGCTTCTTCTGTAAATAGTGCTTTAAACTTACCGTGACCTTGCTGCTGCAATTCATCGAGTTTTTTATCCGCATCTAGTGCTTGGCGGTATATGAGCTTGAGATTTTCATTGAGTTTTTCGATAACGGCTTGCATGGTCAGTCCTAATCGCCCTACTAAAAGAGCTTATTTTAAGGGTTTCATTTACAAATGTCAGGTGTAAATCTACCCTTTTATAGGTAGTACAAAGGGACTGGTAGTTTATCTCGAAATTTATCCTAAAGGTTTAAATTTATACGCCGATAACCAATTTGATCCATCAAAAAGTCAGGTAACCACTTATGAATATTTCCGGAAGTAACCTACCTGCTATGTCTGGAGCTGGTCAAAGCGGTGAAGTATACAGCGCCGTTTTGGCAAAAAAGCAACAGAAAGCAGATGGACAAGCCGCGCTTGCTTTAATTGAATCTGCGGGCAGCAGTGCAACAGCACAAACGCCAGCTAAATCAGTGACAGCAACGCTAGGCAACAACATCAATACATACGCGTAAGCTTATGTCTGATGGCACGTTGTCTTCGGCATGTCCGATAGATATGTGCAAAGCAATCGGTGCTAGGGTCATTGGCACCGATTTTTTGCGCTTTTAAGGGAGTAAATTTAAGTCAATCGGCGTTTTACTTGGCTGACCACCTATTTCTCGCACTAATTTAGGCACCAAAAATCCCGGCAGCACTTCCAAAAGCTCAGCCATTATTGCCTTGGCTTCACGTTCTTCTACATCAAAATGACTAGCGCCTTCTACCTTATCAAGTAAATGCAAATAATAAGGCAGTATATCTGCATCGAATAGGGCTTCACTCAATTGGGCTTGGGTTGCAACATCGGTATTAATTCCTTTAAGTAGCACAGCTTGGTTCAACAAGGTCACATTGGCTTGTTTAAGCTTTTGCATTGCCGCTTTAAAAGTATCATCGATTTCATTTGCATGATTAATGTGATTTACCAAAATCACCTTTAAATGACTCTTAGCTAAACGTTGGCACAAATCCTCGGTTATTCTCGCTGGGATCACTACCGGTAAGCGACTGTGAATACGCAAACGCTTGATTTGTGGTATAGCCTCTAATTGTTCTAACACCCAAGCTATCATGTCATCTCTGGCCATCAGCGGATCACCGCCACTTAAGATCACTTCATTGATTTCATGATGGGCGCGCAAATAATCAAATACTGGCTCTAAGGTGCGTTTGTTGACCTGATTATCCTGATAGGGGAAGTGGCGTCGAAAACAGTAGCGGCAGTTGACCGCACAACCGGTTTTGAGCATGAGCAATACCCTAGAACGGTACTTATGTAACAAACCAGGTACAGGCGCGTCTTGTTCTTCGAGTGGATCTTTACTAAATCCCGCTTCAGTTAAATATTCCTGATGTACAGGTAACACTTGTAATAGCAAGGGATCATGACGGTCCCCGTGGCGCATTTTAGCGATAAATGGGCGAGGTACTCGCATAGGAAACAAGCGCTTAGCTGCAAAGTCTCGTGCATCAAATTGGTCATGCAACCCCAAGATGTTGAGTAGCTCTTGTGGGTCAGTGACAACATTTGCTAATTCTTTTTGCCAGTTAGTCTGCAAATTTACTTCATTTATTTGTATCATTAGCAGGTTAATTACTCGAATATACGTAGATTAGAGGATACGATGGCGAATTATAGCACCAACGAGTTCAAGGGCGGCCTAAAAATTATGATGGACGGCGAGCCTTGTTCTATCTTAGAAAATGAAATGGTCAAGCCTGGTAAAGGACAAGCGTTTAACCGCGTTAAAATCCGTAAGCTTATCTCAGGTAAAGTACTAGAGAAAACATTTAAGTCTGGCGACTCAGTGGAAGGCGCAGACGTAATGGATACTGATCTAGCGTATTTATACACTGATGGTGAGTTCTGGCATTTCATGAACAACGAAACATTTGAGCAGATCGCAGCTGATGAAAAAGCACTTGGCGATAGCGTAAAATGGTTGGTTGAAAATGACGTTTGTACTATCACACTGTGGAATGGTAACCCAATCGCAGTAACACCACCTAACTTTGTTGAGCTTGAGATCACTGAAACAGATCCAGGCCTGAAAGGCGACACTGCGGGTACTGGTGGTAAGCCTGCAACCCTAAGCACAGGTGCTGTTGTTCGTGTGCCTTTGTTCGTTCAAATTGGTGAAGTGATCAAAGTTGATACGCGTAGTGGCGAATACGTAAGCCGCGTAAAATAATAGCGTAAAGCAATTTACGATGTTTTATAAATCCCAGCATGTTGCTGGGATTTTTTTGGAGTAAACAATGACGGTGAACAATTGGCAGCCAAGTGCAACGATAGAGACGCTTAGGCAAAGGGCTGCGATTTTAGCGAAGATACGGCACTTTTTTGCTGCTCGTGATGTGATGGAAGTCGACACGCCGAGCCTTTCTCAAGCCTCAGTGACCGATCCTCACTTAGATACTTTCCATACTCGATTTGTTGGCCCAAATCACAGCCAAGGCTTGCCGTTATTTTTACAAACGTCACCTGAGTATGCGATGAAAAGACTACTTGCCGCGGGCAGTGGTGCGATTTTTCAATTATGTAAGGCTTTTCGTAACGAAGAGTCAGGGCGTCATCACAATCCAGAATTTACGATGTTAGAGTGGTATCGTCCGGGCTTTGACGAATTTGACTTAATGGCGGAAATCGATGAGCTGATGCAGATGTTATTGGACTGTCCAGCTAGTGACTCGATGACCTACCAGCAAGCCTTTGAGACACATCTTGGATTTGACCCTTTAAGCGTGTCGCTGACGGAATTGAAAGCGCACGCCAATAAATACGGTTATGGTGATATTGCAGCTATCGAGAATAATCCAGATACTTTACTGCAATTGCTATTTTGCATGGAAATTGAGCCTAAAATTGGTCAGCAGCAACCTTGTTTTGTTTATCACTTTCCGGCATCGCAAGCGGCGCTGGCAAAACTTAACCCGAAAGACAATCGCGTTGCAGGGCGTTTTGAGCTCTATTATCGCAATATGGAGCTGGCCAACGGATTTAACGAATTGACGGATGCGGTAGAGCAAAGAGCGCGTTTTGAGCAAGACAACCAACTCAGAGCTGAGATGGGATTGCATCCAGTGCCGGCTGATGAGCGGTTATTGGCTGCACTTGACGCGGGGATCCCCGATTGTGCTGGCGTTGCACTTGGAATAGATAGGCTAGTCATGCTGGCGCTAAACAAAGCTAGTATCAGCGAAGTGCTCACATTTGATGTTTCGCGGGCTTAACGCCGCGAAACAAAGCGAGTAAGTTCTTTTTGAGTAGTTTCTGTGAGCTTTTGGGCACTTTGGCATTCAGCTAACGCGCCATCAATTTGTGATTTAGATTGCTGGCCCAGTTCGACAATTTGTTGCACTGCTTGGTGGGTATGTTTTTGTGTTTCTTCAAGTTGGTGTACCGCACTAACGATTTCTTCTAATTGCGCTTGATTGCGTTCAAAGTCATCACTCATCGAAATAAAGCCTTGAGAGGTGTCACTAATGGCTTTCTCTGCTGAGCTTGAGTGAGAAATCAATTGTTCTGATTCTTGATTGGTTTCACCTACTAGCACGTTCATTTGATTGATAAAATCGCTGATCTGGCGGGTGGCAGCATTGACCTTGACCGACAGCGCACGAACTTCATCGGCAACCACTGCAAAGCCACGCCCGGCTTCACCTGCTCGAGCTGCTTCAATTGCCGCATTGAGCGCAAGCAAGTTGGTTTGGTCGGAAAACTCTTCAACCATTTTTAGAATGTTGCGAATGTTCTCGCTATTTTCTTTCAGGCCTGAAACCGTCGATGAAAAGTTACCTAGTAGCGTGGTGATTTGCTTTACTTCAGCGACAAGCTTAGTTAACGACTGTGACGAGCCGCGAACAAAGTGTAAGCTTTCAGTGTTGGCTTGATAAACCTGATCGGTATTATGCACAATACTTTGTAAACTGTGGCTGACCTGATCGGAAGCGGCAATAATCGTGTCACCTTGGCTCAGCTGCTGCTGTCCATACTTTGCGGTACTTTGCATGGAGCTGGTGATATCGCGGTTGCTTTGTGTCGCCGCAGCGGCACTTTCGTATGTTTTTTCCAATAAGAGACTAAGGTGGGTGGTAAAGGTGTTGTACTGCTCGCTTAAATCTCTAAATTCGTCATAAGTGAATTGTGGCAGTTTCGCATCTAAGTTACCGTTTTGGCGATTAACACGCTCCAATGACTCTTTCATCGCTTGTACAGGTCGCACGATTAAAAAGCGCATATAAAAGACGGTAAATGCAAACGCAGCAATAATCACAATAGTGATCAGCCAAAATAGCCCCATATTCGCGCTAGATTGGGATAGCTCCGAATACAGCCAAAATAAACTAATTGCTTGAAAGAGAAGTAAAAAACCTAAATTGCCAACAATTTTGCGAGTTAGGGTAAAGAAAAACGTCTCTTCTAAAAAATTATAAATGCGCATATATAAACTCATATTGGGCTCATCATTGTGCCACTTTATTTGTCTCAGTATAGATGAGCTAAATGGAATAACAATGCTAAAGCGATCAAGCAGTTACTCCGCTGGGGTGGCGTAGGCACCAATGCCCTGTAAATACATTTTGGTTTGGCATGGAAAGTTGGTGAAAATACCATCCACCCCGAAATCTAGCATCATATCTATGTCTTGTTGTTTATCGACCGTATAAGCAAATACCTTTAGCCCGCGAGATTTTGCGTCCAACACATATTCATGATTAATAAAGTTTTTGTCCATATGAATGCTGTAGGCATGGAGTGCTTCGGCAAATTGCGCATAATGAATTGGAATAGAAGCGGTTAATGCGCCAATTCTTACCCAAGGTAATTTTTGCTTTAGCCACAATAGTTGATGATGGTCAAAAGAGGAGATGAGTAGCTGCTCTCTGGTGATCACGCCTTGCTGGATATGTTCTTCAATATAGGTAACGAATTTATCTAGGCCAAAGGTATGCTTCAATTCTAAATTGATATCTGTCTGTTTGCCTATGGTGGCGAACACTTGCTGCAACGTGGGAATTGATTGCCCTTTACCGGCATCAAGCGTGGCAAGGTAGGCTTGAGTTTGTTCATTAACTTTACCCACGCCGTTAGTGGTTCTGTCTAGCCAAGTGTCATGGATAATGGCGTAATCATCCGCGCAACTTTGCACATCCAACTCAATACCATCAACGCCAATATGGAGAGCGGCTTCTATTGCAGCAAGTGTGTTCTCTGGATAGCTGCCACTGGCTCCACGGTGCGCTAAGACTTGAATCATGCTTTTTTCCTTGTAATAGACCAAGTTTCAAAACAGGCTGCACTAACTACCAACAACCCGCCAAGTAATGTTGTAAGTGTCAACGTCTCGTGTAACAGAATATAAGCTAATAGCGTTCCATACAATGGTTGTAAACAAGAAATTAACCCAGCAGTGGTGGCAGATAAATAACGTAGGCTAGAGGCAAACAAGGCGTGTGGAATTGCCGTAAATATTGCTCCTGCAAGCAAGATTAACCAGAGGTTTTCTGTGGATACTTGCTGAATGGGCACTTCCACAAATGCTAACAGCATGAGGCATGCAACAAGCGTTTGATAAAGCATTGTGTGTGGGCCGCTATAGTGAGAAAAGAAGCGCTTTTGGAGCAAGTTGCGTAGCGCAAAGAGTGCGCCCGAGAATACGCCCGTAATAATCCCCAAGGTAACTTGGTTGCCAAGGTTCGCTTCTGGTACTAACAGATAGATACCAAATAATACTGCGCTCGCACTGATAAAATCTTTTAGCTGTACACGGCTGCGAGTGAAAAGTGGCTCTAAAAAAACGGTGATCACGGGGTAGGTGAAAAAGGCAATGATCCCAACTGCAATTCCCGCCATTTGCATGCCTGCAAAGTAAGTCACCCAATGGAGTCCCACGATGACACCAAGAACTAAAGCCGTTAGATAATCTTTTTTATGTATTAATTTTATCGGCTGCTGTTGTATTTTGAGTAACAGTAGTAGCACAAAGAAAGCAACGGCGGTACGGTAAACGGTGATATCCAGTGCTGAGAGTGAAATTAATTTTGAAAATAATGCTGTTCCACCAAATAATAAAACGGCACTATGGAGCGAGAGCAAAGCGGACTGTTGTGGGCGCATATTGAATATTAGAACTGTTTTTTAGCAGTCTATCATTTAATCGCTTTGAGATGACAAGATTGTTGACACTTGTCACTCAACATTCTGCGCTTAAACGTAAATAATAATAAAAAGAGTGAATCAGAGAAGCTTGTGTCCATAACCACAGAATTTACCCTAGTTGAGAAACGGCGCTCATTTTGGAATGCCGGACCCCTTATATTTTCAACCTTTTATTTTTTCCCATTAATATTTAACTGGGCGCAATTGAATGCAGTTAATATTGCGTTGCAAGTTGTTGTGTACCTTAGTTTTGTCCTGCTCTATTGGCAGAGTATTACAAAAACGGGCAATGCGTTGGTGATGAATTTAGTGCTGATGGCAGGGCTTTGTGTCGCAGGTAGTTGGGTGACGACCGGGACGAGTTCATTATTTGGCTTTATTGCTTTTTTCTGCGGTTTTAATTTTCTGCCTCGCTATAAAATCATAGCGATGCTGGTCATCATTGCGCTGGTATTGCTAACGGCTAAATTTATCGCGACCCAGCAAACGGTTTATTTCTTGATGCCTGCACTGTGTGTGGCATGTGGACTCTTTATTTTTGGTTGGATGTCACACCGAGAGCGAGTACATAAAGAGTTGCAGAGGCAAAGTGAAGAGGAGATTAAGCGATTAGGCGCCGTGGCTGAGCGGGAGCGTATTGCGCGCGACCTACATGATTTACTCGGCCATTCACTCAGCTCGATAGCATTAAAAGCGGAGCTGGCGAGCAAATTTGCTGCTGCAAATGCATTAGAGCAAGCACAATCAGAAGCGCAGCAGGTTGCAGACTTAGCGAGAGAAGCACTAAGCGAAGTGCGCCAAGCGGTCACCGGCTATCATCAGCTAGCGCTTGATGCTCAGCTGCACATTTTGGCATCGAGGCTAAAAGATAAGGGCATTGCCGTAACTCTAGAATTGCAGGCGGTCACTTTAGATAAAGTAAGCGAAGCCTGTTTGTGCTTTTTTGCTAAAGAAATATGCACCAACATTATTCGTCACAGCGACGCCGATAAGGTTTGCTTCACACTACGGCAATCTGACAGTAATGTCTTTGTGGAAATTAAAGATAACGGCTCTGTAAAGTCGATAAAAGAAGGAAATGGTCTAATGGGGATCCGTACCCGATTGAAAGAATGTGGTGGCCAATTATTTTATAACACCGAACAGGGCGGATACTTTAAGGCGGTACTAGGGGAAGCAGTATGATCAAAGTTTTTATTGTTGAGGATCAAGCATTAGTAAGAGGAGCTATCGCGGCATTATTGAGCCTAGATAGAGAGATAGAGGTGGTTGGCGAGGCGGAAAATGGCCAAATTGCAAAGGAAAAGTTAGCAAAGTTAACGCCTGATATTGTGCTAACCGATATTGAGATGCCACAAGTCACCGGACTTGAGCTTGCTCAGCACTTACAACAAAAAATGTCAGACACTAAAGTGGTGATCATGACGACCTTTTCAAAGGCGGGTTATATTCGTCGCGCGATCACTTTAGGGGTAAATGGATTTGTATTAAAAGAAGCCCCAAGTGAGTACTTGCTATCAACGCTGAAAAAGGTCATGAATGGTTATAAGGTTATTGACCCAGAGCTTGCTTTGTACGCTTTGGAAGATGCTGATCCTCTAACCGACAAGGAACGTAAAGCGTTACGTTTAGCTAGCGAAGGATTAAAAACCGCTGAAATCGCAGGACAGTTATTTTTGAGTGAGGGAACGGTAAGGAATTATTTATCCGACGCTATCGCGAAATTACATGCGACAAACCGAGTAGATGCTGCAAGAATTGCTAAGCAAAAAGGATGGCTGTAACTAGCTGTAATAGCATATATCTAGTTAATACTTCAAAATAATGCTGTGCGGTAATATACTGCACTATTCGCTAAGTAATAATAATGTATTAATTTTGAGTGCAATAATGGATCCTAAGTTACTTATTCAAGTTACCGCAATAACGACTGTGGTTTGTACAGTTTTTATGGCCGTAAACTGGTTTATTAATAAAGGCCTACCAGGCACTCGAGATTGGCTTATTTTCATTGCGCTTACCGCAATTGGATGTGGCTTGTTAGCTGCCTATACACTTCCTATTACGTTCTCAATTTTTATTCCCAATCTCACTATCGCATTTGGGCTTTTTTATCTGGCTCGTGGTGTTGATGCGTTTTTTAGTGTGAAAAGCAATTACATGCCTTGGTATGTATTAGCTGCATTGGGTATTCCAAGTTTTACTTACTTTTTGTACGTGGATTTTAATTTTATAGCTCGCGTTGGGATCAACTACCTAGTCTGGGCGATAGCGATGATTTATTGTCTACGGGCTCTGAATAAAGGACAAAAATTATTATCGAAGGAATTTAGTGCAGCACATTGGGCGTTTGGCCTATCATGCTTGAGCTTACTGGCGGTATTTACATTTAGAGTGGTCATGCTTGGCGGCTATTCAGTGACAGACAGCCTTATTTCGGCAAATTGGGTTAATCAGTTTTTCGCTGTCTCTGTGAGCACGATGCCGCTGCTGTTGTGTTTTTCTCTATGCCTGTTATGTAGCAGCCGTCGTGAAAAAGAACTATGCCTGTTAAAAACTGCTGCTGAGCAGTCAGCGCAAGTAAAAGGACAATTTTTAACGTTATTAAGTCATGAACTGAGAACGCCACTAAACGCCATTGTTGGTCATGCAGAGTCACTTAAAAAAGTGCCGCGAGAGCCCAATCGCCATGTTCAATTATGCGATGTTATCGTCCACGCCGCGATGTCTATGTCAGACTTAGCCAATCAAGTATTATTGCAAGCGAAAGGGGAATATGCGGCGCAAAATCGCGTGCCAGTCTCGCTTTATAGTCTTTCGCAAGAGTTAGTTCGCCTCTTACAGCCGCTGGCATTGGCTAAAGGGTTGAGTTTGAGGGTCGAGGTTAAAGGCCTGTATCCACAGGACGTTCATGTCGTCGAGCAAGATACATTGTCGTTAGTACTCAGAAATCTGCTCTCGAACGCGATTAAGTACACAGATAAAGGCATTATAACGCTGATCCTCGAAGGCACTAGTCGCGCCGAGGATAAGCAAACTATCCGTTTTGCGATTAAAGATACGGGTAAAGGGCTAACAGAAGGACAAATGGAAAAGATCTTCGAGCCCTTTGTTACATTAAATACCGAACAATCCATCTCGCAAAGTGCTGGATTTGGGTTGGCGTTATGCAAGCAACTGCTGCAAGGGCTAGACTCTGAGCTAAACGTTGACAGCAAGCTTGGCAATGGCACGGTGTTTAGCTTTGAGCTAGATTGTCAGTGTAGTGATTCACCGTTGCAGAGCACAGAGTCTACTGCAGAAAAGCTGGCACTCAATGTTCTTGTTGTTGAAGATAACGCCATGAATATTGAAGTGATCAGCACCTATTTAAACGATATGGTGAATGAGTTTTCTATTGCTAAGTGCCTTGCAGAAGCTGAAGTCGCGCTATTAGAACACAATTTTGATATTGTTCTGTTAGACATGCGACTGCCTGACGGTAATGGTCTGGAGTGGTTTAAAGAGGGTTTCAACGAAATTGGCTTTACCTCAAGCGTTAAGGTTGTAGCATTAACGGGTGATGGCGATCCTGAATTGAAAAGACAATGTCTCAGAGTAGGTATGCAAGACTGTTTAACTAAGCCTATCATGCCAAGCCGTTTATATGCGGCACTGGAATGTGCGACTGTAAAAACAACATCTCGCTTGGAATGTAAGACTCTGATTGATCAATCAAGATTTATGGATCTCGCAAACCGTGAAAGTTCAGGCGTGTTGGCGACAAAATTGATGTATTTAGCAGATCGATTTGAGTACGAAATTGCGCAAATTAAAGGGCTCGCAGAGTTGAATGTAACTGACTTAGCCGTTGATAAACTTGCCTACATTGAAAACGAAGCGTTAGAGCTTGGCATGGTGAATTTTGCCGAGCTTGTGCAAGCTGCAACTGCGCAGCTAAGTTACTCGGAAGAGCAAGTTGATTGGGACGGTCTTGCTATGGTTGCTAGACGCTCAGTTGAGCGTTTATTAGAACTTCATGCTCAAATTGCAACACTGGAGTCGGTATCAAATTCAGTGGTTAATCTATCTGCATAAAAAGATTCATCGATCTTGGCCTAGGTCATTAGGCTATTTTGGGTTAAAATAACAGCATAGCTTATTTAACAAGACAGTAATGCCAAAACAGGATCCCTATCTCGATAGAGAACAGCAAAAATACGACAATCCAGTACCTAGTCGCGAGTTTATCTTAGAACATATTAAAAGCGCGGCCAAACCACCTTCTTTCTCTCAATTGTGTAACGATTTAAAAGTGCAAGACGAAGAACGTCAAATTGCGCTTAAACGCCGCTTGCGCGCAATGGAGCGAGATGGTCAACTGCACTTCAATAAATTTAAGTGTTACACCATTCCAAGTGATGATGGTCTAGTCAAAGGTCGCGTTGTTGGACACCGTGACGGCTTTGGCTTTTTAGAAGTCGAAGGCGAACCCAAAGATTGGTTTATCACTAAGTACCAAATGGAGCGCGTGCTGCATGGCGATTGGGTGTTAGCGAAGGCTGGCAGTCGAGGCTCAGGTGGTAAGGTGGAAGCGCGCATTGTGCGGGTACTTGAAAAAGAGCGTGCGCCAGTCGTCGGTCGTTATTTTGTTGAGTTTGGCATGGCAGTCGTGGTGCCAGAAGATCCCCGCATTACTCAAGATATCATCATCGTACCTGGCCAAGAAAATGGTGCTCGCCATAATCAAATGGTGCAGGTAGAGATCACTCAAAGCCCTAGCAAACAAATGAATGCAATGGGTAAAGTACTTGAGGTGCTCGGCGATCATATGGCACCGGGTATGGAAATTGAGGTGGCACTTCGCAATCATGACATTCCTCATGAGTGGCCAAGTGAAGTAGAAGCACAAGTTGCAAATCTTGGTGAGTTTGTTGAAGAGTCTGCCAAACAGGACCGAGTTGACCTGCGCGATTTACCGTTAGTGACCATTGATGGGGAAGATGCCCGTGACTTTGATGACGCCGTATATTGCGAGCGTAAAAAGTCAGGAGGTTGGCGTTTATGGGTTGCTATTGCGGATGTGTCTCATTATGTAGGTAAAGGCACTGCGCTTGACAAAGAAGCGATTGAACGTGGTAACTCAGTGTATTTTCCTGAGCAAGTTGTGCCAATGCTACCTAAGGTTTTATCGAACGGTTTATGTTCATTGAATCCAAAGGTAGACCGCTTGTGTATGGTTGCGGAAATGACCGTGTCCGAAGCGGGTCGTTTGTCTGGCTACCGTTTTTACGAAGCCGTGATGAACTCTCACGCTCGTCTTACTTACACCAAAGTCCATGCGATCTTACAAGGTGACGAAAAGCTCAGAGCGGATTATCAGCCTCTTGTGCCTCATCTAACAGAGCTCCATAACATGTATATGGCGCTGAAGGCTGCAAGGCAAGAGCGTGGTGCAATTGAGTTTGAAACCCTAGAAACGCGCTTTGTATTTAATGCCCATCGAAAAATTGACTCTATCGTGCCTGTGGTTCGTAACGACGCCCACAAGCTGATTGAAGAGTGCATGATCTTGGCGAACGTGTCAGCAGCAAAGCTGTTGGAAAAACACGAAGCCCATAGCTTGTACCGTGTTCATGATGAGCCAGACCCTGAAAGATTGAGCCAATTTAGACAATTCTTACAAGACTTGGGTATTGAAAGCCAATTACCTAACGATCCGTCGCCAGAGGAGTTGACTCAAGCGCTTGAGTCATTGGGAGATCGCCCTGAAAAAGAATTGATCCAAACCATGTTACTGCGCTCAATGAAGCAAGCAGTATATCAGCCAGAAAATATTGGCCACTTTGGTTTGGCATTAAAAGCCTATGCACACTTTACCTCACCTATTCGCCGTTATCCGGATCTGGTGGTACACCGCGCAATCAAAGGCATTTTACAGCAGCAACAACAGCCAGTGAGTGGCGCTTACATCTACAATGAAGATGAAGTGAAACAACTGGGTGAGCAGTGCTCGATGACAGAGCGTCGCGCTGATGACGCCACTCGTGAAGTTGCTGATTGGCTTAAATGTGAATTTATGCAAGATCATGTTGGCGATGAATTTACCGGTGTGATCTCATCGGTCACCAACTTTGGATTATTTGTGAGGTTGGACGACCTACAGATTGACGGGATGATCCATGTTAGCAATTTAGGGCATGAGTACTTCCACTTTGATGGTGCAAAGCAATGTTTGATTGGCGAGCATAGTCGTACGGTGTTTAGACTCGGCGATAAACTTACCGTTGTGGTTGCTTCAGTTAGCTTGGACGATCGTCGTATCAACTTAGCTTTAGCTGAAGAAGGTCAGCAAGACAGGTATGCAAGGCGTCGAAAATCGCCAAAAAGCACAGCAAGTAGTGTTCGTGAGCAGCTAAAAACGGGTAAAATTCCGGGACCTAAGCGCCGTGACGGTGAAACGTCTGGTCGCGACAAAGATAAAAAAGGCGATGACAAAGCCAAAAAGCGCAAAAGAACGACCCCTAAAGGTGAGCTCAAACAGGCGAAAAAGGCAGGCACGCTGAAGTCGAAGAAGAAATCGACGAGTAAAAAAGCCAAAGCGGCAAAGGGCAAAGCAAAGCGCCCAGGTAAAAACGAAAGAAATAGTAGCAAAAAAGCGCAATAGATTATAAAGCGGGAGCTTTAACGTGAGTAACGAATTAATTTTTGGCTTTCATTCAATCGAAGCCATTTTGAATAACGCGCCGGAGCGCTTTTTAGAAATTTATGCACTTAAGGGACGTGAAGATCAGCGTTTAAATCAAGTCGTAAACGATGCCCGTAAGTTTGGTATTTCAGTGCAATTTATGCAGCGTAAAGCACTTGATAACAAAGCGAATGGTGAGCAACATCAGGGTATTATTGCCAATGTTAAAGCGGCGCGCGCATATAATGAAAAAGATCTTGATGAGATTATTCAAAGAGAAACTACACCATTTTTCTTGGTGCTTGATGGGGTAACAGATCCTCATAACTTAGGTGCGTGCCTGCGTAGTGCCGATGCAGCAGGTGTACACGGTGTTATCGTACCAAAGGATAAGTCTGCAAAGCTAAACGGCACTGCAAGAAAAGTAGCGTGTGGCGCTGCAGAAACAGTTCCGCTTATCCAAGTAACCAATCTTGCTCGCACATTGCGTGATATTAAAGAAGCCGGTGTGTGGGTTGTGGGTACTGCTGGTGAAACCGATACAGCTGTTTTTGATGCAAACCTGACTGGACCTATGGCTATTGTAATGGGCGCCGAAGGGGATGGCATGCGCCGCTTAACTCGAGAGCATTGCGATGAACTGGTTAAGATCCCGATGGTAGGTAGCGTGTCCAGCTTAAATGTGTCGGTTGCGACCGGTGTTTGTTTATTTGAAGTGTTAAGACAGCGCTCAGCGCTTTAATCTGCTTGATAAGCGCCGGTTGACGCGCGCATCTTCAGCAGCGTAAAGAGCTCGCAAGGTAAACTTGCTCCTACACAGGTTTATCTTTGGTAGGAGCCGATTTACTCGGCGCATCTTCAACAACTTTAAGAGCTCGCAAGGTAAACTTGCTCCCACTCAGCTCTACTTTTGGTAGGAGCCGATTTACTCGGCGAGCTTTTAATAGCTCGCAAGGTAAACTTGCTCCTACACAGGTCTACCTTTGGTAGGAGCCGATTTATTCGGCGAGCTTTTAATAGCTCGCAAGGTAAACTTGCTCCTACACAGGTTTATCTTTGGTAGGAGCCGATTTACTCGGCGCATCTTCAACCGCTTTAAGGGATCGCAAGGTAAACTTGTTCCTACACAGGTTTACCTTTGGTAGGAGCCGATTTATTCGGCGAGCTTTTAATAGCTCGCAAGGTCAGCTTGTTCCTACACAGGTTTACCTTTGGTAGGAGCCGATTTTCTCGGCGCATATTCAAAAACTTTAAGAGCTCGCAAGGTAAACTTGCTCCTACTCAAGCCTGCCTTTGGTAGGAGCCGATTTATTCGGCGAGCTTTTAAAACCCGCAAGGCCAGCCCACACAATTGTACAGGGTATTACCCCATTAAAATCGCTTGCAACTCTCTCAGAGACTCTACGGTATAGGTTGGCTTGATATGGTCGGGGCAGACTTTGCCATCATGCTTTAACCAACAGCTATCAATCCCAAAGCGGTTTGCGCCTAGAATGTCACTTGCTGGTGTGTCGCCAACCATTAACACTTTGGATTTGTCGGGGTTTCCCAACAGCGCTAACGTATGCGCAAAAATACTCGGATCTGGCTTTGCCTTGCCAACCGACTCAGAGATCACCACTTCAGAAAAACGATCGACAAGGCCGGTATGTTCTAATCTTTTTTGCTGAAGCGCGGCAAATCCATTGGTAATAATAGCCAAAGTACACTGGCCTTTCAGGCTGTCGAGCAAGGCTTTAGCTCCCGGTAACGGTTGGCAAATTTCTGCCATCGCTGCCAAGAATCCTGCATTGAGTGTTTCAGGTGCGATATCGAGTTTTTCAGCCCAGCAGCTAAAACGCGTTACCTGAAGTGTTTTTGCGTCAATCTCACCATTTTGATACTGCACCCAAAGTGGCGCATTTAAGCTGTTATATTCTTCGTAGTCCTCGTCAGTGAACACAACGTCATATTGAGTAAACAGCGTTTGTAATCCAAGTTTGGCATTAAAGCTAAATAAGGTCTCGTCAGCATCAAATAAAATATGTGTGTAGTTCGACATTATAAATACATCTCTGGGTGATTAAAGGGCGCCATTGCGAGCAATAAGGCTTGCGTGTAGCTACTTTCTCTAGTGGCAAGGTGGTTGGTTAGTAAACCGATAGCACCGCCTTGTTGCTTGATATTAGTGGTGTTGAACAGGTCGTCCATTACATGTCCTAGCTCTTCACCTTGTTCAAGACGTGCGTAGACCGATGCCGGTAGAGGCAAGTTACAACTACGGCCGACACTCGTACGACGGTTATCCGCAATGACGACATAAGCGAAAGTAGCCGCACCATATTCAAATTTGGCAGCGCCTCCTTCCATGGCACAATAAAAATCGGCTTGATGATGTTGCTGTAAGTAAGTAACACGATTCTCTGCGCCTTCGCGGGTGGCTTGTTCACCTAAAGGCTGATCCGCAACGAGACTCGGCGCTGAGATACCCTGACAGTCAATTTTTGCATTGGGAAAGTACTGCGCAAAGATGGTTTTTGCAGCATTGATTTTTACTGGGTTTTTAGACCCCACTAAAATGGTAAGCACGTCCATATAACAACTACTCGTGATGCCCTAAAAGGCGTCAGTGTAAAGTGTGATATGGAGCGATGCAAGGAAGCTATTATTCCTTATCAAAACATAAGGTGGATTAAATCGGTAAATCGACTGGCGCCATATTCTCAAGGGCGCGTTTCTTTACTAATAATTCTTTGATAAGTGGAGTCAGCACCAACTCCATCGCCAACCCCATTTTCCCACCCGGCACAACTAACGTGTTTACACGAGACATAAAGCTGCCTTCGATCATTTGTAAGTAGTAAGGGAAGTTAACATCTTCGATGCCACGAAAGCGAATAACCACAAAGCTTTCGTCTAATGATGGTATATCTTTAGCACTGAATGGGTTGGAGGTATCCACGGTGGGCACGCGTTGAAAGTTAATATGCGTGCGAGAAAACTGGGGAGTTATGTGATTAATGTAGTCATCCATTGAGCGCACAATTGACGTCATGACTGCTTCTTTGGAGTGGCCGCGTTCATTGGTATCGCGAATGAGCTTTTGGATCCACTCAAGGTTGATGATAGGCACCATGCCAATCAATAAATCAACGTTGCTGGCCACATCATATTCGGGGGTCACGACACCACCGTGCAGTCCCTCATAAAACAGCATATCGGTGTTTTGTTCTAGTTCTTGATAAGGAGTAAAAGTGCCCGGTAGCTGATTAAATGGCACGGCATCGTCAAACGTATGAAGGTAGCGACGGACTTTGCCATTACCGGTTTCGCCATAGCTTTTGAACAGACTTTCTAATGCGCCAAAATCATTAGCTTCTTCACCAAAGTAGCTAATGTGCTTACCTTCTTGTAGCGCTTCGCGACGCAACTTATCCATTTCAGGGCGAGTGTAGCGATGAAAGCTATCGCCTTCGACATAGGCGGCTTTGGTATTAAGACTGCGGAATATGTGTTTTATCGCGCTTGTCGTTGTTGTAGTGCCTGCGCCTGAACTACCAGTGATGGCGATAATAGGGTGTTTGTCTGACATAAATCTGCCTTAGCTTTCATCATCCGTTAATTCGATGTTACGCGAAGCAAAGTTTTTGGCAAGCTTTGCTTGAGGGCGAGTGTTGGGTATCATAGCGGGGTGATATAACTACAATGAAAAATCAAAGGAACGTCCATGCCCATTTTAATGCGTGTGAAGCTCGCAGTTTGTCTATTCGCTTTCGCGTCTTGTTTACCAGCTTATTCAGCCATGCCCAAAAGCCAAATTTGGCTAGCTGAATTAGGTGAACATTTCAGTGCTAAACCAATTACCGAAAACACCGCGTATTTTAATCAGCCGCTAGTGACCGACTCTGGGGTTTACTATACCGCGGAAGTAAGCGCTGATGGTAATAGCCAAACGGATCTGTTTTTTTACGACTTGCAAAGCCAAAACACAACAAACCTCACTCAATCCCCTGTCTCCGAATATTCGCCCACACTGCATCCCAATGGGAAAGGGTTAACGACGATTGTGGTTGAGGGATCCGGTAAGCAAAAACTGTGGTTTTATCCGTTTGATCAGGTTACAAAACCAAGTCGTGTTTTTGAGCATATCGAACCTGTGGGGTATCATGCTTGGGGGAGCAATCAAGATCTGATCATGTTTATTTTAGGTGCGACTGAGAGTGCCCCGCATACCTTACAGTACACAGATATTAACGGTCATTTACCACAAATTCTTGCCGAAGATATTGGTCGAACTTTGTCTTACAACCGTGCGCGTGACGTGTTTGCTTTTACTTATCAAGTCAATGGCTTGATGTGGTTCGCAACCTACCACAGAGAGAGCGATCATATTCAGCGATTTTTTGCTCTTCCCAGTCAAGTGCAAGATTATACCTGGTTGGATGATAATAAAGTGGCGTACTCATTGGATAACAAGATTTATTACCGAGATTTAAATGCGCCTAAAAAAGTTCACTTATTAAGAAACTTAAGAAGTTACTGTCAGACTTCAATCTCTCGCTTGAGCTTTTTTGATAACAAGCTGGCATTTGTATGCCACAGCGAAGACTGATAGCGATACATTAAATTGCATGTTAAACGCAATGCATAGACAACAACCATAGGAATAGATATGACGATTCTCGTAACCGGTGGCGCAGGCTATATTGGCTCTCACACTGTATTAGAGCTGCTACAGCAAGGCAAAAAGGTAGTGGTCGTAGATAATCTAAGCAATTCTCAGCAGACTTCATTACATAGGGTCGCTGAGATAGTAGGAAAGGAAGCTACATTCCATCAAGGTGATATTCTTGATAAGGCATTTCTTGATAGTGTATTCGCGCAATATGATATTGAAGAAGTGATCCACTTTGCAGGCTTAAAAGCCGTAGGAGAGTCGGTTCAAAAGCCAATCGAGTATTATCAAAACAACGTCCAAGGTACGTTGACGCTGCTTGAGGCAATGCGTGACGCCAATGTATTTAAGCTTGTTTTTAGCTCGTCAGCGACGGTCTATGGAGATCCTGCCAGCCTTCCTATTCGTGAAGATTTCCCTGTCGGTGGCACAACCAATCCTTATGGTACGTCAAAGCTGATGGTTGAAATGGTATTACAGGATGTTGCTAAATCAGACCCGCGTTGGGCCTTTGCTATTTTGCGTTACTTTAATCCGGTTGGCGCACACGAGTCGGGGCTAATTGGTGAAGACCCAAATGGTATTCCCAACAACTTACTGCCCTACATCTCACAGGTTGCTGTTGGTAAACTGGCGAGTTTAGGCGTCTTTGGCAACGACTATGACACCAAAGACGGTACGGGCGTGAGAGATTACATTCACGTGGTTGACCTTGCTATTGGCCATTTAAAAGCACTTGAGAAAATCGCAGTAGCAGCAGGCACACATATCTATAACTTAGGTACCGGCAATGGCTACTCGGTACTAGAGATGGTTACCGCGTTTGAAAAAGCAGCGGGCAAAGCTATACCGTATGACATTAAACCGCGTCGCGATGGCGACATTGCCGCCTGTTACGCTGCGCCTGAAAAAGCCAAATCTGAATTAGGCTGGCATGCAGAGCGTGGACTGGATGCCATGATGCAAGATACATGGCGCTGGCAAAGCAATAATCCAAATGGGTATAAATAACCTGAACATCTGTTGCTTCTCTTCGCCTTTGCCATTCAGGGTAAAGGCGAGGCTTCATTGAACATCATTACTACATCAATCTTAGTTTCATAAAACTGTCATGCCGTTGTCACCTAAACTCGGTTAAATAATCTGGTATAGACCAGTTTAGAGGCAAGTTATGAACAACGATTATTTACTCCTGACGCCAGGCCCACTCAGTACCTCTCACACCGTGAAAGAAGCCATGTTGAAAGACTGGTGCACTTGGGATGATGAATATAACCAAGGTGTGGTGCAAGTTATTCGCAAGCAACTTTGTGAAATTGCGGTTGCAGATCCGCAGTATCGCAGTGACTACAGCGCAACCTTAATGCAAGGCAGTGGTACAGCAAGTGTAGAGGCGGCTATTGGGACTTTTATTCCTAAGTCTGGCACTTTACTGGTTATCAATAATGGTGCCTATGGTGCGCGTATCATTGAGATAGCCAATTATCTAAATATTAATGTGATAGCGCTCAATTTTGTTGAAACCGAACTGCCGCAACTTGAGCAGATCTCACAAGCGCTTGAGCAACACTCTGAGATCACCCACGTAGCAATGGTACACTGCGAAACCACAACGGGGATGCTGAATCCGGCTAAACGCGTAGCGGAGCTTGTGAAACATCACAACAAAGTAATGATCCTTGATGCCATGAGCAGTTTTGGCGGCATTGAGATGGATATGCACGAGTGGCAAATTGATATCCTCATTAGCTCAGCCAATAAGTGTATTCAAGGTGTTCCAGGTTTTGGCTTTGTGATCGCAAAAACGGCGCTGCTGGTTGCCTCTGAAGGACAAGCACGTTCACTTTCTTTGGATCTTCACGCCCAGTGGAAAACCATGGAAAATCATCATGGTAAATGGCGTTTTACCTCGCCAACGCATGTTGTCAGGGCTTTTGCCAAAGCACTGGAAGAATTGGCGCAAGAGGGAGGCGCTTCTGCGCGATTTAAGCGTTACAGCCAAAATCAAAAACAGCTCGTTAGCGGCATGAAAGCCCTTGGTTTTGAAGCCTTGTTACCAGAAGCCATGCATTCACCTATTATCACTTCTTTTTATTCACCAAGTGACGAAAGCTATGAGTTTAAGCGCTTTTATGAAGTATTGAAGCAAAAAGGATATGTAATATACCCCGGTAAAGTATCAAACGCAGATTGCTTTAGGATCGGTAATATTGGCGAAGTGTATGCCGCAGACATTAGCGGACTACTCGAAGCTATCGCACAAGCAAAATACTGGTAAACCGTTAGGGTAGGAGACGCTTTACGCGGCGATTGCTATTGCTGAAGCAAAGTATTGGTAAACCGTTAGGGTGGGAGGCGCTTTACGCGGCGATTGCTATTACTAAAGCAAAATACTGGTAAGCCGTTAGGGTGGGAGGCACTTTACGTGGCGATTGCTATTACTAAAGCAAAATACTGGTAAGCCGTTAGGGTAGGAGACGCTTTACGCGGCGATGGGTTAAGGGGGTTACACCCCTTTAGCTAAATAAATGAGTAGCGAATCTTCAATTGTGTTAACGATGACCTAATCTGAGCTATCACCTTCCCATAAAATAAGGCATGCATAATTGGAGTCTTCAGCACTCATTAAAGCAGGAGGTTAACTAAGAAAAATCACGTTTTACCAAATCACAAGTTATCGCAGTGCTAACAGAAGCTGGAAAGTCTCAGGTGTATGTAATAAACACAGCGTAAGCAATGGTACGTATTCCAATATTGGCTTTCACCGGTTTTTTTATATGGCTGCTGATACTAGTTTGTCCAAACAATGCAAAATATTAATTACAATGTCGTTCTGCCGCTTAAACTCTTTCTCAATTAGAGGTATTGCGCTAGTTTCTGCAAATTTTTCATTTGAACCAGGTTGTGTTTCAATTTCTTCAAAGATGAACTGATAACGTTCTATGCCTTTTTCTTTAAGGTTGAAATGGGAAAGTGGCCTTACAATACTTGAATGCTTTGTTTGGTTGCTCAGCCTGCCGAGGTGTTTATAATCGGTGTTGTCGGTGAGTCGATTTAAAAGAAGTAATAGTTCCATGTATTTGGTGTGTGTTTCAAGTTTTATTTTTACATGGTACAAGGTGATCTTAGAATTAGGTAGCTTTGTACTCTTGTTTAGGTTAAGGCCTAGCCCCAGATAAATTACAAAACTCACTATGTCTGACAACGAATGTAAAGTTCTTACGATAGCGATAATGTTGGCTCTACATCCTAATGTAAATTCAAAATTTTTGTTATTCGCCTCGGCATCTCCACTGAACCTTGATCTAAATAAACAACTTTCTGTAGGGTTATTGCGCATGTGCTCGTCAAGTAAAGCTTGCAATGTACGGTAGTGGTAGTTGCATAGCATTTGAGTTTCAACTACAGAGCTAATAGCCCTCTTCAATTTTGATATATCTTTCTCTGATTGATTATTTTGAGCGTAGTGAAGTAAAGTTTCTCGATTCCAGGTTTCCATTTTAGTTATTCCCACACCACTAATTTTGTATCATAACTAAGCGTAAGCGGGTGCTTCGGATCTTGACTGGCTGTTTTTCCAAAACAATAAACTGGTTTATCTGATTGAATTAACATCGCCATAAAATTATCTAAATTCTCCCTTAGCTCCTTTGGTAGCTTTGTTCTACTACCCCAACAAGGAACAAGAATGTCAGCTTCAGAAATTACATCAGAAATATGAGCAAAGTTTTCACTTCCAATCGGGTCTATCACTGTTGCTAGCTCTTTTACATTCGTAGCCCTGTAACCAAATACATTGCCAACGATGAAGCGTTTACCACCATTTCTTTCAGTAAACCCACGCCACTTTCTAACAGTCTGGTCATCTATAGCTTCGTCAGCGGTACTAGGATTTATTCCGAAATATGCAATCACTTTATGGCCTTGAGGCTCTACGTCTCGCTCTAGCCTATACCTATACTTTCTACATGGGCTTAAAATTGCCGACATAACAACTCCCGCATTCCAATTAGTGTTGATGACCGCATATCCGTGAATCTAGTCTTCTAAATTAGCGGATATGCTCTTTACTTGATAAGGCCAGAACAGGCCTCCAAAAATATCGTAAGTACAGCCAAGTATTTCATTACGTTGTGCTAGTGAAAGTAATCCTAATTGATTCAAGAAGTCATACATAAATACAAGGTCAGTTACGTACTTAAATTGAGTTTTTTGATCTGTGATAGATTTTTCTTTTATCAATTTTGCAAACCCAAAGTTTGCTAACGTATTGTAAATGTCAACTAATACTCGAACTTCATATTTGAAATCCGCCATTGCATCTGGCAACAGCGGATAATTCTTAATGTACAACTTCAATTGATTCAAATAGCATTGAAAAGACCCACACGACATACCTTCCCAGCTATTAGCTTCTATTGGCCAAACAGGATCATGCGCGAGAACTCCATTGACTGGAGAGTTATTTACAAAGAAAGTTTTGTATAGCTGACGACTGTCTATTCCTAAATTATGCGGTTCGCCATGCAATCTTTCTAATCTATCTGCAATATGCTCCAATTCTGTTTCAAAAATTTTTACATGTTCGTAGTAAAGTTTTAGATTTTCTCTTGCTTGGTTTGTTTTGTTCTGCACGGTTGCTAAATTAAATTGCTTATTGGCCAACTTAAATTGATCGTTCGACAACTCAAATTGCAATTCAGTCATTATGGTTTGTTTGCTGGCTCTCAATTGCTGCAGATCTAATTGTTTAGCTCTGTGATTAAAACCTAGCATCCCTGTTAGAGCAGCAAAGATACCAAAAGAGCCAATCGTTACAGAAAAAGTATCTTTAACTGCAGCCCATAGTACGGGGTCACTATGATCAATTATTATGGAATCACTAGTCGCGCACATTTGCCATATAAGCAGCATAACTGGAATGCCTACAGTGCAAGAGAAACTAATATCGTACTTTCGTTTTGCTTTAGCTACTTCTTGTTCTTTACTTGAAATTGAGATTGAAACTGCGTTAAGTTCATTCCTTAGATTGTTTTTTAGATCTATCACTATTATTCCTTTTGCAACCAGTCAATTGACATCCCTAAAGGTGGAACAGACTTGTATAAGTTATTCAGTGCGTCTGTTAATTTTTGCGGATCAGGTATTATGTATGTGTCGGTCATATCATCGCTTACATGGCCTATAGCCATTTGTATAACGTCATACGGCACGCCTGCGTCAGACAGTAAGCTGGCTGTGCTTTTTCTCCCTGAGTGGCTTGAGCCTTGCTTGAAGCCGCAGCTCTTAAACAGGTTTCTAACGTAATTCTCCATACTGCTACAGACTAGCGTTTCTTTTTGCCCGTCTTTGGTTTGATACCTTTTTACGTTAAACGACAGAGTTACCCAGCGCTTCCCGCTTCTAGCTAAAAATAAAGGGCTGTCGCCATTTAAACCACCATAACTACCATCACTTGATAACATGGCTTTATCCGCTATGCGCTTGTCACGCCACGACCAAATTGCCTTACGTTGCTGTTTTAATACTAAAGCGCAATCACGACTTTGACCTGTTTTGGTGTACTTAGCTTTCATTCTGAAAATTGATTTAAGCTCCCCTGAATGAGTAAATACATCTTTAACTTTAAGATGGCAAGTCTCACCAATGCGCGTTAGCGAGCCGAACAAAAACCAAATTAATGCAACGTTTCTCTCAGCTGTCTCACCTCGATTCGCATTAGCCAAGATGTGTTTTAGCTGCGCTTTACTCTCTATTTTACCCGCACCTTTTTTGCTTGCTTCTAATCGCTTCACAGCATCAGAAACTGGCCTTTTTCGCATTGGCTTATGACCTTTTGTAAATGGCATATAACACCCGAACAGCACCAAATTCCAATATAGATGATATTTTAGTCTATAAAATTCACATGCGCCGTGTTTTGGGGTGATATTGGAAATGTCATTTGGAGTGCAAAGGCTTAATCAGCCTTTGCAATTTGATAGACTAAATTTAATTGAAGAATGCCTCTAGCAGCTCTCGGATCAACCAAGAAGCTATTCCTTGCTTGAAACCTTTTTGAAAGTCATTTTTCGTTGTTTTGTTATCACTAGTTTTTTTGTTGCTAATTTTGGACATCTTACGACTCCTATATTTATTTTTATATGATCCTAGAGCCAGCATCTACTTCAATACTTAAGCTGTGTACTAACACTAACAAAACCCATGTTGGACATAATGTTGAATTAGAATGAATATGGAATTGCACGCAGCAGAAAACCGCAATTCTTTAGTAAGACAGCAGTAAAAATATAAACATGAGATTGGTTTTTCTAGGAGTGAATGAAACGACTTATTTATTTTAGTTTTTGTCGATTCATAATTTTATTATAACATAATGAGAATCATTTGCAATAATGCTTAATTTCTTGCATACAAGAGTATTCCACCACTAACTCGCATTTAGACGTAGAATATAGAATTAATGAAGGTGTTTTTGACGCGGCAGTAGCTCTGGAAAGGTTGTCGTGCTAAAGCACGACCTACGGGGACGGGGGTTACACGCCTTCAACAATCATTTCTATGGCGTCATGGAGCCAATATTCAATATTGTAATCCACCAGTGCTTGCTCGGCGTCATAGCGGGCGCGCAGTACCTTTAAACAAGGCGCGCCGCTGTTCTTTTCTAATTTGTCGGCAACGTCATCGGGTAGTACGGTGACGCTTATTACACACTGTTCAAAGCTGACGTCAACTTGGTAGTGGGTCGACATCACATCTGTGATTGAACCATCCAGCGGTTGGTTGTGCAAGTCGGCAAAACGTTCGGCTGCACAATAGATCTGTTCCATCATTATTGCGCGACTATCTAACGCGCGTACTCGGGTTAGTTCATACACCGGCTGGCCGTCAAAATGAGAGTGGCTAAACTCAGGCTCTGTGGAAGGGGCATTAATTGCCACTACTTGAGTTGTTGGTGTAAAGCCTTGTTCAATGGCAAGGTGGTTAAAGTTCACTTTTTTAGCTGGATGCCATTTGAGTTTTTCGGGGGTGACAAACCAGCCACGACGCTTTTGGCTAAAGATAAGTCCTTCGGCTTCTAGTCGTGCTAGGGCTTCACGGACAGTGATCCGTGTTGAGCTAAATGTTTCTTGCAGCGCACGCTCTGAAGGCAATTTGGCACCGGGCGTCATGCTGCCAGCGGCTAGCAGCGCTTGGATATGGTTTCGAATACGTTGATAAAGCAGCATAATTGAGTCGATAAAACCTTTTGTGACAAGCTTACTATCGTTTTATGACAGGATAAATAGACTTGTAAATTCAGATTGGCCTAACTCGCCAAATAGGCTTCTATCTGGCTAAACCAATAACTACTAGGCAAAACGGCTAAACTCGGATCTTTCCCTAAATCATCAAAACGACGCAGCGTGATAATGGCGTCCAATTCAGGCAGCTTGGAGAATGCCGAAAGTTCTTCGGGGCTCATTTTTCCGCCTTGTCTTGTTAGTGTTAATTGGCTGGCAGGAGAGAGCGTTTGGTAATACTCCTCATCCATACTGACCAGATAGCGTTTCGCATCTACGTGTTTGCGCACCAGTATTGTCACCGCGCGGTCAAAACCAAGTTGAGTTAAATGATCAGCCCCTAAATCGCCATGATTGCTATATCCTTGTGGGGTAAAGTCCAGGTTCTTCTGAGACTGAGCAACAAAATGGCCAATATCATGTAAAAATGCAGCGATTTGGGTCGCTTGATCATAACCACTTTCTTTCGCGAGGGTGGCGCATTGCTCGGCATGGTAAATTTGGCTGCATGCCTCGTCATAGGTCGCGTGACCATATTGCTCGAATAGCTGTTTTATTTGTGCAATGGCATTCACTTTATATACTCCTGCTTCACGTTCGGATCTAATTTTGCTGCGCTGCCACTAAGCTTGCTAAGCCAAACATCGAGTTTATGCGGTGGCGTGTTGTTATCCTCTGCGCTTTCTTTACGGCGAATGGCATTTCTCACCATTAAGGCCCCCGCGGTGCGAAATGGCTCGACGGGAAACTGTTTAAGCGTTTGGTTGACCAAGGCGCAGTGACGCCAGTCGTTATGTTGATTAAGCAGTAGACTCGCTAAGATTTGTCCACCTAAATAGGATTGCACCACGCCGTTGCCTGAGTAACCGCTGCCATAAAACACATTAGCTTGACCATTTAAATGACCAAAGAAAGGCATGCCAGAGACACTTCGGTCTGAGGGGCCGGTCCAGGTTCTTTCTATCTCGAGCTGGTGATGTGCAAAAAAATGGCTAAATGAGCGTTCAAGAATGGCTTGATAACGGCTAGCGCGGTGAAAGGTGTCTCTCACTTGGTTATTGAAACTAAAATAATTCCCGCCTTTGCCAAGCATTAATCGACCGCTTGAGGTAGTGCGGTAGTAATTCACAAAAATGCGAGCATCAATCACCGGAGCGCCGTGGTTTAGCCTCATTGCCGCAAGCTTTTCAGGTGCTGGTGTGGTGATCGCCATATCGCTCGAAACCAACACCACGCTGCGAGAAAATTGCGGCAATAAGCTTGGCAGCCAAGCGTTAACCGCAAATACTAGCTGATTGGCTCTGATCTCACCTTTGTCTGTGGTAATGGTTAGCGTGTCTTGGCCTTGGTGCTTTAGGTAGCGGGTGTGTTCAAATACCTTGACCCCAAGGGTTTTTGCCACCTTCATCAGTCCACGCACAAGCTTGGCGGGTTGAACACTACCGGCATGGGGGGAGTAAATTCCAGCAAGGTTGGCATTAGAGCCGGTTGCTTGCAACTGCGCTTTATCCAGAGTTTGCCACGCATTAAGCTGGTGTTGCTCGAGTAGGGTGGTAATGGGGCCAAAGGCATTACGCTGGCTGTGATTTGAAGCCGTATAGTAAGTACCATCAACGCGGCAATCACATTCAATCTCGTGCTTGCTGGTAAAGGCTTTAATATCATGAACGGCCTGCTCCGACTGGCGCACTAAAAAGCAGGCTTGTTCTAGGCCAAACTCTTTAATTAAGCTGGCAAACTTGGTCGACCATGTCAGCATGGCACCGCCATTACGACCCGAAGCACCTTGTCCACAGAGGTCTTTTTCAATAATGGCGATATTAAGTTCAGGTTTTTGCTTTTTCAGCGTTATGGCTGTCCAAAGGCCAGTAAAGCCACCACCTATGATACAAACTTGGGTATCTAACGCGCCATGAGGCGGCGCGCTTGCTGCGACTTCAATATCGGCTTGAGTGATTGCTTCATCAAACCAAAAAGGCTGAAAATGCATTACGGGCGCTCTCCACGGGCGATACGAGCAGAAATATCCACCAAAACCATTTCGATATCAGTCAGTGAATCAATCACATAATGCGCACCTGCCTCGCCAAGCTGCTGATAAGCGCTCAGTGAGCGTGCACTTTGCTCTTCGTGACCGAGCGCAGTCCATTCTTCTTCGCTAAGCCCCACCGCATTACCCGTTAAAGCAAGTCCAACGGTCCACATGCCGGCATTTAATCCCTCGCTTATTCCCGGCGCGGAGTCATCGACTTTTATGCATCCTGATACGCGATTAATTCCAAGTCGTTGTACATTTTCTAACGCCATCCAAGGGCCAGGGCGAGAGCCTGCCGCACATTCATCACTGGCAACCACACAATCTGGCTGATAACCATAATCGGCAGCAGCAGGCACTAATACGTCCATCACAGGCTTGGGATACCCAGAACAACTGCCAATCTTAACGCCTTGTTGTTGCAAACGTTTGATCACCGCAAGCACGCCCGGAATGGGGGCAGCTCGGTCGGCGACTTTTGCTTGTTGAAGCGGCATAAAGGTTTGATAAATATGGTCAACATCTGCCGTACTCGGTGCCTGACCAAATTGCGTTATCCAGCGGGTGCGGACGCTGTCCATTTGTAGCAAGGTATTAATGTGATCCCATTTGCCCATTCCCATCGGGCCGCGCGCTTCAGCCAAGGAAATATCAAATTGATACGCCTGCTTAAATGCTTCAACAAAAATACTGGTGGGAGCAATCGAACCATAGTCGACTACAGTACCTGCCCAATCCAAAATTAACGCTTCAATGTGTTTCATATTGCTAAGACTCCTAGCTAGGAATTGCCGTAGCGCGTACTTGCGTTGACGCCTTATGTGGTCGCTTTAATTTCACGGCAAAATAAATAATTGAGCTCACTACCAGGGCGCTTGCGATAAACGCCACCCAATAGCAAGCCATGGTAAAAAAGTGCAGCCAGCTGAGCTCAGGTGTGGCAAAAGTTTTATAGAGCAAAATGCCCACTGAGCCGATGTAGCCCGCCGAATCCGCCAGATAAATCAAAAAACCGGCGTTCGCAGTCGAGCCAACCGCTGAGATCATGCGGTCAAACAAAAAGCAGTTATAGGGGATATAACTGATATAAAGACCAGCCCCCAGCAGTACCATCCAAGTTTTAGGATCGAGACTTTGGGTTTGGTATAAATAGGTGCTGCCAGCCAGCAGTATAGCCCCCAGTAAGACAAAGCCATGATTGGCAAAAAATGCGATGCGGTTATTTTTAATTAACACCAAAGCGGCAAGCGCAATGAGTACGATAAAGGCGATGCGGATCCCAGCATAAGCAAAAATCGCGGGTTCTTGCCCATAACCTAAGGCCTGCCAGATCTCGGCTGAGAAGTTATCTCTAAAGTCACGAAAGCCAGTAAAGAGTAAAAAGCTAAGCACCAGTACGGTTATTCCAAACCAATACTGTTTAAAAAACGCCAGCCGGGCTTTGCCATCCATTGGCGCGCGCTTTTGTCGTAATTGTTCATCCTCTTGTGTAGGTTCAGGAATGCTATTAAGACAAGCAACGCTGAGTACAAGCAGCGGCAGAAAAATCGCTCCGGTTGCCGCTGGCATCCACAGTTCAGGCACATTGAGTTCACTCACCAGCCATTTGCCCACAGTTCTGACCAATCCTGAGGCTAGAATAAAAGTCACGCTGAGTACCGCACCTAAGATTTCGGTGGTTTTACGACCTTCTAAAAAGCTAAAAACCAGCCCCCAGATCATGCCAAGGGAGAGACCATTGGCAAATAGCCAAACCAGATTCCAGCCCGTAGGAGTAACGGCAAATAGCACCAGTGCGAGCTCGGCGGCTAAAATCATGGCCAAAATCGCACGGCCGCGATAATGATGCTGCATTTCAGCAATCACTTTAACGCCGATAAATTTCGCGCATAGGTAGCCAAACACTTGCGATAGGATCAGGGCAATTTTAAAGCTAACAACCCAACTTGGGTCATCAAAGGCTTCATAGGTATTGACCGAAAATGGCTTACGAAAGGCGTACATACAAAAGTAAGTCATAAACGCACTGGTTGCGGCAAATAGCACAAAGCCGATACCTTGGGCGTCTTTTAGCCAGCGCGGGCGGGCGTTAAATAGTGTGATCTGCAACATCATAGGATCCTCGGTAATTCGAGGGCAATCCTTTGTGGATTGCCCGTCAACCGGTGTATACCAATCGGCTTAATCAAGTGAATTGGTATTAAAATTGGTAGTTAATGCCGACCATGCCGCGGATACCATAGTATTCCACCTGTAATGGACGACCTTGCTCACCTTGGTAGTACTGTAATGCTTCATTGGTGAGGTTACTCAGCTCTAGGTAAACTAACGTTTGTTCGTTAAGTTGGTATGACGTTGTAAAGTCGACGCTGGTATTGGCGCCATAGTAGCTATCCGATTGGCTATCGCCGCCGTGCTCTTCGATATAAGCACCTTTATGATTAAGTGCTATTCGAGCTGCAAAACGGGTGTCGTCGTAATACAGCGTAAAGTTGTAAAGCTCATTGGCCTGACGTGGAATGGCCACTTTTTCTGTGCGCTCTGGGATCTGCATTTCAGAATCCATAAAGGTCGCATTGGTCATTACCCCAAAGTTGCTCAAACTGTCAGAAATAAAACCAAGGTCGCGGTTAAACGCCAGCTCAATGCCCGCAAGCCAAGCGCTATCGCCGTTTTCAGGACGGATGATGGTCACGCCTTGCTTGTTGTTGTAATTGCCAACGCTGGTGGCTTGGAAGATTGGGTCTTGGATATCTTTGTAGAATACCCCCGCAGAGACCAAGCCAACGCGGTCAAAATAATGTTCCACCATCAAGTCGAGATTATTTGAGTACGTAGGGTCGAGCGCTGGGTTTCCTGAGTTAAGCTGGTTGTCCTGCTCCAGGTAAGTTGCGCCTGGTGTTAACGAACCAAAGTCAGGACGGGCAAAGGTGCGAGTTAGTGCGAGGCGATAATTGGTATCGTCATTGGCACGATAGGTAACATGTAGTGCAGGTAAAATTGACCAATAATCATTGCTGTTGGTGGTCTCAACAACTTTGTCTTCGTCGGCTAAATAGGTGTAACCAGACACTTCGGTATCGGTGCGGGTAACGCGTAAGCCGCCTAATACTTCCCAGTTGTCGCTGGCTTGGTAAGTTGCCATACCGTAGAGCGAGGTGTGGATTTCTTCAACATCAAAGTTTCTGCCCAGTGCTCCACCGTTGCTGATGAGTGCTGATTCTCCCGCATCTAGCTTGAACTTATTGCGATTTTGCGTCCAAAACTGAGCAAGAGCATCGGTGGAAGCCACTTGTGACAGCTGCGTGCGATAATCAAACTTGGCTTCGCTTAAGTAATCGCTGCGACCGGGTTGATCGCTTAAGGCAAAGTCTGCAAGCGTTGGCGCTGCGCCATATTGTTCGCTGTCCCACGCGTAAAATTCATCGGCAAAGTCAGCTTTACGGACTTTATCGCGGTATTTTGCCCCAAACTTAACGGCTAGCTGGTTATTGTATTGCCAGTTAAAGTCAGCATTGGCCACCAGTCTGTCTTTTTCGTTGACGTAGACCTTGTATAGCTCAACCCAAGACAACCCCATTTTGCTTGGATCGAGTGTAAAGCCCGAGGGGAAGTGATTACTAATGGCATTCCAAGGATCGCTGCCGCCATCTACTTGGTTGTAGGCATAATTTTTACCGGTATCGCGGTCTTCAAGTCCAACATATCCCACCTCTTTTTGATCAAAACGGGCGACAAAATAGCTATTGTCTTCACTGTTGGGTTTGTCGCCATAGCGAAACTCATTTTCGTACGTGGCTACTTGCCAAGAGAGCGTTTTATCAAAGCCAAAGTCATGCTCACCTGCAATTTCAAAGCCTTGCATTTCGGTGATGAGTTCGTTGCGAATATGCTGCAGTTCAGCACGGTCTTTATCAAAACGCAGCCTGTGCTTATAGTGGGTTTCATCATCAATCAGTGTGCCATATAGCGCGCTGGCGCTGAGCGTGCCGTTTTCAAGTTGATATTCCAGCGAGCCATTTAAGCCATAAGTTTCACGGGTTCCCGTATAATCACGCAGCTCTAAGCGGTAAATGCCTAAGCCATCGTTACCACGGCGCGGCTCATAGTTATCGGTTGCCCAATCACGCTGCCAAGCTGTGGCGTTAATGATAAAACCCAGCTTGTCGTCGAGTAGACGGTCGCCGTACACCACATTGGCAGAATAGTTTGTGCCATCGGCCAGTTCGTTTTGGCCCACAGCAAAGTTGGTTTTGAGGATAAAATCATCAGCGCCTTTTTTGGTCACGAAATTAACATTACCGCCAATCGCATCGCCTTCCATGTCAGGGGTGATAGCCTTAGACACTTCCACAAACTCTATCAATTCGCTTGGAAAAAAGTCGAACGCAGTGGCGCGGCTGGTGGTTTCCTCTTCTGCGGTTGGAAGGCGGTTACCGTTGATGCTGGCCGAACTCCATTGTGACGGTAAACCGCGCACTGCAACAAAACGGCCTTCACCTTGGTCACGCTCTATCGACACACCTGGAATACGTTGCACGGCTTCAGCGGCATTTCTATCTGGTAACTTACCAATGCCATCGGCAGAAATGATACTTTTGATATTACTGGCATTTTTTTGGTTATTTGCAGCGGCCATTTCGCCACGGAAGATTTGCCCAACCGTGACCACTTCTTCCATAGTTTGTTGATGGTTTAATAAGATTGGAGACAACGTAGTGACTTTGCCATCGGTCACTTCCACCTGTAGTTCAGTTTCCTGATAACCCATATACTTCACGACTAAGGTGTAGCGACCGGCATCCAGTTTTGGCAGTTCAAAGCGACCACGGTAATCAGATACAGTGGATATATCTTGGCCTTTTACTGAGATAACAGCGCCAGACAGATTACTTTGTGGGTCTTTTACAACACCAACAAGTTTACCTGTCGCAGCATATAAGCTGGGACTGGTGGCGAGTAACACAGCAGCAGCGATTTGGGTTAGTTTTTTCATTGCTCTTTTCTCAAAAGTTTGGGTTAAGTTTCTGGTCTAGTCCAGTTTGTTGCAGATAGAGTAATGACGGTTTTTTACATTCCGATGACACAAAGGTGAAAAATTAACTAGCACCTACTGCTCTTTGTTGTTTAATTCTTTTTATAGGGGATAGGAGGATGTTGTTAGATGTTTGGCTTAACTGAACAAGATTTGTCATACTCGCGTTATCAGCAGCAGGTTTTCAGTAAAGGAATGGCAACGTGATTTATGCTTTGATTGCGGCGATTGGACTTTCTCTTTTTATCTATAGCATTACAGCTCGACAATTAGATAGGGCAGAGCTCACTGCACCTATGTGGTTTGTGCTAACGGGCGGGGCGATAGGCTTTGTGCTTGGTAATATTGAAGGAGGGCAACAAGCTTTAGCGGTAGATATTAATGGCCTACAGACTTGGTTGCCGATTATTGAGCTGACGCTTGCGATTTATTTATTTTCCGATGCTGCAAAAACGCGATTACGGGTGTTATCTCACAGCTTCCAGTTACCGGTTAAATTGTTACTCGGGCTGCCATTAACTATGATATTTGGCGCGTGGGTGGCTCATGAGCTGTTTCAGTTATCTTGGTTGGCTTGCTTTTTAATTGCGGTGATCATCACCCCAACCGATGCTACTTTATGCAAAACCTTCATTCAGGATAAGTCTGTGCCCACCAGATTACGTGAGGCAATTAATGTGGAAAGTGGCTTGAATGATGGCCTGTGTATTCCGGTATTTCTGTTTTTACTGGGAGTATTAGCTGAGCGAATGCAAGCGACGACTGAATCATTTGCTTGGATTTTTATACGCGAAGTGGGGATTGCACTCGTTGTCGCGGGGTTACTGACTGCGGTGATCATTTGGTTACTTAAACGCGCCTATCAACATCATTACTTTGCGTCTAAAACCAGCCCTTTTCTCTTTGTTGGCATCGCTTTTTTAGTTTTTTCGGTAACCCAAGCTTTACATGGCAGCGGCTTTATTGCTGCATTTGTCAGCGGTTTGCTGTTTGATAAATATTATCGTGATGAGTTTAAAGATCAGCTTATCGAAGAAGGGGAGCACCTCGCCGAATTTGCGGCTTTTATGATCTGGATTGTGTTTGGTTTGTCGGCAAGTGTAGTGCTATTAAACGTTACCCAATGGCAGGTTTGGGTGTACGCAGTGTTAGCAACCGCCTTGTTTAGATTGATCCCGGTATTCCTCTGTTTGTTAGGTGGTGCACTGACAACCAAAGAGCGCTTTACGTTAGCTTGGTTTGGCCCCAAGGGATTGGCTTCGGTGGTGCTCACCTTAATGCTACTCAGCGAAGAGTTGCCAAATGGTTTGCAAATTACTCAAGTGGCAATGGCAACAGTGCTGTTGAGCATTTTTGTATTTGGATTATCTAGTCGACCCATTTCTAAATTATTTACCACTGCTTCTGGTCGAGAGTGATTACTCTAAATCACAATTGGTGTAGCGTGTGATTTCGTATCTGAATTGTACTGTTATATTGTAACTTATTGTGAAATAAAATATTTTTTGTCACTTTGCTGAAATAAAAAAGTCATGTAACGCGCCTAGACTGTGCCCGCCTTACAGACAAATATTACGTTTCAGGAACAGTACAATGAATAAAAAGTTACTTACAGTTGCTATCTCTGCAATTCTACTTACCGCGTGTGATGATGATACAAAAACCGTTGAGGTGATCAAAGAAGTTGAAGTCATCAAAGAAGTACCAGTGCAAGAAGTGACACAAGTAAAAAATGTGATCCTTATGATCGGTGACGGTATGGGACCACAGCAAGTTGGCTTACTTGAAGAGTATGCTCAGCGCGCGCCAAACTCAACTTATAAAAACAAAGGCAATCAAACTGCGCTGTCTAAACTTGCTGCGGGTGGTCATTTAGGCCTTTCCATGAACGCACCACATGGCGCAACTGGCAGTCTAGTGACTGACTCTGCTTGTTCGGCAACACAATTAGCAACCGGCCTTGCCGCAGGCTCAGAAATGATAGGCCTTGATGCCGATGGCAATAAAGTAGCGACTATCTTAGAAAAAGCCAAAGCCGCGGGTAAAGCGACGGGTCTTGTTTCAGATACGCGTATTACGCACGCGACGCCAGCGGCATTTGCTGCGCATATGCCGCATCGTTCATACGAAGCTGAAATCGCTGAGCAATTAGTTCGCTCTGGCAGCGTTGACGTGATGTTATCTGGTGGTGCTCGCGTATTTGTGCCAAAGAGCACGCCTGATAACGCTGAAGTACAAGCGCAACTTGACGCGCTTGGCATGCCTAGTAGCGTATACAAAAAATCAAAACGTGGAGATGAAACTAACCTAGTTGTTGAAGCAAAAGAGCAACACGGTTATGGCCTTGCATTTGATAAAGCACAATTAAGCAGTTTTGAAGGCGAAAAAGTACTAGGTCTATTCGCAAACTCTGGTATGAGCGACGCAATTGCTTACAAAGCTTGTCAACAAAGCAACAGCTGTACTCAGCCTTCATTAAAAGAAATGACGGTAAAAGCGCTTGATATCTTGTCGAAAGATGAAGATGGCTTTTTCTTGATGATTGAAGGTGGTCAAATTGACTGGGCAGGTCACGCAAACGATGCAGGTTGGATGCTAAATGAGCTGCTTAAATTTGATGAAGCCGTTGAAGCTGTTCATGAATGGGTAAAAGACCGTAACGATACGCTAGTCGTTGTGACTGCAGACCATGAAACGGGGAGTTTTGGCTTTAGTTACTCAAAGCATGAGCGTCCTGAAGCACAAACGCTGTCTGGCGATGGTATGTATGTAAATGGTGTTGCTAAAGAATATCATCCTAAATTTAACTTTGGCCCACTTGCGCAACTAGACAAGCTTTACGCGCAAACAGGCACCTTCTTCGATATCCTTGCTGAAGCTGCGCCTGATGAAGCCTATGAAAATGTATCGGGTCCAACTTGGAAAGCGACCATTGAAGATATGACTGCTTACACGGTGACGCTAGATAATGCACAGAAGGTTGGTCAAAGTGTCTATGACGATAAAGATGCAACGATGATCCCTGCGTTTGAGGACTTTGGTGACTTCTATGTATACGCCAAAGAAGACTATACTGGAAAAATCGCTCGCGCGATTGCCTCAGAGCAAAGCGTAGTGTGGGGTACTGGTACACATACGGCTGCGCCAGTACCGGTTTATACTTTCGGTCCCGCAGGCGTAACTAAGCAGTTCTCAACCATGCAGCACCATGTAGACGTTGCAAACAAAATGATGACTGCGCTTGGTTTAACTGAATAAACCAAGCTCCTAGATTTAAGTAACTTCAGTTAAGCCACAGCAATGTGGCTTTTTTCTGTCATTAAGGTCAGAAACTCGCGTTGTGGTAGCGGTTTTGAATAGTAATAACCCTGACCAAAATCACATCCAGCCTGTTTTAATAGCTGATGCTGAGTCGCGGTCTCAACGCCTTCAGCGATGACTTTTAAGCCAAGGCGGTGGGCCATCAAAATAATGGTTTCACACAGGGTTAAATCGTCTGCATTGGTTGCGATGCCATCGACGAAGCGTTTATCAATTTTCACAAAGTGACAATCTAATTGTTTTAGATACGCGAGTGACGAGTAACCCGTGCCAAAGTCATCTAACGCAAATTGAAAACCTTGCTGCTTTAAGCGTTCAACCCGTTGTTTAGTGCGGCTATCATTATGCATCATCATTCCCTCCGTGACTTCTAAAACCACGTGTTCAGGGGAGATCGCAAGCGTCGTGAGTTTGTCACTCCAGCTTGCTAAGGTGCAATTTTTAGCGGCAAATTGGACCGGTGACACATTGATGCTAATTTGTGTTGTATGGCCTAAGTGCTGTAGTTGCGTCAAAGTGTCAATAGACTGCGCAAATGCTAAATCTCCAATATGATGAATGAGCTGGGTTTCTTCGGCTAACGGAATAAACTCAGCTGGACTCACCATGCCTTGCTCTGGGTGTCGCCAGCGGATCAAGGCCTCGGCTTTGGCGACGCGATTATCGTCAAGTGATACGATTGGTTGGTAGTGCATTTCAAATTGATTGTTATGTAGTGCGGCACGAATGCCTTTGAGCATTTGCATTCTAGATTCCGCGACTTTGCGTAAGGTGTCATCAAAAATCACGTAGCCATTGCGACCTTGTTGCTTTGCTCTATACATTGCTTGATCGGCGGCCTTTAATAGGGCTTCTGCACCATTACCATCTGTTGGTGCGGTGGCAATCCCCATACTTGCCGTGATATGGCACTGCTCATCTTTGATCTCAAACGGTTGTTTGAGTGCAGATTGGATCTGGGAGGCCAATGTTTTGCACGTTGTTTTGTGTTCGTCATCCTCCAACACAAAGACAAACTCATCACCTCCAATGCGGGATAAAAACGCATGCGGAGCCATACTCTTTAAACGTTGCGCGACTAACTTTAAGAGTAAGTCGCCATAATAATGGCCTAAAGTGTCGTTAATATCTTTAAAGTTGTCGAGATCGAGTAACAACACTGCGGTTTGTTGTCCAACGGCAACCTGCTTTTTTAAGTGCTTTTTAAGTCCTACGCGGTTTTGAAGATCGGTTAATTCGTCAAAATGTGCTTGCTTCCAGATCAACGCATCTTTACGCTTTACTTCGGTAATATCGGTGAAGATCGCGACACGGCGATAGATCTCACGGTTGCTATCGTAAACACTATCAATTGTTAGCCATTCGGTGTAAAGCTCGCCATTTTTCTTACGGTTGACAATCTCACCTTGCCAGCGGCCATGTTCGTTAAGCTGTTGCCACATGAGTTCGTAAAAGCTACGGTCATGTTGACCCGACCCTAACATGGCCGTGGACTTACCCAGCACCTCGGAGCGTGAGTAACCAGTTACACGCGTAAAGGCGAGGTTGACGTCCAAGATAAAACCATTGGCATCCGTGATGATCATACATTCGCTGCTGTTGTTGTACACCAATGCTGCAAGGTTTAGTGCCTCTTCTTGATGCTTACGTTGACTAATATCACGGAAAATCAGCAACGCCTGAGGATGGGATTCAATGGCGCACAGGCGACATTCAACTACTTGGTTACTAGTTGGAGAAAACTCGAGTTGCACATAGGTTTTATCGTTTAGCAGTGCAAGTTCTGCTCGGATCCGTTTATAGATATGTTCTGGTAGCAACTCTCTAAGCGTTTGTGCCTTATCGGTATAATCACCATAGCGAGATAAGATCTGAGCCTGTTGATCTAAGCGCACATAGCTATCGGGGAGTGCATTAATCAAGGCTTTTACAACGGCAAGTCTATGATTTGCATTGTCTTCAGCGGCTAAGCGTGTTTGTGCCATATGAGCAAAACGCTCGGCGATATGCTCAAATTCACTGGGTACTTTGGTGGCGTCAAAACGGGAGTCTTGCTTGCCCGATTCAAGCTTTGCAATAGCATGCTTGAGTGCACTAAGCGGTTTTAAAAGTTGTTGTTTTAGTTGCCAATGGGTTTGCCAAAACAAAATGCACACAAGCACAAAGAAGATCCCTAAAAAGAGCGCAAAACGCTTATCTATGCTACTCAACTGGGACTCAAAATCGAAACTAAAGTAGATTTGTAACGCTCGGTTGCTGTTATTGAGTGATTGCTTTACATACACCAAGCGATTGCCTTCTGGGGTGTTTAGTAGCGTCGCCTGTGTGCTTAAATTGTTTGGCCAAGAACTGCTAACAGCACGACCAAGTTCTGCATTTGCTGCTGGATATTGCGCAATTATTTGCGCTTTAGCATCGGCAATCATTACCCGAGTACCTACAGGAAGGGGCAGTTTTGCAAGGGTCTGGCTCCAATGCGTTAAGCCTTTCACCGCGACAAGCATAAACAAAAATTGCTGTTGATCATCGTAAATTGGTAGTGCGAAGTTGACGGTTGCCCGCTGCATGCTTCGGTCAATTTGGTATTCACCAATACTAAACTGTGCGGTACGCATTGCGGCTTTAAAGTAGCCACGATCGGCAATATTGATCTCGCGTTGATCTGCTTGATGTGTAGTACACAGTACGTTCCCTTGTGCGTCAACGATTCCAAGATTAGCAAGGTTGGGGCTGAGCAGCATCGCATGATATAGCAGCGGCGGGCATTTGCTGTGCTCTACAGTAAGATGATCAATACGGGTCGACAGTTGCTGTAAGACTTGTTCTGTATCTGCGAGTTCTACCTGTTGGATCGTCGCAACTTGTTTGGCGTAATGTAGCGCCAGTTGTGACTGTTGTGTTAATGCCTGCTGACGTTGCTCACATAATAGAAATAAAATAATGATCAGACATGGCAAGCAAAGTAGAACGAGTAAGCGATAAAATCGAAACTGTATTGAAGATTTCAGAATAATCCCACCTATGGAGCTGATCAGAGAGCGCGAATGATACCGAATCGAGTAGGGACAACCAAGCAAATTTGCATAAATAATTCAGCTGCAAAAGCATCCTTAAGCAAGGGTTAACAAATGGAATTTTTAATTTCTAATTTGAAAGTATGACGTGATTATCCGGCCAAAAAAAATGGCATTTTTTCATCTCTCCACTTTTTCCACAAAATTCATGATCTTCCACAAATCCCGCGATTTTTCTGGCTTTCAAAGGCGTTAAAGGTGCCGACTGAGCTTGACAAAAGTGCTTGTCAAGCCCTAGACTGTTCTTCTGTGGTAAAAAGTGGGTTTTAGTGGATCAAACTGGATCAACCAACTTAAAAATAGGATCACGCATGTTTCGAGGTGCAAGTTCGCTAGCTTTGGACGACAAAGGGCGTTTTGCGGTACCGACTAAGTACCGTCAACCGCTGCTGTCCGAAGATCAGGGAACTGTTATTTGTACTATTGCGATCAACGAACCGTGCTTGTGGCTTTACCCACTCTCAGAATGGCTAGAAATTGAGACCAAACTAAGTCGCATCTCTAATACCAATCCCAGAGTGAGGCGCTGGCAGCGGATGTTGCTAGGTCATGCTACAGAATACCAACTAGACAAAAATGGCCGGATTTTACTGGCGCCTTCATTGCGATCCCATGCGCAATTAGGCAAAAAGATCATGCTAGTTGGGTTACTCAATAAATTTGAAATTTGGGACGAAGAACGCTGGTATCAGCAAATGCAGGCAGATACCGAAATTGAACACTCAGGAAACTTTGAGGAAAGCCCTGAACTGGAAAACTTTTCCTTGTAGGGGTAAACAAATTAATGAGCGAAGAGTTTAAGCATATTTCGGTATTAATGACCGAAACCCTAGATGCCCTAGCAATTAACCCTGAAGGTATATATATCGACGGGACGTTTGGTCGTGGTGGGCACTCAGGTGAAATCCTCAAAAGATTGTCGACTGGGCGTTTACAAGCCATAGATCAAGACCCTCAAGCGATTAAGGCAGCTGAAAAGTTTGCCGATGATACACGTTTCTCTATAGCGCGAAGCCGCTTCTCGCAAATTAAAGCGGTCGCTGAGCAGGCCGGTATCTTAGGTCAGGTTGATGGCATCTTGTTGGACATTGGTGTGTCTTCGCCTCAGCTTGACGACGCAGACCGTGGCTTTAGTTTTATGAAAGACGGGCCGCTGGATATGCGTATGGATCCTGACTCAGGTCGCAGTGCTGCACAGTGGTTAGCTGAAGCAGAGCTTGAAGAAATGGTGTTTGTGATAAAAAAGTATGGCGAAGAAAAGTTTGCCACTCGTATTGCTCGCAAAGTCATTGAAGTGCGCGAGCACACCGCGATTACAACGACAGCACAACTGGCGCAATTGATTGATGAAGCTGTGCCTGTCAAAGATAAACACAAGCATCCTGCAACTCGCACTTTTCAAGCCATCCGTATTTACATTAACAGTGAGTTAGAAGAAATTCAGACTGCATTGCAAGCATCACTTGAGGTGTTAAAACCCGGTGGTCGGTTAGTGGTGATCTCGTTCCATTCTCTAGAAGATCGCATTGTAAAGCAGTTTATCAAGAAGCAGAGTAAGGGAGAGGCGATACCCAGAGGTCTGCCTTTAACGGATGAACAACTTAAACAAAATCTCACCTTAAAGGCAGTGGGTAAAGCCATTAAGCCTAGCGATGCCGAGATTGCACAAAATCCTCGCTCGCGAAGCTCAGTATTAAGAGTGGCGGAGAAGCTCTAGTGAATGCAAGCAAGCAACGTCAACCAAACCTATTTGCAGAAATTGGCTATTACGTTATTGCCAACAAGTTGACGGCATTCTTGCTGCTTACGATTTTGATTTCTGCACTCGCCGTAGTGCAAATTACCCATTTAACTCGCCAGCAATTGATACAGCAGGATGAGTTATTGCAACAGCGCGATGAGCTAGACCTACAATGGCGCTACCTCGTTGTGGAAGAAGAGTTTTACTCGCAGCACGCAAGGATAGAAGAGATTGCGAAGATGCAGTTAGAGATGAAACGTCCAACCAGTAAAGATGAACAGGTGATTGTGCTGCCATGAATAAACAAAAGCAAAAAACTCAATCTATTATCACCTGGCGCTTTGCTCTAGTTTGCGGCGTGATGCTCACCGTTTTTATGACGCTTGTTGCACGCGCTGCATTTTTGCAAGTAATTGAGCCTGATAAGGCCATTGAAGAAAACGATAAGCGCACCGTACGGGTTGAGAAACTCAATGTCCAACGAGGCATGATCTTCGACCGCAATGGCAAAGAGCTGGCTGTGAGTGTGCCAGTTGTGAGCGTTTACGCCGATCCCCTTGCTATTGATAAGGCACTTGCCAAGAAAGTGCTACGTAAAGCCCGTAAAGAAGGTGAAGATTATAAAGCGTTAGAGCAAAACGATGCTGAGCTGAAAATACGGAAACAAGCTTGGTACGATGATGAGCTCAGGTGGAAAGAGCTTGCAGATGTGCTCAGACTTAAACCAGAAAATGTCGATGAACGGCTTAGGGGAGACCCAAGCCGTCGTTTTGTCTATTTGAAGCGTCAAGTGACGGCGGTTGTTGCCAACTATATTCGTCAAATGCGCCTGCCAGGCGTGCACTTACTTGACGAGTCCAAACGTTTCTACCCAAGCGGCGAAGTGACGGCGCACATGATTGGTGTAACGGATATTGATGGTAAAGGTATCGAAGGCGTCGAGCGCATGTTTGACTCTGCATTAACAGGAACAGCTGGTAAACGTACCATTCGTAAAGATGCGCAAGGTCGTGAAGTACAAGTGCTGTCAGAAGAGCAGCGTGTTGAGCCAGAAGATGTTTACTTGAGTATTGATTTACGGATCCAAGCCATTGCCTATCGCGCGTTAAAGTCGGCGGTACTGAGCTATAAAGCTACCTCTGGTTCGGCGATAGTTGTTGATGTACACACTGGCGAGATTTTAGCTTTGGTGAATAGCCCAAGCTTTAATCCTAACGATCTAAGTACTGCTGCACCTTATAAACGTCGTAATCGTGCCATGACTGACCTATTTGAACCCGGTTCAACATTAAAGCCTTTAGCCGTATTGGCTGGTTTAAATTATGGTGCAGTTAAGGCAACAGACACAATAGATACTTATCCGGGCTGGATGAACTTAAGCGGTGGCTTGGTGAAAGACACTCGCAATAACGGCGAACTGAGCTTAAGAGAAATTCTTAAAATTTCCAGTAACATGGGGGTTGCGAAGATCTCGCAAATGCTACCAAAAGAGTATTTTATCAATTTATACCAAGAAGTTGGTTTTGGTGAACCTACGGGCTCAAACATGATTGGTGAAAGCGCAGGTCTATTTTATCCAAACCGCCGTTGGTCTAACTTTGAAATCGCAACACTCTCTTATGGTTACGCAGTATCAGTAAGCACCGCACAAATGGCGAGACTTTACGCCATGTTTGGAGCAGGCGGCATCTTGCGACCACTTACAATAGTGAAGCAGGATGAAATTCCTGAAGGTAAGCGTATTTTTAGCGAGCAAGATACGCATGCAGTGGTAGAAATGATGGAGTCAGTATTTGAACGTGGTGGTACTGCCCATAACGTAAAAGTTGATGGATACCGTGCCGCTGGTAAAACAGGTACTTCAGAAAAAGCCGTGGCGGGTGGCTATGGCGACGAGTATGTTGGTTACTTTGCGGGCGTTGCACCGGTAAGCGACCCAAGGCTTGCGGTTGTGGTGATGGTCAATGAACCGGCGGGAGATGTTTACTATGGCGGTCAAACCGCAGGGCCTGCGTTTGCTGAAATCATGTCTAATGCACTGAGAATTCTAAACGTAGCGCCTGATAAAGAGCGTGTGGCTTATATTTCTGGAGCAGATAACGATGCGTGATCTGGCTCAGGTACTCAGTGATTTTGGTGTCAATATTGCCCCAGTTGAGGTTGAACATCTGCGTATAGACAGTCGAGCGATTGAGCCGGGTGATTGTTTTGTTGCATTGCAAGGTCATGCCCAAGATGGTGCTAAATATGCCGCCAGTGCCGTTGCGCAAGGCGCTAAATGTGTGCTTGCAGAAACGGGAAGCGAGCTTAATGTTGCACCAGAACAAGCGATTTTTATCGATAATCTTGCTGATAAGTTGGCGGCAATTGCAGCACAGTTTTATGCATATCCGAGTAAAAAGCTCAAACTCACAGGCGTTACTGGCACCAATGGTAAATCTACCACGACAGCGATGATTGCCAATTTAGCTAGCCTAACTGATAGTGCTGGGGCTGTGATAGGTACGCTTGGTTATGGTCAACCAGACAGTCTTATTCCGCTGGCAAACACCACGCCGTCAAACGTAGATTTACAACGTATTTTAGCGTTTTTACAGCAACAATATGATCAAGTCGCGATGGAAGTATCTTCCCATGGCTTGGTGCAAGGTCGAGTTGACGAATGCGACTTTGATGTGGCTGTTTTCACCAATTTGACGCGCGATCACTTAGATTATCACGGTGATATGCAAAGCTATGCAGAAGCCAAAAAACTGCTATTTACTCGCTGTGCGCCAAATCACAAAGTCATCAATATTGACGACGAAGTAGGTGCAAGTTGGGCCGCTGAATTCAACGACGACACTGTGGTTGTTTACGGTCGCTGGACTGAAAAAAATAGCTACCAACAATATGTATTCTTTGATGCCGTGTCGGCACACCCAAATGGTTTGACGGCGACGTTAAAAACCAGCTGGGGTGAATGTGAAGTCAGTGTGCCACTGTATGGTGAGTTTAATCTTTATAATTTAGCTGCTGCGATTGCGACTTTACTATTGCAAGGCGCAAGTCTTGAAGCATTAAGCGAAGCTTGCAGCCAACTCGCGCCAGTTGCAGGACGCATGCAGCCATTTAGTGCCCCTGAAAAGCCTACGTGTATTGTTGATTATGCCCATACCCCAGACGCTTTGGCACTTGCACTACAAGCCTTGCGAGCACATGTACCAGGTAATCTTATCTGTGTGTTTGGTTGCGGTGGTGATAGAGATAAAGGTAAGCGTCCTGAAATGGCGCGAGCTGCTGAGAAATATGCAGATAAACTGGTGATCACCAGCGATAATCCACGAAGTGAAGATCCCAATTTAATCATTGACGACGTTAAGGCAGGACTCATCCACCCTGAGTATGCTATCTGCCAGCCTGATAGAGGGCTAGCCATTCAACACGCGATAGACCTAGCTGATGAAAACAGCGTGGTGCTGATAGCGGGGAAAGGGCACGAGGACTATCAAATTATAGGTACTGAGCGCATTGATTTTTGTGATAGGCAATGCGTTGCAGCGATTTTACGAGGGGAAAAGGCATGATCAAGATGGATTTTTCTTGGCTTGCAGCAGTCTTAAAAACCCCTTACGACGGGGAGAATTTGGCAGTCGCCAATATTAATACTGATACCAGAACAATTCAGTCTGGTGAGGTATTTTTAGCACTTAAAGGGCCTAACTTTGACGGCCACCGCTTCTTGGATGTGGCCAAAGCGCAAGGTGCTATCGCGGCTATTGTTTCTGAGCACGATGAAGATATCGATTTACCACAGTTTGTCGTTGCAGACACGCGTATTGCATTAGGCCAAATTGGCCGAGCAGTAATTGAAACCGTTGCCCCTAAAACCATTGCAATTACTGGCAGTGTCGGTAAAACCACAGTGAAAGAAATGTGTGCGGCGATTTTGGCGCAAAAAGGTAAAGTCCTTGCGACGAAAGGTAATTTTAATAACGACATCGGGGTACCGTTGACGCTATTGCGCTTAAGTGAAGATGATGAATACGCGGTGATAGAACTTGGCGCTAACCACTTGGGTGAAATTGCTTATACCACTGCATTAGTGAGCCCAGATGTGGCGACAGTGTGTAATGTCGCACCAGCCCACATCGAAGGGTTTGGTTCAATTGATGGGGTAGGAAAAGCGAAAGGTGAGATTTTCTCAGGCCTAAAGGCTGACGGTGTCGCAGTCATCAATGCGGATAGTGATTATGCTCAGATGTGGCAGGAAAACTTAGCTGTTTCTAAAGTGAAACGTTATAGCCTAAATGCTCAGCTTGATATTTGGGTGGAAGCGATTGAGTTGGATGAGTTAGCTCGCCCTACCTTTACGCTATGCCAAGGTGAACAGCGTACCACCATTAGTTTACCGCTTAGTGGCCAGCACAATGTTGGCAATGCGCTGATTGCGGCAGCATTGACAACCGAACTTGGCGCAAGCTTAAGTGAGGTGGCAACGGGTCTTGGACAAATGACTGAAGTAAAGGGCCGCGTCAACATGATCCAAGTCTCGGACACGCTGCGTGTCGTCGATGACACCTACAATGCGAATGTGAAATCTGTCAACGCGGCGATTGATTTACTGGCGTCTATGTCTGGCTATAAAGTATTGGCGTTGGGTGATATGGCAGAACTGGGTGAAGATGCCCGCGAATATCACCGTGAAGTCGGCGAATATGCTAAGCAGCAAGGCATTGATGAATTGTTTTCATTGGGAGTGCTGAGTAGTAGCGCTAGCAATGTATTTGAAAAGCCAAATCGTCATTTCTCGACTCGCGAGAATTTAATGAAGGCGTTACGGGTTGTATTGGCCGAGCAATCAGGACAATGCACCGTTATCGTTAAAGGATCACGTAGTGCGCGGATGGAACTGCTCGTTGAAGAATTAGTAAACGCTGGCCAGTCGGATAGCGAGACAGGAGAAGTATCATGTTAGTTTGGCTAGCCGAGTATCTTACCCAATATTATTCTGGGTTTAACGTATTTTCTTACCTTACCCTGAGGGCGATTTTAGGCATTTTAACTGCCTTGATGATTTCGTTGTATTTTGGCCCTAAACTTATCGCTGCATTACAACGTATGCAGATTGGTCAGACCGTACGTGATGACGGTCCGGAATCGCACTTATCCAAGTCGGGTACCCCAACTATGGGTGGACTCTTAATTCTGGCTGCTATCTTTACCAGCACACTACTGTGGGGCGACCTTAGCAACAAATATGTATGGGTGACGTTATTTGTCATTGGCAGCTTAGGTATTGTTGGGTTTGTTGATGATTACCGCAAGGTGATCAGAAAAGACAGTAAAGGCCTAATTGCGCGTTGGAAGTACTTTTGGCAGTCGGTTATTGCGATATCTACGGCAGCATTTCTGTACTTTACGTCCACCAGCGCTGCGGAAACCACGTTAGTCGTGCCATTTTTGAAAGATGTATTACCACAACTTGGTTTGTTCTATTTGGTCATGAGCTACTTCGTGATTGTGGGTACGTCAAACGCAGTTAACCTAACAGATGGCTTGGATGGCCTCGCTATTGTTCCGACCATTTTGGTTGCCTCAGCACTCGCTATTATTGCATACGTGACTGGTAACGCGAATTTCTCAAGCTACCTTCATATTCCTCATTTACCACTCACGAGTGAACTGGTTGTGGTATGTACGGCGATTGTCGGCGCAGGTCTTGGTTTCTTATGGTTTAACACCTATCCGGCACAAGTTTTTATGGGCGATGTGGGTTCATTGGCGTTGGGTGGTGCACTGGGGATCATTGCAATTTTAGTACGCCAAGAATTGGTACTGATTATTATGGGTGGTGTATTTGTGATGGAGGCATTATCCGTGATTTTACAGGTAGGGTCTTACAAACTCAGAGGTCAGCGGATCTTTAGAATGGCCCCTATTCACCATCATTACGAATTAAAAGGATGGCCTGAGCCGCGCGTGATAGTCCGTTTTTGGATTATCTCGATTATTTTGGTTCTGGCAGGTCTTGCGACGTTGAAGATTAGATAATGACGTATATTGAGCAATTACAGAAAAAGCATGTCACAGTACTGGGACTTGGAGTCACAGGACAGGGGATTGTGCGTTTTCTGCTGTCGCACGGTATTAATCCAAAAGTGGTTGATAGTCGTCCAGTGCCTCCGGGCTCGGACTGGCTAAGTCACAACGCACCTGAATGTGAAGCGGTATTTGGCAATCTTGCTGATGCCGCTTTGGCGCAAACGGATCTGATTATCATTAGCCCAGGGATCCCGTTATTTGAACAAAGCGTTGCCGCTGCCATTGCCGAAGGCGTTGAAGTCATCGGCGATATCGAGCTATTTGCACGCCTTAATACCCGTCCAGTGATTGCCGTTACGGGCTCTAATGGTAAGTCCACCGTTGTTACGCTCGCGACAGAAGTATTGAAAGCCGCTGGCTTAAAAGTTGGGCTTGGCGGCAATATTGGCACGTCTGTGCTGTCGTTGTTAGAGCAGTCGCATGATGTTTATGTGCTCGAGCTGTCTAGTTTTCAGCTTGAAACCACGCATAGCTTGGCTTGTTTGTCGGCAATGATCCTCAATATTACTGAAGATCACATGGATCGTTATCCTGATTTTCAAGCTTACATTGAAGCGAAGCAGCGTATTTACCAGCATGTTGAGCATATTGTCTTTAATGCTGAAGATCATTATACCTTTGCGCAGCATGGGCAAGGCAGTAGTGTATCCCTCACTGAGGGGGATTATCACTTAATGAACTTTGACGGTGAGCCGCATTTCGCACACAAACAAACACCACTGTTACCGGTCAAAACGTTGGCGATGGTAGGGCGACATAATCAATTTAACGCCTTAGCAGTATTGGCATTATTAGCGCCGATGCAATTGCCTATGCAGGCATTTGCCAGCGCGTTTGCGAGTTTCACGGGGTTACCTCATCGTTGTCAGTTGGTTGCCGATGTTGCAGGGGTTCGTTACTTCAACGATTCAAAGGCAACGAATGTTGGCTCGACGGTCGCCGCTATTGATTCTTTGGCTTCAGGCCGCAAAAATATTATTTTGATCGTGGGTGGTGATGCGAAAGGGGCAGATCTTTCACCACTCAAGACGCCACTCACTGCGCATTGCAAAGCGCTATTTTGTTTCGGACAAGACGGAGCACAGTTTATGCCACTACTGCGCAATAGCCATCAAGTCAGCAATCTGGAAGAAGCGGTGTTGGCGGCAAAAACGATAGCGACCAATGGTGATATTGTTTTATTAGCACCTGCCTGTGCCAGCATAGATATGTATCCAAACTATATGGCGCGTGGGGATGAGTTCGTCCGTTTAGTGGGGGAACATGCTTGATTAACGTCGCTGATATCAAAGAGGCGCTAACGCCTCGCCAGTCCGAAAGCTTATTTGACGTACCTTTGATGTACTGCATGCTCATGCTTATTGGAGTGGGATTTGTGATGGTGACAAGTGCTTCTATGCCAGTTGCCGAGCGACTATTTGATAATCCTTTTCACTTTACCATTCGCCACGTTATCTTTTTAGTGGGCTCGTTTATCCTCTTTTGGTTTGCGACGAGTGTGCCAATGACTTGGTGGAAACGCAGTAATCCATATTTGCTGCTTTTTGGCTTGGTACTGTTAGTGGCGGTACTCATTATTGGTCGCGAAGTAAATGGTGCAAGACGCTGGATCCCGCTTGGTCCTTTTGGTTTGCAAGTAGCAGAGGCATCTAAGCTATTTTTCTTCAGCTATATTGCCGGCTACTTGGTACGTAAACGCGATGAAGTGCAAGAAAACATCAAAGGCTTCGCCAAGCCAATGATTGTGTTTGCGGTGTATGCGTTCTTAATTTTGATGCAACCAGATTTAGGCACTGTGGTGGTCATGTTTGTGACGACAGTTGGCCTGTTGTTTTTAGCCGGTGCAAGGCTTTGGCAGTTTTTTACCTTAATGCTTACCGGTGTCTCTTTGGTGGTACTGCTTATCATCATTGAGCCATATCGTATGAAGCGTGTCGTGGGCTTTTTAAATCCTTGGGAAGATCCATTTGGTGCCGGTTATCAATTGGTACAATCACTAATGGCATACGGCCAAGGTGGATGGTTTGGTCAAGGTCTGGGTAATAGCATACAAAAGCTACAGTATTTGCCGGAAGCACATAACGACTTTATTTTTGCTGTAATAGCGGAAGAGCTGGGCTTTATTGGTGTATTTAGCATAATTATTGTACTTGGAGTATTGGTTACTCGAGCGCTTTTTATCGGGCAAAAGGCCCTTAAAGCAAGCAAGGAATACGAAGGGTATTTTGCTTTGGGCATTGGTATTTGGTTTGCCTTTCAGGCAGTCGTTAATATTGGTGCGAGCGCTGGCATTTTACCCACTAAAGGCTTAACGCTGCCGTTTGTTTCTTATGGTGGCTCTAGTCTTTGGGTGATGACAATCGCGGCAGGTATTTTACAGCGCATAGACTTTGAGACAAAAATGTCGACAAGGCAAGCAACATCCCGTGGAGGTAGACGATGACAAAACGTCTTCTAGTGGTCGCGGGCGGTACAGGTGGACATATTTTTCCAGGTATTGCAGTGGCACAATTTTTACAAGCGCAGGCTTGGCAAGTGAGCTGGGTTGGCACCGCAGATAGAATGGAAGCCGATGTTGTGCCGCGTTACGGTTTTGAAATTGATTTCATTGCCATGAAAGGCGTACGTGGTAACGGGGTCAAACGATTAATAACCGCACCATTTATGGTTTTAAAAGCGGTACTTGCAGCAAAGCGTATTTTACAACAGCGTAAACCTGATGTGGTGTTAGCCATGGGCGGTTATGTAACAGGCCCGGTAGGCGTTGCTGCGAAACTGCTTGGGATCCCTTTGGTGATCCATGAGCAAAATGCGGTTGCGGGTATGAGCAATAAGTTGCTGGCGAAAATTGCAAGTCGCGTATTGGCTGGTTTTCCCGGCGCATTCAGTGAAAAGCTCGCTCAGGTTGTGGGGAATCCGGTACGTGCAAGTGTTGCTGACATTAGCGATAAACCCATTGCAGCGCCGTTAAATCTATTAATTGTAGGTGGTTCATTGGGAGCAAAAGCACTGAATGAAACCGTGCCAGAAGGACTTAAGTTACTTCAGCAACAGGTGGCCAGTATCGCATTAAATATTCGTCATCAAAGCGGTAAACATAACCAAGACGATACACAACAACGATATGAAAGTGCGGGCATTAATGCTGAGGTCAGCGAGTTCATTCATGATATGGATGCCGCATACGCTTGGGCTGATCTGGTTATTTGCCGTGCCGGTGCGCTTACCGTGAGTGAGATAGCCGCAGCTGGGAAAACGGCGATTTTTGTGCCTTTTCCACATGCCGTTGACGATCACCAGACGGCTAACGCGCAATTTTTAGTGTCGGCTGGGGCCGCTTATATATTGCAGCAAACTACACTGACGCCAGAAACGCTAGCAACTACACTGCAGCCACTTGTTATTGAGCCGCAAAAAATTGCGACCATGGCAGCAAAAGCGAGACAATGCGGTAAGTCGGAGGCAACAGCGAAAGTTGCCCAAATTTGTACAGAATTATCGAACTAGGATATTAAATGGAAGCTTCAAGCAGAAGAGCAATGCGACGTATCAACACCATCCACTTTATCGGGATTGGTGGTGCTGGTATGGGTGGGATTGCAGAAGTGCTGGCCTTTGAAGGTTACCGAATTACAGGCTCAGATATCGCCAAAAGTACGATGACAGAGCGATTAACAAATATGGGCGCCGAGATCTTTATCGGCCACCAAGCTGAAAATGTAAAAATGGCCGATGTGGTTGTGGTATCGAGTGCAATCAACGACCAAAACCCAGAGATCCAAGCGGCGAAGGCAAACCGTACGCCAATCGTTCGTCGCGCCGAAATGCTCGCCGAGTTGATGCGTTTTCGTCACGGGATTGCGGTAGCAGGAACACATGGTAAGACCACAACGACGAGCCTGATTGCGAGTATTTTTGCGCGGGCTGAGCTGGATCCAACCTTTATTATCGGTGGCTTGCTCAATAGTGCTGGCAGTAATGCCAAAGTCGGCAGCAGTGAATATCTTATCGCAGAAGCGGACGAGAGCGATGCATCGTTTTTGCATTTGCAGCCGATGGTGTCGGTGGTAACAAATATCGAAGAAGACCACATGGATACTTACGACGGTGACTTCGAAAAAATGAAAGACACCTACATCGAGTTTATCCATAACTTACCATTTTATGGTCTGGCGGTGGTGTGTATTGATTCGCCAGTCGTGAGAGAATTATTGCCACGCTTTGCAAGGCCGACAATCACGTATGGTGAGGCTAACGATGCGGATTATCAGTTACTGGACTTCAAGCAAACACAAAGTGAATCACACTTTAAAGTCAGAACCAAAGACGGTGAGTTACTTGAAGTGAAGCTAAATATGCCAGGTAAGCACAATGCATTGAACGCGCTGGCATCTATTGCAGTTGCAAAAGATCACAATATTGAAAACGAAGCGATTTATCAGGCGCTAGCCAATTTTGAAGGTGTAGGACGTCGCTTCCAGCATTACGGCTCATTCAATAATGAAGTGGGTGAGGTGATGTTGGTTGATGATTATGGTCACCACCCGTCTGAAGTTGCGATGACGATAAAAGCAGCTAAATCTGGTTGGCCTGATAAGCGTTTGGTTATGATTTATCAGCCACATCGCTATAGTCGAACACGCGATTTATATGAAGATTTCGTAAAAGTGCTTTGCGATGTTGATAAACTACTGCTGTTAGATGTATATAGTGCCGGTGAAGCGCCCATCGTTGGTGCGGATAGTAAAAGTTTGTGCCGTAGTCTCCGTCAACGTGGCGTTGAGCCGATTCATATCAGTGACCATGGTGAATTGGCGAAAGTGTTGGCAAGCACCATGGAAGATGGTGATTTAGTGTTGACGCAAGGGGCTGGCAATATAGGTCAAATCGTGAAGCAGTTAGCCGCAACCGGGCTATCGATAGCGCAGTTAAAACAGAGTGAATTATGAGTAGTCAGTTTGGAAAAGTAGCCGTATTACTTGGCGGTAGTTCAGCAGAGCGTGAGGTGTCGCTAAAGTCTGGTAATGCAGTGTTAAATGCCTTTGTTAATCAAGGTGTTGATGCTATTGCATTTGATCCAGCAGAACGTAATTTATGGCAACTTAAAGACCTAGGTGTGGACCGCGTATTCATTGCACTGCATGGCCGTGGTGGCGAAGATGGTACTATTCAAGGTGCGCTTGAGTTTATGGGAATACCATATACAGGAAGCGGTGTACTTGGTAGTGCGCTTGCGATGGATAAAGTCCGCTGTAAGCATCTTTTTCAGTCTGCCAAGTTAAGTACAGCACCTTATGCTGTCGTAAGCAAAGAGACGGGTTTTGATGCTAAGGCGCTAATAGCTGAGTTTGGCAAAGTCATGGTAAAGCCAAGTCACGAAGGCTCGAGCATAGGTATGGCTCAGGCAGACAGCGAAGAAACCCTGACTGCGGCATTAAATAATGCCTTTAAGTTTGACGATCAAGTTCTCATTGAACAATGGATCACTGGACGTGAGTTTACCGTGTCTATGCTCGGTAAAGAGGCATTACCTGTTATTGAAATGCGTACGCCTCGTGGCTTTTACGATTATGAAGCCAAATACCAAGTCAACAGTACAGAATATTATTGTCCGGCGGATATTAGCGCTGCACACACTGAGCAATTACAAGTGATGGCAAAGCACGCTTTTGAATTGGTTGGTGCCACTGGTTGGGGACGCGTTGACGCTATGCAAGATGAGCAGGGGCATTTCTATCTACTCGAGGTAAATACCGTACCAGGTATGACCGAAAAGTCGTTGGTGCCGATGGCAGCAAAAGCAACGGGTGTAAGTTTTGAGCAATTAGTTGTTCGCATTTTGGAGCAAACGCTTTAATATGCGAGCATTTTTGGCAGGGTTGAAGCTGATCAGTTCAAGAGTGAACTGGCCCCTTTTCTGGGGACTTAGCTTCTTCTTTGTGGTGATTTTTACATTGGTAAGAGGAACATACTGGGTAAGTGATTGGTTAGTTGCACATCATGATGCGCAAATAAAAACACTCAAAGTGCTCGGTAAACCGCATTATACCAATGAAGATGACATTGTGGCGGCAATTAAAACCGCAGATTTAAATAGTTTTTTTGAGCTTGATGTAAAAGCAGTCCACAAGGCGGTAAAGTCTTTACCTTGGATTGCGACAGTGTCAGTCAGAAAACAATGGCCGGATACGCTGCAAGTCTATGTAGTGGAACATAAGCCGGTTGCGCATTGGAATAGCGATTCATTACTCAATGATGATGGCGAAGTATTCCAAGCGAGTAGTAACAAATTGCCGCAAGGGCTGCCTGAATTATACGGCCCTGAAGGGAGTGCTGAAGAAGCATGGCAAACATTTAAGCAGTTTAAAGCCTTGTTGGCGGTAAATCAGTTTACGTTGGAAAGTTTAGCGCTTTCAGAACGATTTGCTTGGCAGCTATGGCTAGACAATGGGATCCGCTTAAATTTAGGGCGTGAAGACAAAGCCAAACGAGTACAACGTTTTATTGACGTGTATCCACGTATGGAACGCCCTGAAGGTAAAGTAATCGATGTCATTGATTTACGCTACGACACGGGACTGGCAGTGAGTTGGAAAGAACCTACTGAGCAGCAAGAACAACAAAATAACAAGAGTGAAGCATGACAAAGTCGGCAGAAAGAAACTTAGTGATTGGATTAGATGTTGGCACATCAAAGGTCGTCGCCACAGTTGGGGAGATCACTGTGGACAATCAACTTAGTATTGTCGGTGTCGGACGCCAAGAGTCTCACGGCATGGATAAGGGCGGGGTAAACGATTTAGACCTCGTTTCTGAGTCTATTAAACGCGCTGTAGATGAAGCGGAGCTAATGGCTGATTGCAGAATAAGCTCGGTTTATTTGGGGATCTCAGGCAAACATATTCAGTGTCAAAACGAAAGTGGCGTGGTGGCAATAAACAATGCTGAAGTCACAGACGATGATATCGCCAATGTTATTCACATTGCACGCTCTGTACCTATGTCTGCCGAACGCAAAATGCTGCACTCATTGCCGCAAGAATATAGCATCGACATGCAAGAGGGGATCAAAAACCCTCTAGGTATGAGTGGCGTAAGGATGGAAGCGAAAGCACATATCATTACGTGTTCGAATGACATGGCAAAGAATATTGAAAAGTGTGTTGAACGCTGTGGTTTACAGGTAGACCAATTAACGTTTAACGCCTTGGCGTCATGTTACTCGGTGTTGACAGAAGATGAAAAAGAGCTTGGTGTTGCGGTATTAGATATCGGTGGTGGCACCATGGATATTGCGATTTATGTGAATGGAGCGCTGCGTCATACTGCCGTGATCCCGGTTGCGGGCAATCAGGTCACAGGCGATATAGCAAAAATATTTAGAACACCTATTTCGCATGCCGAGTCTCTGAAAGTACAATATGCTTTCGCGTCGAGCCAAATGGCATCAAGCGAAGAAACCATCGAAGTACCAAGTGTTGGTGGACGTCCTGCTCGGGTAATGTCTCGCCATACTTTGTCTGAAGTGGTAGAGCCAAGATTTAGAGAACTGTTTGAGCTTGCACAAGAAGAATTACGTCGATCAGGTTTTGAAGATCAAATTGCGGCTGGTCTTGTTATCACTGGCGGTAGTGCCAAGATGCAAGGTGCACAAGAAGTCGCAGAAGATATATTCCAAATGCCAGTAAGAATAGGGAAACCAATTGGCATTAAGGGATTAACAGATTATGTAGATGACCCTGCATATGCAACGGCGGTAGGTTTGTTACAATACGGCCGTTCACTACAATCGATGAATGCACAGAAGTCGAAAGTAGATGCAGAGGGGAGTTGGTGGAACCGTGTTACAAAATGGTTCCAAGGCGAGTTTTAATACTCAAGTCGGAGAGTGAAGATGTTTGATATTATGGAACAGCACAGCGAAGAAGCTGTCATTAAAGTCATCGGTGTCGGTGGCGGCGGCGGTAACGCCGTAGAACACATGGTAAACCAAGAAATTGAAGGTGTACGTTTTATCGTAGCGAATACTGACGCACAAGCGTTACGCCGTTCGTCTGCGGATATTACCGTACAGCTGGGTACTCAAATTACTTCAGGTCTTGGAGCCGGTGCAAACCCAGAAGTGGGCCGCAGCGCAGCAGAAGAAGATCTAGAAACCATCAAGAGCAGCCTTGAAGGTGCAGACATGGTATTTATCGCAGCCGGTATGGGCGGCGGTACAGGTACCGGTGCCGCACCTGTTGTTGCACGCGCAGCAAAAGAACTTGGTATTTTAACTGTGGCTGTAGTAACGCGTCCTTTCGACCTTGAAGGTAAAAAGCGCATGGCTGCGGCTGAGCAAGGCATTGCTGAGTTGTCAGAAATTGTAGATTCACTTATTACAATTCCAAACAACAAATTGCTTAAAGTTCTTGGTAAAGGGACTACACTGCTAGATGCCTTCGCAAAAGCAAATGACGTACTTTATGGTGCGGTACAAGGCATTGCAGAGTTGATCACACGTTCAGGTCTAATCAACGTTGACTTTGCGGATGTTAGAACCGTGATGTCAGCAATGGGGACTGCAATGATGGGGACGGCTTCGGCAACAGGTCCTGATCGTGCACAAGAAGCAGCGGAAGCGGCGATCTCTAGCCCGCTTTTAGAAGATGTTGACCTAACTGGCGCGAAAGGTATTTTGGTTAATATCACCGCTGGCATGGATATTACTATCGAAGAGTTTGAGGTCGTTGGTAACCATGTGAAAGCGTTAGCGTCAGAGAACGCAACTGTGGTAGTAGGTGCTGTTATTGACCCTGAAATGAGCGAAGAGCTAAGAGTGACAGTGGTTGCTACCGGCTTAGGTGGTGACCGTCGTCCGCAATTCGGTATTGTAGACAATGGCTTTAGACAAGCCTCAGGTTCAGATGCGGTAGGTGGCACACAAACTAGCTCACAAACGAGCATGTATGTGCCAAGCTTTACGCAACCACAAACGTCAGGGGCAGAACCTGAGCAGCCAGCTGAAGCGCCAGCACCACAAGTGCAAGAGCAGAAGCCACAACACGCTTCTAGTTCAGCAAGCGCAAAAGGTAACGACAGTAAAGAAAAAGGTGACTACTTCGATATTCCGGCTTTTTTACGTAAGCAGTCAGACTAAAGTTGGTATAAAAAATAAACAAAGATTGGCAGTTTGGTGGAACTATGTTATACTCCGCCGCCTATCTCGAATTTAAGTGGGCGAATATATGATTAAACAACGTACGATTGCACAAGTCGTTAAAGCCACAGGTGTAGGTTTACACAAAGGTGAAAAGGTCACGATCACTCTCCGACCAGCTGGTGTGAATACAGGTGTTGTATTTCGCCGCGTTGATCTAGACCCTGTTGTTGATTTTGAAACAACACCAGAAGCTGTGGGCGACACGCAACTGTGTACGTGTTTAACAAATAAAGACGGCGTTCGCTTGTCTACTACTGAGCATTTGATTGCGGCGGTAGCTGCGCTGGGGATTGATAACCTTATCGTAGAGTTAGACAGCGCCGAAGTGCCTATTATGGATGGCAGTGCATTGCCATTCATCTACTTAATTCAAAAAGGCGGTATTGAAGAGCAAAACGCTGCCAAGCGCTTTATTCGCATCAAAGAAAAAGTGCGTGTTGAAGATGGCGACAAGTGGGCTGAAATTGAGCCTTACGATGGTTTCCACATCGACTTTGAAATCGACTTCAATCACCCTGCGATCAATGCCAGCCGCCAACGTATTGGATTAGACATTACCGCTCAAAGCTTTACTGAAGAGATCAGTCGTGCTCGTACTTTTGGTTTTATGCGTGATATTGAATACATGCATGCGAACAACTTAGCCTTAGGTGGCAGCATGGATAACGCGGTTGTTTTAGACCAGTTTAAAGTATTAAACCCAGATGGCCTGCGTTATGCGGATGAGTTTGTTAAACACAAGATCTTAGACTGTGTGGGTGATATGTTTATGGCAGGTCACAACATTTTAGGTAAGATCTCATGCTATAAATCAGGCCATGGCCTAAACAATATGTTGCTTCGTGAAATCATGGCGACTGAGTCAGCATGGGAGTGGGCAACATTCGAAGAGCCAGTCAGTATGCCTGCGCCAGGAATGGAAGCGGGTATCAATACCGCAACGGCATAAGGCTTTTAGGCTAATACAGTTTGATAAAAAATGACGCTAAGGCGTCATTTTTTTTGCGTTGTGTTTGCGTGTTTAGCGAGTCTTTCTAGTTTCGCCTTAAGCGATGGTGGAGCGGATTGCGCTAGCGCTAGCAAATGCTCACCAGTGGCTTGGCTCATACTTCGATTGGCTTGATAGGTCGAAGATTGGGATTCCACTTTGTTGGTAAGACGCTGTTGAGCTTCTGGATTGGTGGTAATTTTAACCAATGCACAGTCATGTAACCCAACTTTTCTAAATGCACTGAGAATATCCATTTTCAAAAAGTTTAACCGAGTAGCAAGCGTTGCTGAAGCCGCTTCTATCGTCAGTGTCCCCTCTTTGTAGTGAGCGACACGGCACTTCTTACTCAAAATAGGGCCTAGCGTGTCTTCCAAACAGCTCTGTAACTGTGCCGCTTGGGCACTTTTTTGGCCATATTGATTGAGTTTATCCGACCACCCACCCATCACTTCATCAAGCGGTTTTGGATTGTAGCGATTTTTAGCCAATGACTTACTTCCCATAGGTTGAAAAATAAAAAATAACCGCCATATCGGGATAATACGGAGTCAAATTACTCCGCACTGGTGGTTTCTCAGTCTACTAAGTATATCAGAGACAAATTTTTGAGAAATCCAAAAGTACCAACATTTGTTGTCGAAAGCGCTTAGCTCTGTGCTCGAATAACTGAGTCGAGTTAGATGCTAACTAAACTTTATCACTTGCAACGGTACGCTTACGCCCAACAGTAAAGATTTCTTGCAATTGAACTTGGTATTATTTACCCAATAAGGTTTGCAGAAACAAAGAGTCTGGTATGATAGGGCATAATTTTAACTCGGCAAGATACAAAATGCTCACTCCTAAATTGGCAAAATGAAAACCGTAATTTAGGAAGGCTTTTGTCGCCAACAGGACAAGCGCGACCCAACCTTAACCACATTGGCTTAGAGAGATGGGTCAGCCAATACACAGAGTGAAACGGTTTAAACATGTTAGCAAATATTTTTACCAAAATTTTTGGTAGTCGTAATGATCGCACCATCAAAAACCTAAGAAAAACAGTCGCTTTAATCAATGCGTTAGAAGAACAATACGGAAAATTAAGCGATGAGGAACTAAAAGCAAAAACGGCTGAATTTAAACAGCGTATTGAGCAAGGTTCAACGCTAGATGATTTATTACCAGAGGCGTTCGCTACGGTGCGTGAAGCATCTAAGCGCGTATTTGGAATGCGTCATTTCGATGTGCAAATGATTGGTGGTATGGTGCTTCACCAAGGTCGTATTTCAGAAATGAGAACGGGTGAAGGTAAAACACTAACAGCAACGTTGCCTGCGTATTTAAATGCAGTTTCAGGTAAGGGTGTTCACGTTATTACTGTCAACGACTACTTAGCTAAGCGTGATGCCGAGACCAACCGTCCACTCTTTGAATTCCTAGGTCTTACTGTAGGTTGTAACGTGCCAGGCATGATGCCACAGCAGAAAAAGCAAGCCTATGCTGCGGATATCACTTACGGCACCAATAACGAGTTCGGCTTCGATTACTTGCGCGATAACATGGCATTTAGTGTCGATGAACGTGTACAACGTCCACTTAACTATGCGGTTGTGGATGAAGTGGATTCAATCCTAATCGATGAAGCGCGTACACCACTAATCATTTCTGGTCCTGCTGAAGATAGCTCTGAACTTTATGCCGAAATCAATAAAATTGTTCCTGATCTTGTGCAACAAGAAAAAGAAGATGAAGAAGGCGTGGAAGGCGATGGCGATTTCACCATTGATGAAAAAGGTAAACAAGTTCACCTTACCGAGCGTGGTCAAATCAAAGTTGAAGAATTACTGACTGAACGTGGTTTGATTGAAGAGGGTGACTCTCTTTACTCGGCAGGTAATATTTCACTACTTAGCCATGTTTACGCAGCACTTCGTGCTCACAAGCTATATCAAAAAGACGTTGATTACGTTGTAAAAGATAACGAAGTTATCATCGTTGACGAGCACACTGGCCGTACGATGGAAGGACGTCGTTGGTCTGAGGGCCTTCACCAAGCCGTTGAAGCGAAAGAAGGGGTTCGTATTCAGAACGAAAACCAAACCTTGGCTTCAATCACGTTCCAGAATTATTTCCGTTTGTATAACAAGCTTGCAGGTATGACAGGTACAGCGGACACTGAAGCGTTCGAGTTCCAGTCAATCTATGGCCTAGATACCGTAGTCATCCCAACCAATAAACCTATGGTGCGCGATGACCGTGCAGATCTTGTATATTTGACGCAAGAAGAGAAATTTGAAGCCATTCTTGAAGACATTCGTTCTTGCCAAGAACGTGGTCAGCCAGTGTTGGTGGGGACGGTGTCTATCGAAAGTTCTGAGTATCTTTCTCACTTCCTTCGCAAAGAAAAAATTGACCATAACGTACTGAATGCTAAATTCCACGCGCAAGAAGCAGATATTATCGCGGATGCGGGTCTACCGGGCAAAGTGACGATTGCGACGAATATGGCTGGTCGTGGTACGGATATTGTACTGGGTGGCAGCTGGCAGTCGGATGTTGAAAAATTAGAAAACCCGTCAGAAGAGCAAGTAGCAGAAATTAAAGCCGCTTGGAAAGCGCGTCATGATGCAGTACTGGCTTCTGGTGGTTTACATATTATTGGTACAGAACGTCACGAATCGCGTCGTATCGACAACCAGCTGCGTGGTCGTGCAGGTCGTCAAGGTGATGCTGGTTCAAGCCGCTTCTACCTATCGATGGATGACGCATTGATGCGTATCTTCGCTGGTGAGCGTATGACGAATATGATGCGTAAACTAGGTATGCAACGTGGTGAAGCCATTGAGCACCCATGGGTTAACCGTGCCATTGAAAACGCACAGCGTAAAGTGGAAGCGCGTAACTTTGATATTCGTAAACAATTACTTGAATACGATGATGTTGCGAACGATCAACGTAAAGTGGTTTACGAGCAACGTAACGAACTACTTGAAGAAGGCGATATCTCAGAGACTATCACCGCTATTCGTGAAGATGTATTGAATGCGACTATTGATCAGTATATTCCACCGCAAAGTCTGGCGGAAATGTGGGACATCCCAGCACTTGAAGAACGCTTGAAAAATGATTTCCATGTTGAGCTGCCGATTGCTAAATGGCTTGAAGAAGACAGCAAGCTATATGAAGAAATGCTACGCGATCGTATCGTAGAGGACGTGGATAAGGCGTACAAGCAAAAAGAAGAGATGGTAGGCCCAGATGTGCTACGTCACTTCGAAAAAGCGGTTATGTTACAAAGCCTAGATCAGCATTGGAAAGATCACTTAGCGGCAATGGATCATCTTCGCCAAGGTATTCATTTACGTGGTTATGCGCAGAAGAATCCGAAGCAAGAATATAAGCGTGAGTCGTTTGAGTTATTCTCACAAATGCTTGAAAACTTGAAGATTGACGTTGTTGGCGTACTAAGTAAAGTTCAGGTACGTGCTGAGGAAGATGTTGAGAAGGTTGAAGAACAACATCGCAAGAGCGAGCAAGCACCGCGTGAATATCAACATGAAGAAGTTGAGCGCGTGGGCGGTGAAACGCCTGAGGGGGCGGTTGTTGCTGAGCGCACGGAGCCAAAAGTTGGTCGCAATGAGCCATGTCCTTGCCAATCAGGCAAGAAGTTTAAGCAGTGTTGCGGCAAACTAAAATAATTGGCTAAATCTAAATTGGTATAAAAAGCGACGCTAAGTCGCTTTTTTTATGGAGAAAATGATGCAAAAAAAACGTGTTGAAGTCGCCGTTGGTGTGATTGAAAAAAATCAGAAAATCTTTGTCTGCTTAAGAGGTGAAGAGCAACATCAAGGTGGACTTTGGGAATTCCCTGGCGGGAAAATGGAAGCGGGCGAAGATGTGTTTTCGGCATTGAAACGTGAGCTACAAGAAGAGGTTGGCATTGAGATCTATAACTCATCTGAGCTAATGCGTATTGAGCATGACTATGCTGACAAAGCCGTATGCTTATACATTCATCATGTTGAGGACTTTTCCGGTGAAGCTCATGGTGCAGAAGGGCAGCCTTCTAAATGGGTTTCAGTTGAGCAGTTGCATGAGCTCACGTTTCCTGAGGCCAACAAAACAATCGTGGAATTACTACAAGCCCGCCAAAATTAGTGACAAACTTTGTTACTAAATTCAGCACTCAGAGTCATAGTCATTCACTATGTGCATAGGTAGACTAGTGAATGACCGCTTACTTGTAAATAAACATCAGCCAACGATTCTCGTTACTCTGAGGTTTGATAGGAAACACTGTTAGAAGGAATTATTTTAAAGCCATAAAGGTTATGTCTATATTACATTCATCTATATGCAATTGACCTGCTTGATTATTTAACCTGAGGTTTGGATAAGTAATTTGAGCATTATTTTATCTAGATGAATGGAATTCGACGTTTACAAGCGAAACTCTATCAGGGGAATAAAAATGAAGAAACTATCACTGACCGCTGCGAGTGTTGCACTTGCATTGGGATTGATTGGTTGTAGCGAACAACCGCAAACGCAACAAAAACCAGCTGAACAAGCCGAAGCACAAAAAGCGGTTTTAAATTCTGGTATTGAGCTTGCGAATATTGATAAATCTGTGCGTCCACAAGATGACTTCTATTTTCATGTGAATGGCCACTGGTTAGAAAAAACAAAAATCCCGGCGGATAAGTCAAATTATGGCTCTTTCTCGCAGCTCTATGATGAGTCGCAAAAAGCATTGCGTAAAGTACTGGAAGATGCTGCAGATAATACATCTGCAAAAGCGGGTAGCGATGAGCAGAAGCTGGGTGCGTTTTATCAAAGTTATATGGATGAAGGGGCGAGAAACGAGCTGGGCTTAAACCCGGTTAAGCCTTATCTGAATGAAATTCAAGACCTGAAGAGTAAATCGGAGCTACCAGCTATCTTTGCTAGAATGCGTTTAACGGGGGCAAGTACACCGTTTGGTTGGTATGTTAATAATGATGCTAAAAACTCAAGTGAAAACGCGCTTTATATGTTCCAATCAGGCCTTGGTTTACCTGATCGTGACTACTACTTAAAAGAGGATGAAAAATTCATTCAGATCCGCGAGCAGTACCGACTCTACATTGAGCAATTATTAGCAAAAGCGGGTCATAAAAATCCAGGCCAAGCTGCACTGAATATTGTTGCGCTAGAGAAGCAAATTGCCGAGGCGCAATGGACACGTGTTGAAAGCCGCGATGCGACTAAAACGTATAATAAGCTAAGCAATGATGCGTTTAATCAATTAATGCCAGACTTTGATACGTCAGCGTTTTTAACCGCACTTGGTATTAAAACGGATTCACTTATTGTGAGCCAACCTAGTTTCTTTGAAGCGCTATCAAAAATCATTGCAGATTCAACGCTAGAAGCTTGGCAAGACTATTTAACGTTCCACTTCACCAATGACTACGCTGAGTTACTAAGTAAAGATGTAGTTGACCTTAAGTTTGGGTTCTTTGGTAAAACATTGACGGGTGTAGAGGAACAAGCACCAACGTGGAAAAAAGCGGTAGATGCAAGTAATTCTGTGCTAGGTGAAATGTTAGGCAAGATTTACGTAAAGTCTTATTTCCCACCAGAAGCGAAAGCGCGTATGGAAGAGTTGGTTGTCAACCTTATTAAAGGGTTTGATCAGGCAATTGATGGTCTAGAGTGGATGAGTGCTGAAACTAAGGTAGCGGCAAAAGACAAGCTCAACAAGTTTACGCCTAAGATTGGCTATCCTGACAAATGGAAAGATTACTCAGCACTTGAGATAAGTCCTGATGATCTTGTTGGTAACTATGTACGCTATAGCCAATTTGCTAATCAGGAAATGATCGATAAATTAGGCAAACCTGTGGACCGTGGTGAGTGGTTCATGACACCGCAAACCGTGAATGCTTACTATAACCCGGTGAATAACGAGATTGTATTCCCTGCTGCGATTTTACAGCCACCATTCTTTAACCTAGAAGCGGATGATGCAGTAAACTACGGTGCAATCGGTGCAGTTATCGGTCACGAATTAGGTCACGGTTTTGACGACCAAGGTGCGAAGTACGATGGTGATGGTAACCTTCGTAATTGGTGGAGTGAGTCTGACCTTTCACAATTCGAAGCGCGTAGCCAAAAGCTGGTTGAGCAGTTTAATGGTTTTAAACCATTTGAAGATGCTGGTGTAAACGGTGAACTGACACTGGGTGAAAATATTGGTGATTTAGGCGGATTAACCGTCGCTTATAAAGCGTACCAAATTTCACTAGGCGATCAAAAAGCGCCAGTTATTGACGGTTACACTGGGGAGCAGCGCTTCTTTATGGGCTGGTCACAAATTTGGCGTCGCAAATACCGCGATGAAGAGCTGCGTAATCGTCTGATGACAGATCCGCATTCACCAAGTCATTATCGAGTGATTGGTGTGCTGCCGAATATGCCAGAGTTCTATAAGGCATTTGATGTGAAAGAAGGCGATAAGATGTATCTTAAACCAGAAGACAGAGTGAAAATCTGGTAATTTCACATTTTGAATTCGTGGCGGTTTTATTGTGTTCCAGCAGTAAATCCGCCGCTTTTTACGATATCCAATTACAACCCGCTGAACTTCTCACAAAATATGACATCCATTTCAGCACTTTCTGCAAGCACTCGCTATTTCCAAGGTCAAGTTCATCGCTATTTTATGGTATTTACGGCCAAATCAGAGTAGCTTCATTTTGTCTAACACAAGGATATGAAAAAATAATGATAGCGCTGTCATTTTAACTTTTATATGATGTTTAGGAACAATAAGTGATTAAATGATGTTCATTTTGAATTGAACATGAAGACTGGGAGCAAAAGATGAGAATAAAAACGACTTTGCTTGGGGCGATAATTGCTGGGTGCTCGTTCTATACACAAGCATCATTCACGCAGCAGCAGTTAGCGCAGTTTGCAAGTGACACGCATTTTGAATTTGCGGTAGAAAATAACTTCAGCAATGGTGCCGGGGGCTTTAGCGGTGCTATTACACTGACTAACAATTCAAAAGTTAATCTACCAAAAGGACAAAGCGATTGGCAAATCTATTTGCACTCAGTTCGTCATATTTCAACGGAAACCGCTGAAGGTCTGCGCTTTGAGCATATTAATGGCGACCTTCATCGTATAACCCCTACCGATTCGTTTGCTGGCTTAAAAGCCGGTGAAAAGCTCAAGTTAGCTTTTGATGGTTCGGCTTGGGTTGCTGCATACAGCGATTTTATGCCGCGTGCCTTTATTGTGTCAGGTAAAAATAAACCGGTCATTTTTGCAAATACTGATACAGAAGACATGACACAGTTCGTTGCGCCATTTGAGCGTGAGAACCAACTGAAAAGATACAATACACCTACCGATTACACGCAGATAGCGAACGCAGCGCTGCGTTTTGAACGTAATCAAAGCAATATTTCGGTCTCAAAAGAAGATGCGCTAAGACGTATCATTCCAAAGCCTGAGCACATCGACTTCAGTCGTGGCGAAATCACCCTTAACAAAAACTGGCAGATCCGCTTTGCCGGACGTTTGAAGTCAGAAGTCGCCGTTTTTCAAGAAGACTTATCAGAGTATGGACTGGATTTAAAAGCTGAAGCTAATCACGTGCCTGAAGGGAATATCCCGACGATCCGCCTTAAAGTTGCGAAAAGTCTAGGGCGAGATTATGACTACAGCCAAGCTGGGTCATATACATTGGATATTGATGATGATGTGATTGAAATCACGGGTATTGATAACGCAGGTGTGTTTTACGGTATTCAAAGTTTGCTTGCGCTATTTCCAGCCGATAGTAAAAATGAAATTACCTTGTCTCACGTAGAGATCAAAGACTCTCCGCGCTTTAGCTGGCGTGGTATGCATTACGACAATGCCCGTAACTATCATGGTAAAGATGCGTTATTTAAATTAATTGAACAGATGGCGCGTTATAAGTTAAATAAGTTCCACTGGCACTTTTCAGATGATGAAGGTTGGCGCTTGGAGATCCCAGGGCTCCCTGAGTTAACAGAAGTCGGCGCATTCCGTTGTTTTGATTTACAAGAGCGTGAGTGCTTACTGACTCAGTTGGGCACAGGTCCTTTCAAAACGGGAAGTGGAAATGGTTACCTGTCTCGCGAGGACTTTGTCGAGTTACTTAAATTTGCCACTGCGCGTCATATCGAGATCATTCCAGAAATCGAAAGCCCTGGGCATGCTCGTGCTGCGATTAAGTCGATGGAAGCGCGTTATCACAAATTGATGGAAGCAGGTAAAGCGCAAGAGGCCAAAGCCTATCTTTTGAACGATATTGATGACACTTCAAAGTATCTAACCGTGCAACTCTATACTGATAACTCTATTAATGTTTGCTTGGACTCAAGCTATGCCTTTATGGAGAAGGTGGTATATGAGCTGCAGGAAATGTATCGCGATGCTGGTACTATGCTAACGACAGTCCACTTTGGTGGCGATGAGGTTGGAAAGGGCTCATGGACTGAATCACCAGCATGTAATGAGCTATTTGCGGTGGCCGACAACGGAGTGGCTGGACCCAATGATTTAAAACCATACTTTACTCAAAAAGTTGCAAAGCTGCTTGCTAAGCGTGGGATCACCCCTGCCGCTTGGGAAGATGGTTTAATGTATAACACCACGACGACCTTTAAACGTGATGAATTTCCAAATCCACAGTTTTTGGTAAATACTTGGGATAACATTTGGGAGTGGGGGGTTGCAGACAGAGCCCACCGTTTTGCAAACAACAATTACCAGGTTATTTTGTCTCACGGTACACATTTGTACTTTGATCATCCTTACGAAGCGCACCCTGAAGAGCGCGGCTATTATTGGGCAACTCGTTACACAGATACGAAAAAAGCATTTTCGTACATGCCAGATAATATTTATGCGAATGCGGATTTCACGCGAAATCGTGAGCCTATCGTGAACCTAGAGGCCTTAGTTGGCCGCGAGTTGCCCGCACTTAAAAGACCGCAAAATATCCTTGGTATGCAAGGGCAAATATGGAGTGAGACCATTCGCTCGGAAGACCAAGTCTTACGATTGATTTTCCCTCGTTTGCTTTCGCTTGCGGAGCGCGCTTGGCATAAAGCGGATTGGGAAGGGCGTCGTATTAATCAAAAAGAGTTAAACAAGGACTTTTCAACCTTTGCAGCAGCATTGTCTTTAAAAGAGATTGCAAAGTTGCAAAATGATGGCATTAAGCCAAACCTTCCAGTTCCTGGTGCCAAGGTGGTGTTGGGTAAACTTGAAGCGAATAGTGCTTTCCCTTATCTTGCAATTGAAGTGAGCTTAGACGATGGAGAATCTTGGCAGCCTTATACTGATCAGATGAGTGTCTCAGATGAAAGTAAGGTATTGTTGAGAACGCGAGCCGGAGATAAAAATACGAGCCGTGTCACAGGTTTGAAATAAACCCTCGTATTCAGTTTATCGCAAAAAAGGGCAATGGCCCTTTTTTGGTGATAATTTTGCTCAAATTCTAACTGGTAATGAAATAGATTTTAACGTAAAGTTAAATGTCAGCGCTGTCATTTATGTAAAGAAAGCAGTGAGCAAAGCAAAAAATAACAAGGCAAAAAGCCATACAAACAATAAACGATGAGTAATGTTTATGGAAGCTACCGTGTCGAATACAACAAAACGAAGTAACGCGATCCCTATGGCAATTGTCGCCGCCATGTTTTTTATTCTTGGCTTTGTGACTTGGCTTAATGGGTCGCTAATGCCATATTTGGAGCAAGTATTAAAACTAACTCCTCTCCAATCTTCATTTATTCTTTTCTCTTTTTATATTGCGGTGACATTTACCGCGGTTCCTTCTGCCCTAGTTATCCGCAAGGTGGGTTATAAAAATGGTATGGCCATCGCAATTGCGATGATGATGTGTGCGGCGTTGCTATATATTCCAGCGGCTAAAACACAAATGTTTGCATTGTTTTTGTTTGCTCAATTTACTATGGGTATTGGGCAAACATTATTACAAACTGCTGTAAACCCTTATGTGGTACGTATTGGGCCTGAAGAGTCAGCAGCTGTACGCGTAAGTATTATGGGTATACTGAATAAAGGTGCTGGTATTGTTGCGCCGCTTGTATTTACCGCGTTGGTGCTGAGTAACTTTACTGATATGGCAGGTAAAGAGCTGACTCAAGCTGATATTGATGCAATGGCCAACGGTCTTATCGGGCCATATTTAGGCTTGGCTGCATTTATTGGTATTTTTGCCTTGGGTATTAAGTTTGCACCACTACCTGAAATAGAAAAAGATGACGAAGAAGAGCATGGCTCAGTGAGAGAAGCGCTATCTCATCCTAATCTAAAGCTTGGTGTGATCGCGCTGTTTTTGTATGTTGCGGTTGAAGTGATTGCTGGTGATACGATTGGTTCATTTGCATTAGCGCTGGGTGTTGAAAAATATAGTGTGATGACGTCTTATACTATGGCTTGTATGGTTACGGGCTATATTCTGGGCATTATATTGATCCCGAGAGTAATATCGCAGGAGAGGGCGTTAACAGCATCTGCCGTGCTTGGTGTGCTTCTCACGCTCGCAATTTCATTTGGCAGCCCAGACTCATTTGTCATTTCAAATCTATTTGGATTATCAGCGTTGCCTGATATTCTATTGATGGTCGCTATTTTAGGTTTAGCGAATGCCATTATGTGGCCAGCTATTTGGCCGCTCGCATTATCTGGACTTGGCAAGCTAACCAGTGTAGGCTCTGGTTTATTGGTTATGGGTATTGCCGGTGGTGCATTCGGTCCAGTATTCTTAGGTTTAGCTAAGGGCACATCTGGCACAGTGGAATCACAGCAAATTGCACACCTTGTAATGTTACCTTGTTATCTATTTATAATCTTCTACGCTGTGAAAGGTCATAAGATCAAAAAGAAAGCGTAGCAAGAAAATGTAAAGCATTTCTATGTATGTAGAAATAATCCCGTGTGTAATGCCACCTGAATAAGGTGGCATTTTTTATGCCTAAATCATTCCCTTACCTACAAAACTGGCTTAATGCTAAGATCTTTTTCGTGAAATAAAATCGCTGCTACGCTGATGCTTATTGTTTGTTGTTTGTTGTTTGTTGTTTGTTGTTTGTTGTTTGGTGTTGGTCGTGTAGGAGCTACTTTATGTAGCGAGGGTTTTATTCTCAGTCGCGATATAAAATCGCTGCTACGCAGATGGTTGGTGCTTGTTATTTGGTGTTGGTCGTGTAGGAGCTACTTTATGTAGCGAGGGTTTTATTCTCAGTCGCGATATAAAATCGCTGCTACGCTGATATCTGACGCTTGTTGTTTGGTGCTTATTGTTTGGTGTTGGTCGTGTAGGAGCTACTTTATGTAGCGAGGGTTTTATTCTCAGTCGCGATATAAAATCGCTGCTACGCAGATGTGTGGTGCTTGTTGTTTGGTGCTTATTGTTTGATGTTGGTCGTGTAGGAGCTGCTTTATGCTGCGAGGGTTTTATTCTCAGTCGCGATATAAAATCGCTGCTACGCTGATGCTTGTTGTTTGGTGCTTATTGTTTGGTGTTGGTCGTGTAGGAGCTGCTTTATGCTGCGAGGGTTTTATTCTCAGTCGCGATATAAAATCGCTGCTACGCTGATGCTTGTTGTTTGGTGCTTATTGTTTGGTGCTTATTGTTTGGTGTTGGTCGTGTAGGAGCTACTTTATGTAGCGAGGGTTTTATTCTCAGTCGCGATATAAAATCGCTGCTACGCAGATGTGTGGTGCTTGTTGTTTGGTGCTTATTGTTTGATGTTGGTCGTGTAGGAGCTGCTTTATGCTGCGAGGGTTTTATTCTCAGTCGCGATATAAAATCGCTGCTACTTGGTGTTTATTGTGTAGGGGTGCTATGTGCGTAAAAATAAAAAGTGAGGAATACATTTATAGAAAGAGTGGGGCGACTGATGGGACTTGAACCCACGACAACCGGAATCACAATCCAGGGCTCTACCAACTGAGCTACAGCCGCCACAAAAGAATTGAACACCTCGTTTGGTGTGGCGCGCATAATACATAAGTTTTTTCCAAATGCAAAGGGAAATATCGAAAAAACTTAATAAAAGTTTTTTTTTGGAGATTATTTCCGCATACAGCAAATATTCATATATCCTATGTATGATCCAGCCGATCTAATGATAAATAACTGCTTAATATAAAAAGGGGGATGAGTATGGAAGCTGTTTGGAAATGGGTTAATGAGAACTCAGATTTAATCTTACACTATGTGCTTCAAGGCGTTATAGCACTAATAATTTTCTTCGTTGGCTTAAAACTAGCTAAGTTCAGTGCTGATCTCACTGAAAAAGCATTTAGTAAACGCAAAGTAGATAAAGCGGTAGGTTCATTCGTTGCCAATATTGCTTACGCTATTGTCTTTGCCGCGACACTGCTTATGGCATTATCTCAGGTTGGTATTGAAACCACCTCATTCATTGCTATTCTAGGTGCAGCCGGTTTGGCTGTTGGTCTTGCCCTGCAAGGTTCACTTTCTAATTTTGCATCTGGCGTACTTATTATTATGCTACGTCCGTTCAAGTCTGGTGACTATATTGAAGCGGGCGGCAGAGCAGGTAGCGTACAAAAGATAGAAATCTTCTCTACCGAGCTTCGTACCCCTGATAACAAAGTAATTGTTATGCCAAACTCTTCGATTATGTCTGGTGCAATTGTGAACTACTCGCGTGAAAAAACACGTCGTATTGACCTTGTTATTGGTGTTGGCTATGACGCAGACCTAAGAGAAGCAAAAGCGGTATTAAAGTCTGTACTAGACAATGAACCAAGAATTCTTAAAGAGCCTGCGTACACTGTTGCGGTACTAGAGCTTGCGGATTCAAGTGTTAACTTTGTCGTTCGCCCTTGGGTTAAAACAGAAGAGTACTGGCCAACGTATTTCACGTTAGTGGAAAATATTAAAATTGCGCTAGACGAAGCCGATATCACCATTCCATTCCCGCAAATGGATGTTCACCTACACAAAGATCAGTAAAAGGTTAGTTAGAAATGAAATTAAAGGTTTTAACCTGTTGTATTCTTGTTGCAGCAAGCGCTAATGCAGCGGCAGAAGGCAAAGCTAAGAAGCCAAAGAAAGTTTGGGATGTAACCAGTGAAGTGGGTGCGATTATCACCAGTGGTAACACAGAAACAACAACCCTAAAAGGTGGGATCAAAGCTAAGCACAACCTAACTAACTGGAACAACGAGTACAAGTTAGATGGCTTCTACAAAGAAGACACGCGTGAAAACGATGCGGGTGTAGATGTTACATCTCGCACTAACGAAAAATACTCAGCGTCAGTTCAAGGTAACTACAAGTTAAATGAAGATAACAGCCATTTATTCGTGTTTGGCTCTTATGTTTCAGACTACTTTGGTGCTTACCGCAGTGAAGCGGTTATTTCAGTGGGTTACGGTCAACGTTTATTCGAAAATGATGACATGTATCTTAACGCTGAAATAGGTCCCGGTGTAAAACGTTTTGAGCACCAAGACGATAGCACTGAGCTTGACGATGATGGTGAACTACTTGCTGGTACTTCTGAGAGTGAGTTCATCGGTGTTGGTAAACTAGATTACCAATGGCAGATCTCAGAAAACGCACGTTTTACACAGCTTATTGCGGTTGAATATGGTGATACCAACACTAAAACAACGTCTGAAACGGCGTTGCTGACCAAAATCAACGGTTCTCTGCAGATGAAAGTGGCATACAACATCATCCACAACTCAGACGTAGCAGACGATAAAGAAAATACTGACACAGAAACCTCACTTACTTTGGTTTACAGTTTCTAACAAGTATCTTGTCAAAGGGCACCTCAGTGCCCTTTTAATTCTTCCAAACTTCGGTAGAATGCCTGAAGTTTAACAAAAATCCACAATGGAAGAGATTTACGTGAAGTTCCTCAGACTACTACTCCTCTCAATGCTTTTTTTGATCTCACATCAAACAATAGCGGTAACACCCAGTAAACAGCAAATAGAGCAGTTTAAAAAGCTCCCCAAAGCACAGCAAGAAGCCTTAGCAAAACGTTATGGTTTCGATGTAAGTGCGTTAGATAGCAACAAAAAAGGTGATAAAAAGAACGAAGAGAAGGAATCTTCGATTTTACCACGTGACAAAAAGGGGTTACTGGAAGAGGAAGAAGAAGAGGATAAATTCAAACCAAAATTAGAAGAGCTTAAGCCTTTTGGTTATGAGCTCTTTGCTGGTGAGCCTACGACTTTTATTCCTTCTGAGTTGGCTGCTATTCCTGATACTTACTTGCTTGGGATTGGAGATACAGTACAAATCAACCTGTATGGTAAAACCAATGAAGAGCACGAAGTACAAATCGATCGTGAAGGACGTCTCGCAATTCCTAACCTAAGCCCAATTCATGTAATTGGCTTATCATTTAAGGAATTGAAAGCACTGATCTCGAAAAAAATCTCTGAGGAAATGATCGGTGTTCAAGCTTTCGTCTCGATGGGTGAGCTAAACCCTATGCGCATCATGGTAGTGGGTGAAGCCTATAAGCCTGGTAGCTATACAGTGTCTCCTCTCGCCACTGTCACACATGCTCTGTTTGTTTCTGGTGGAGTGAGTGATAATGGTTCGCTGAGAAAAATCCAAGTCAAAAGGGCTGGTAAGCTAGTTACTACCTTCGATCTCTATGACTTATTGCTATTTGGTGATAGCTCTGATGATGTAGTTTTAAAGCCTGGCGATGTTGTATTTATTCCGCCAGCAGCTAAGAAAATAAAAGTAAAAGGTGAAGTTAACCGTCAAGCAATCTTTGAGCTTAAAGAATCTGACTCGCTTGAGAGTGTGATGGCTATGTCAGGAGGCTTCAAAGCTAATGCAAATAAATCGAAAGTGGTTGTCTCACGCTACAACGGTGATGGAAGGCGTATCACCCTAAACTACAACTTTACTGAAAACACAAGCTACAAACCACAAAACGGTGATGAAATTTCGGTCAACGCGGCTTCAACTCGTTTCCAAAATACCGTTACTGTAGTTGGTGCGGTAACCAGCCCAGGTCATTATGAATGGCATCAGGGTAAGACACTCAAAGATATCTTCAGTGCGCCACGTGAAGACTTGCTATCCATTGCAGATTTTGGTTACTCATTGATTATTCGTGAAGTTAACTTTGAAGGCGACATCGCTATCCATCAGTTTTCTTTACAAGATATTTTTAACGGTAAAGCGGGAGATATAGAGCTCGCGTCTAACGATACAATCGTCGTATTTAGCCGTTATCAGCTTAAAGAAGAAGAAGAACAGTTATTAGAAGACCTCGCGTATAACAAAGAGCAACTGAAACTACGCGAAAACGTGAAGTTATGGGAGCAATTTGAGCGTGATGAGTTCTTAAAATATATTGGTTTGAAAGAAGATGAACTATTTGAGCTTGAGGAAGAAGTTAAATTAATCACAAGTATTGATGCACTTTTTCAAAAGCCTGAGGAAGTAGAAGAAGAAGACTATGCGGTATTTAGTCGTCAAAAACTACTTGCGCCAATTGTTGCTAAGCTACAGCGGCAGGCAACACCTAGCGAACCTGCAAAATTATTTGCAGTAAACGGTCAAGTTAAGTTTCCTGGTGTTTATCCATTATCTGAAAATGCAGATTTCCAAAAAGCGGTGCAAGCTGGCGGTGGATTTCTAGAAGCTGCGTATCTTGAGCAGGTTGAGCTAACTCGTGTTGTTTATAATGATGGTAAACAGGTTGAACATATCCAACTCAACGGTTTGAACGAGTTGGCTAATCCAACTCAAATACTGACGAGCAAAGATACTGTTAACATTTTCCCAAGACCTAATTGGCAAGAAAGACTACAAGTTAAGGTTGTTGGTGAGGTTAAGTTCCCTGGGACGTACACTATTAAACGTGGTGAGACACTTGATAGCCTACTAGAAAGAGTTGGTGGCTTTAATCAATTTGCACATAAAGAAGCGGCAATTTTTACGCGTGAATCTATCAAGCGTAAGGAAACTTCGCAAATTCAACGCCTAACTCAAGAGTTAAGACGCGATATCATTACTAATACTTTCCAAAAAAGTGCCACTGCAAATACTTCTATGCCATATGAAGATATGGATCAAATATTAAAGGATTTATCGAAGGTTGAGGCGTTAGGACGTTTGGTTATTGATCTTGATAAACGGTCAACCCAATCTTTGCAGTTAGAAGATGGTGATGCGTTATATATCCCAGCGATGCAAGACTCTGTTAGTGTCATTGGTGAGGTTAACCTGGCTGCAACACACTTATTCGATTCATCCAAGTCTGTTGATGACTACATTAAAGCTAGCGGTGGATTAAAGCAAAAAGCGGATGATGAACGTATTTATATCATTAAAGCTAATGGTTCAGTTGAATTACCAAGTTCAGGATCCTGGTTTGCAGTCAGCAGCCATGGAGGCCAACTAGCGCCGGGCGACACGATCGTTGTACCTCTAGACGCTCAACATATTGATAGCTTGACACTGTGGAGTACAGCGACACAGATTATTTATCAGCTTGGCTTAGCTGCGGCTTCAATTGCAACGCTTAACAAATAATGGATAACAATAAACAGATGACTGAAGCTGATATCATTAAAAAAAATGAAGTTGATTTGACTGAAATTTTGTCAGTGCTTTGGAGAGGAAAGTGGTTAATTATATTAATCACTGCTGTATTTGCTGTATCCAGTGTGTTTTTTGCACTTTCTCTACCGAATACTTATAAAGCGACAGTATTACTTTCACCTGTTGAAGATACTCAAGGCGGCATGCTCTCAAATCTGAAGTCGGAGTTTGGTGGCTTAGCAGCAATGGCAGGGGTGAATTTGGGGGGAAGAAAAGGTGATAAATCGGCTCTTGCGCTTCAAGTAATGCAAAGCCGCTCGTTTTTAAATAACTTTGTTGAAAAATATGAGTTAAAGCCAAAACTGATGGCTACTGAGGGGTGGGATCTGGGCAGTAATCAGCTGATATATAACGCTAAAGTTTATGATAAAGAAGCTGGTATTTGGCTCAGAGATGTTGCAGCACCTTTTAAGCCTGAGCCAGGCATTCAAGAAGTCTTTGAACATATCAGAGCACAAAATTTAGCTGTGATAGAAGAAAAGGAAAAGGGACTAATTACGATTGCAATGACTCATTATTCCCCCTACTTAGCGAAGGAAATGGTGGAAAACATCGTTGTAGAAATTAACGATTACATGAAAGCTGAGGCAGTAGCAGAGTCCAATGTAAAAATAGAGTATTTGAAAAAGGCATTAGCGGAAACATCGGTTGCAGATATGCAGAAGATATTTTACCAGCTGATCGAGCAACAAGAGCAGACAAAGATGCTAGCGCAAACACAGTCGCAATATGTGTTTAAGACAATTGATCCTGCCATTCTACCGATCCAAAAAGCTGGACCAAAGCGTGCACTGATTTGTCTTGGTATTACTTTCCTAGGCAGCGTACTTGCGTTTGTTCTGTTATTATTTAGACATTTTGTGCTCAGAAAGTAATTTTTGGGTAGGATAGAGAGTTGTTATTTAGTGTTATTGGCAATTTAGTTTAAATTTAATTTCTATTACAATGGCGCGTTAATTAGATAATGATGGAAGCATGTGGATCTTTATGGTCATTTTCTTTGCATTTTTAGCATCGTACTGTTCAATTTTTATGATTAAGCCTGTCGCTGAGCGTTTTGGCTTAGTTGACGTACCCTGCAGCCGAAAAAAGCATGTGGGTGCTATTCCGCTTATCGGTGGTGTATCGATTTTTGTGGCAGTGTTGGCTTCAATCATTGTATTTTTGCCACTTGAGAAAAAGCTGATAGTTTACTTAATTTGTGCTGCTGCTATCGTCCTTCTTGGGGTAATTGACGATTATCGCCAATTAGGAGTCAAGATCCGTTTAGGTGTTCAGGCTTTAGTTGCACTTATTATGATGTGGGGCTCCGACGCTTATATTCATAACTTGGGCAATTTGTTTGGATTTGGGTCTATTGACTTAGGGTTGTTAGGGATTCCTTTTACAGTCATTGCTGTTATTGCTGCTATAAATGCCTTTAACATGATTGATGGTATAGACGGCCTAGCTGGTGCCATGAGTATTACAACGTTTGCAGCCATTTTAATATTAATGGGGGTTAATGGTGGGCAGTTATCGGTTTTACCGTTAATCATTATTGCAACCATAGTTCCTTATCTCGCCTTCAACCTAGGCGTACTGGGTCACCGAAATAAGAAAATATTTATGGGTGATGCGGGCTCTATGTTCATTGGGCTGAGCGTCATTTGGTTGTTAATGATAGCTACTCAATCAGAAGTAGATAACGCTTTCAGTCCAGTTACTGCGCTTTGGATAATTGCTATTCCACTGATGGATATGATGGCAATTATCATTAGGCGTGTTAAAAAAGGCCATTCTCCATTCAAAGCAGACAGAGATCATTTACATCATGTCTTCATGCGTATAGGTTTTAGCTCCAGAAAGGCCTTAATTACGATATCAATGTTGGCTGTATTTCTTGCGTCGATAGGGATTGTTGGAGAGTTGATAGGTATTCCCCATTGGTTTATGTTAGTCTTATTTATCGGTATTTTTGCTGCCTATTCTGCTTGTATTCAACACGCATGGAAGGTAGCACGGTTTTTAAGAAAGCACGTCTTTATCAAAAAACAGAATTAAAGAGTAGTTCAATGACAAAAAATATGAAGGCAAAGAATAAACATAACGGCTTCACCATGATGGAGTTGTTAATTGTGATCGTAATTTTAGGCTTGCTAGCTTCATTAGTGGCACCAAAGTTTTTTGACAAGTTAGGTGATGCTGAAAAAGGGATCGCAACGTCACAAATGTCTGCGTTTGAAACTGCACTAGATACTTATCGCTTGGATGTTGGGAAATATCCAGAAAAGCTTTCTCAGTTGAGAAAGGATGATAATCCTCGATGGGATGGTCCATACTTACCAAAAGATATTCCTCTTGACCCATGGGGAAATGAATATATCTATGAAATACCAGGAAAAGATGGGAATCCATACACACTAAAAGCGTTGGGAGCTGATGGTAAAGAAGGTGGTACCGATAATGATGCAGATATTGTTCACCTATGAGTGAGTTACATCAGTTATTGGTTGAGTCTTTTCACGTCTCACCAAGCGAGCTATCAAAAGCGCTTGAGTACCAGCAAAAGTATGGCGGAAAATTAGAGCAGATTTTGGTAAATATGGGGGCGTTACCAGATGATCAGGTAACCCCTTTATTGTCTCAATATCTTCAAGTGCCTATCTTAGATCTGACTCAGTGGCTCGAAGAGCCTATAGTAGAGTTAAATGAGTCAACCATCGGTGACTTGGTGAAGTGGGGATGTTATCCACTATCTTGGAATAGTGGATCTTTACATGTCGCATGTAAAGATCCACTGCTGCCAGAGTTAAATGAATGGCTAGCAGAAACTGAAGCGGAAATTGAGTACTATTTGGCAACAGAGTATGAGCTTAAGCAACTTTTCTCTCGTCACCAAACTACAGAAAATGATATTACTACCGCAAATCTGACCGGTGACGAGGAAGAGCGCTTGCGTGAAATGGCTTCTGAAGCACCAACAGTCAACTTACTTAATTCTCTTATTTCTAAGGCGTTAAGGCAAAATGCTTCAGATATGCATTTGGAACCTTATGATGGCTTTTATCGTGTAAGGTATCGTATTGATGGGGTTTTACATGAAGTAGAAAAGCTTCCCAGAACGATGCAAATGCCTTTAACCACTAGACTTAAAATTCTGTCTGGCATGGATATCGCTGAAAAGCGTAGACCGCAGGATGGCAAGATTGAGCTGAAAATCGCTAATCAAGAAGTAGATATCCGTGTTTCTGCACTTCCAGTTAACGAAGGCGAATCCATTGTTATGCGTTTTCTTCGCAAAGATAATGTTAAATATGATTTGTCTGTCATTGGACTGTCTGAGGATGTTGAAACTCAAATTAGACGTGATATTAAAACGACCGCTGGTGTTGTGTTACTAACTGGTCCTACAGGCTCAGGTAAGACGACTACACTATACACTTTCTTGAATGCACTAAATAATACGGACGTTAAAATTATTACTCTAGAAGATCCCGTTGAATATCAACTAGATGGTATTAACCAAGTGCAGGTTCAAAGTGATATTGGTTTTGATTTCGCTGCTGGATTACGCTCAATAGTACGTCAAGATCCTGATGTTATAATGCTAGGTGAAATACGCGATAAAGAGACGGCACAAATTGCACTACAATCAGCACTTACAGGTCACTTAGTTTTCAGTACGGTTCACACCAATGATGCTGCGAGCGCTTACACCCGGTTGCTAGATCTTGGCGTTGAGGAGTTTTTGCTCAACGCAGCTCTTGTTTCTATAGTAGCTCAACGACTTGCAAGAAAAATTTGCCCACACTGTAGTGCCCCTGTTGATAATGCCGACGAGCTTTTTGAGCGTTTTGAACTGCAACAGTTTTGCGAGAAGTTCGAAATCGATCAAGTAAACCTCAGACATGGTGAAGGTTGTGAGCATTGTGCGCATACTGGTTACAAAGGACGTATGGCTGTGACTGAATATTTGGGTTGCGATAGCACAATAAAGTCTCTCCCTAAAGATGCTAATTTTATTCCGTTAGCTAAGCAACATAATGCGTCTTTAAAGCGAAGAACGCTTGTTGAAGACGGTATTTATAAGGCGATACATGGCTTGACTACAATTGAAGAAGTTATGAGGGTCGCTGGCTAATGCCAAACTTCAAATATAAGGCACTTGATTCATCCGGAGCTAAAGTTGAAGGCAGTGTAGAGAAAGCCTCCAGTGATGATGCTATTCGATTCCTTGAAAGTGAGGGGCTTTATACTTTAAGCATTACAGAGGAGAAAGCTGGTATTTCTTTATTTTCCTCTGGAAAGGTGTCTTTGGCAGACCTAGAATTTTTGACCGCCGAATTAAGCCTTCTACTCGCTTCTGGTGTGAAAATAGACAAAGGTCTGGACATTATTCGGAAAACAAAAGCTAAGCCTGCTCTTGCTGACATGCTTAAAGATATTTCGAAAAGAATAAAAGGGGGGGAAAGTTTATCTGAAGCGTGTAAAGCCCACCCCAAAACTTTCGATAAACTATACTGTAATCTAATCGAATTAGGTGAAGCGTCAGGGAATTTGACAGAAGTGTTTGCTGACTTGGCTAATGACTTAAAGTTTAAACGTGATTTACGCTCAAAGATTATTAGCTCTTTAAGCTACCCAGCTGTGATTTTCTTTGTTTGCATATTAAGTGTTTTATTCATTTTTAATTTCATCATTCCTAAAATGGCTGAAATGTTCAGAGAAGCCGATAATTTACCTTGGTATACGGAAATGATGCTTTCTCTAAGTGACTGGATGGTGAACTATCAGTGGTTCCTGATTGTGGGTACGATAGTGAGTGTAGGTGGCTTCATTAGTCTGTTAAAACATGAACACTTTACTGATAGCTTAGACAGATTGGCACTGCGTCTGCCTTTAGTCTCCTATCTAGTGATTTCCGTAGAGCGAATTCGCTTTAACAGTGGGTTGGCAATGATGATACGATCTGGAGTTGCTATAGATAAGGCGCTAAAGCTATCTACAGGTAACGTTAAAAATCATGTTTTACGTCATCAGTTAGATATCGCACAACAGAAAGTTAATCGAGGCAGTGCGTTAAGCCCTGCCCTTAGCCAAACAGAGCTATATCCAGACTTTTTTGTTTCGCTTTTAGAAGTTGGCGAAGAGTCGGGCCATTTGGAAAAAGTATTTTCAGAAATAGCTTCCCGCTCTAGGCAAGAGTTTGAAAGTTGGACACAAAAGGTGACAACATTACTTGAACCGCTGATGATTCTGTTTATGGGGGGGATCGTAGGTGGTGTCGTTGTCGTTATGCTGTTGAGTATGGTTTCAATGAATGATATTGGCTTATAGTCATGATGAGAAAGGCACTAGGTTTTACATTAGTTGAAGTAATGGTTGTAATGGTAATTATTACAGCTCTAGCCGGTCTAGTTGGCCCATTCACAATAGATGCAATTAATAAAAATGAACGTCGTGCCGAGCTTTCAAGTTTAAATAACTTGCTTAAAAAATCAGGATATAGGGCTTATTTAACGCAAAGCCTACACTTGGTTACTTTTGAGAATAATAAACTCACTATTATCGATGAGCGAAATTCGCGTCCTTGGCGGGAAGTCGTTTTTAAATATCTCACCTTCCCGACGCAAACTTTACATATAAACAAAAACGGCTTTATCTCACCTTCAGAGTTATCTGTTGAGTACAATAATGGGAAACATAAAGTCCAGCTAGATGAAAAGGTAAATGGTATTATTGAGGTGAAGTTATAATGCCTCAAAACAATTCACGCGGTTTTACGTTAGTAGAAGTGCTCGTTGCCAGTGTTATTTTATTTTCTACAATTACTGCCGTTACCCTCATTTATCGTGGAGCATTACTTTCTAGTACAAAAGCAACTCAATCTGTAAGGATCACGGGTGTTTTACCAGTCGCCACAGAACAAATTGGCTACATGATTCGAAGGCAAACATCTGGTGAGGTTACTGACCTATCTGGTAGAAATGTGTTTTGGGGTGTTCAAGTGGAGTGGACTGCAAATCGAACAGACTACCGGTCCGCGCCATCCATTTTCAACTTCGATACAGGTAGAGATGAAGAGCAACCGAAAAAATATTTTCTTTGGCATGTGAGTGCTAGATTTAGTCTTGAAAATTACCAGCGTGACTATGAGTTTACGGAAATAAGCTGGAATGAAAAGTAAACACAACGGCTTCACTTTAATTGAACTATTACTGGCAATAACAATACTGTCTGGGTTGCTATTAGTGGGGAACTACTCTTACCAAATACTAGCAAGCCGGTGGCAAGATGAGCTTGGGCAATTTTCACAGTTCCAAGAGTTTTCTCGAAAACTGACATTATTTAATAGAACCCTAAATGGTATTCAGCCCTACGTAGTGAAAAAAAGAGACAACTTAAATGTAAGATTTGGCTTCCTGTTCGAAGGAGGAGAGCAAAGTTTACTTAGTATTTCAAAAGTTGGCTTGATGCAACAAGATTTTCCAGAAGTATTTCGTTTAGTTGTGCAAAAGCAAGAAAATGAAAAGTACAGTTTGCTTTACCAAGCAAAATCAACAAAGCACTTTTTGCTCAAGTACTCAGATCAAAATATCGAGTTTTCAAAAACCTATGTTTTATTCAAAGATCTCGATGAGGTGAGGTTTAACTATCTTGGATGGGACAGTATTAATCAAAAGTCAAATGAGAAAAGTAATGGTGAAACTCCTACTTGGAGACGTTCCTATTCAGGTTTGGACTTGCAGCAATTACCTGAAGAGATCGCGATCTTAATGAAGCAAGATGGTAAAGACTTACTGTACACCATTGAATTAGATAAAAATACGCTTAGGTATTTAACTCCATATTTGGATATCTCGTGATGAAAGTAAACGGTATAGCCCTAGTACAAGTACTTATTTTGACGGCATTACTCTCTATTTTTGCACTATATATTTCCTCGTCTGCAAAAGATCAGGTACAGCTTGCAACGTGGTCAAATGAACGTGCAGAAGCCGAGCTACTTATCCGCAGTACTTATTCTGAACTTTTATTCGCCTTGCTAACTAATGAAAGAGCTAAGACGTCTATTGATGAAGGGGGGACGAAGATAACGGAAAGATGGAACTTTTTTGGTCATCCATTTTCAGTAACTTCCCAAATTGAGGTGAGATTGCAAGATCTATCAGGAAAAATTGGACTGCACTTTTTTGAAAGAAACAGACTGGAATCATTATTGCGTTATGGAGGAGTCAGTGAAGACCGAATAGGCTTGATAATAGACCGCTTGTTAGACTGGCAAGATGCTGATAATATCGCCAGACCTCAGGGGGGGGAAGGTATAAACGGGGTTGAAGTAAGAGATGGTTATGTGACCGATCTTACGGATTTGGAAAAACTTATAGATCTAACTCCTGCAGAAAAGGCATTACTGTATGAGAATACAACCATTTATTTCAACGGTTCCTTTAATCCCTTAACGGCATCTAAATCTTTACTTGCAGCTGAAACTGATGAAACAAGCGCCGAGCAAATAGATGCACTGAGAAAAGAGCGAGATGTGACACCTCTCGAGTATCGTAAGATTACAGGGAAAGGCGTAGATACTGATGTTAGGTTGTACCCAGGCCCTTCTGTTGAGTTTACAATTACCGCTAAAGTTGGTGACGCAAGAATAACCAAGCACTTTGTTGTTGGTACTAAACGCTACAGCAAAGGCAAGCTTGAACCAATTAATATTATGTACAAAGAAGGCTAAACAGTGTGACCACTAAATTTAAAAACTGGCTTGTTCGGCTTTTTTCAAAGCAAGTTTATTATTTTAATGGGCAGCTCTACAAGTTTGCTATCCAATCCAATGGCGATATAACGTTAGATAAGTCTGAGCATAGAAACCCAAGAATATTAATAGTATCTCCTCGGTATGTTTCCGTTGATACTGAAAAGTATCCTGTTACTAATAAAAAAGAGTTAAATAAAATACTGGCTCTAAAAACAGCACCTACTACAAGGTACAGCTTAATTAGCATATCCAAAGAAGGAGGAGCTGATGTACTTAAATATCAGTTTAAGGACGAGATACCAGCAAGCTGGATGAGAATCCCTGAAGTCGCAATTTTAGGGCAGTTCACAACTTGTGAAAAAGTGTTAGAAATTAAGTATAGCGATACAGAAGGTGAATATTATCTCGCAAAGTCTGGGGAGCAGCTTAAGTATGCACCAAAAGTTGGTCTATTGAATTCACTTGAGCGTCTAAAAGTTGCGACAGGTGTAAGCGCTAATGAAGTTGCACAAGTTAATTGGTCTGAGAAGATTTCGCTGCTTTATTCCGGTCTTATTAGTGCGGGGATGAATACATTAAAGCCGTTCTTGCCCCAGCGAAGCGAAGTAAATTTGGAAAAGTATATTATTCCAAGTATTGTACCGATAAGTGCTGTTGTTCTAACCTACATGCTGATGAGTAGTGTCGCTCTTCTGGTTAATGAACATTATTTAAATAAGCAAATAGAGTCTCAATCTCAGCAATTAGGCAATCTGCTGAACTTAAACAGTCAGGTGGATGAACAGCGCTCTACCATTAGCCAATTAAGTGCATTTTTATCTGACAGGCGTTCAATTATTGGACTTTGGCAAGTCATTGCACCGCTTTTTAAAAATCTAAACATCGATCAAGTGACATTAAATGGTCAACGAATTGTGTTTCGGGCTCAAGGTGGAAGCGCTACTGCTGTTCTTGAAGAGTTTAGGAAGTCCAAATTGGTTAATGACGCTAAGTTTGATGCACCAGTATTGAGCTTGCGTAATGGAGAGCGGTTTACCATTAGCTTTGAACTGAATAGTGTTTACGCAAAGAGTACCTTAATCAAATGAACGATTTAAAAAAGCATAAGTATGCACTTAGCTTTATTTTATTACTTGTTTTACTAAAGTTTGTTCTCTTACCTTGGTATGAGTGGCAAAATTCACTTTCTGTTAGCAACAAACTGCTGTCTAGTAAAGTAGAAAAGTCTGAGTTATTAATTGAAAATGCAGAACAAATAAAAACCGCTATTGACTCGCAAGGTTCACAGCTTAAAGAATTAGCTAGTTTTTTTTACAATTCAGATTCCAACGATCAAGTTAAGTTGGAAATTCAGAAACAACTTGAAAATCAATTAAAGGTTTTTGAGTTACAGAAAAACAGTATAGGCTGGCAAAATACTTATAGGTATCCTGAGTATCCAGTAAAAAAACATTTGTTATCAGTTAGCTTTTCTGGGGATACATATCAAGCTATTCAATTCTTATTGATGTTAAGTAAAAGTAAAAAAATTAACGAGTACGAGAATTTTAGCTTCAACCTTTTACGTCAACAGGAAGGTGGGTTAGGGCGAGTGAATGTTACAATGAGAATTGCTTTTTTCGAGCTAACTAAGGAGCTAACATGACGCAAGTTAATTGGCGCTCCCCTTATGTAGGTTGTTTGTTGGTACTAACACTGATGATGTGTTTATATGACGGTTATGCTCGCTTTTACTCTGGCAGCGTTGGGCACTCGAAAAATAATACTCTAGAGTCTTTTTCGTTACCGAAAATCGTCTTCTATGATCAGCAAGATATCGATGGTGTGCTTGCTTTGTACGATAAATATAGAGCTGACGATGAAGAAATAGCAGCGGAACAAAAAATAATGAGCCAAGAACAGCAAGAGCAACAAAGCGGCGAATTGAATAAGGTGTTCGTTGGAGATAATCAGTTAGCGTTGAAAGCTGTTTTACTAAACGGTACGGGAGCAGTAAAACAGGCGACCGTATTACTAGATGTAGTAAACCTAAAAAATCGTACGAACAAACTTCATTCATTTACGCAAAATAGTAACGTATTCGGATATACCTTGAGTAGCATATCGAATACTCAGGTTGAACTTACTAAACAGGCGACTAATCAGCATATAGTACTGACAATGTATCAACCAAATAATAAGAGTAAGGGTAACTAATAGTGTCTCAATTTGTAGTGAAAAAAACCGCGCTAGCTAGTGTCGTAGCTTTAGTTATTTTGAGTGGTTGTCAAAGCACGCCTTCAGCTAATAAAGACTTTGATAAGTATGAGGTTACCTCATCATACTTAAATGGCAAAGGTGAAAAAGTCACAGTCGAAAACGCAGAATTACTTAAAGAGGAAGATCAAACGCAAGAGCGTGTGAAGTTTCGATTTATGCCTGCAATGAAAATATCACGAGGTGATGTTGCTACGGCTGAAGATGTATTAGCTCGGTTTGACACTGAAAAAACGCTTACTTTGGCGGCAGACGAGCTGGCGTTAAAAGACTATCTTCATCACGTTTTAGGTGAACAGTTGAAGTTGAGTTATGTTCTAGGCGATGATGTTAAGGAAGATGGAAAGTCTGTAACATTAAACCTTCAAGACTCTATTAGCCCGAGAAAGCTATTTAGCCTAACTGAAAAGCTATTGACTGAGCGTGACTACGTTATTCGGTTAAATGACGGAATATTCTATATTCATAAGAAAGAAAGTGCACAATCGAACAATGTTATTTATGGATATGGTAAGAAGCCTGAAGATGTTCCAAACACATCATTAGATATCCTACAAATAGTCCCCTTTGATTATGGTCTGCAAGCCTCGTTGCCAAATACGATCAGGATCTTACTTGGTATTACTGCACAGGCTGATGTTGCAAACGGTGTTATGACTGTCAAAGGTAAACGTAAAGACATTATCAGAGCGTTAGATTTAGTTAACTTAATGGACAAACCAAGTATGTACCAAAGAGAGATTGGTGCTTACAAAACCACTTTTACAGATACAAAAAGTGCGATAGCTAAGTTAGAGCAACTTCTGGAGGAGGAAGGAATAACATTAGCCAAAAACGGAGGTGGGAAGGGAAAAGCGCCACTTTCAGTTGTAGAAATTGAAAACCAAGGGGTTCTGATTTTCTTCGCTACACAGCAAAGTTTGCTAGAGCGTGCAAACTTTTGGCTGGATCAAATAGACAAGCCGCTAAAAACAACTGAGCTACAGTATTTTATTTATCAACCAGAGTTTAGTCGAGCAGCAGATTTAGGCGTGAGTCTTGAGGCGCTAATTGGTTCTAATACAGGTTCAGCTGTGGGGACGAATACAAGCGTAGACAGTGAAAATAAGTCGAACCAAGCGAATTTCAGCAATGTAGCTAGAAGCGCCTCGTCAGAAGGCTTAAAAATGGTTGTTGACGAACGCTCGAACACCATAATATTCCACACTTCAGGGTCGCGATATCAACAGTTGATCCCGCTGATTAAAAAGTTAGATATTTTGCCAAAGCAGGTTATGCTTGAAGTTGTTATTGCAGAGGTTACGTTAACTGACGAGTTCAAAAAGGGAGTCGAGTTCGCCTTTAAAAACGGCAATTACGGAATAGAGACAACCGGCCAGTTTATGGGGGAAGGCTTTGGAGGGTTATCTTATTTAGTTCAAGGCGACCGAGGTCAAATTAAAGCAAACTTCCTCAAAACGAATAGTCTCGTAAACATTTTATCCCGACCAACTCTGGTTGTGAGAGACGGAGTGGCTGCATCTATCAGTGTGGGGACAGATATTCCAGTAGTTGGAGAAACGGCAACAGATCCTTTAAATGGAACAGATAGACAAACTACAAAGATCGAGTATCGCCGAACTGGTGTTGAGCTTGGGGTAAGGCCAACAGTGAATGCGCAGGGCGTTGTATTGATGGAGATCCAACAAAAAGTATCCAACGAAGTAGAGGCCGGCTCAACATCATCCCTTAACCCTAGTGTATTTGAGCGCTCAATTAGAACGGAGGTTGTTGCTGAAAGTGGTCAAACAATAATATTGGGTGGTTTGATTAGTAACAACCGCACGCGGAAAGAGTCAAAAGTCCCTATTTTTGGTGATTTACCTGTACTTGGGCACTTATTTAGGGCCGATACTGACAGTGGAGATAAAACAGAACTTGTTGTGCTGGTTACGCCGAAAGTGGTGCACAATCAAGATGAATGGGATGGCTTAAAGCAGCAGTTTCAGGATGGCTTAGAGAATTTAACCTTTTAGCCGGAGCTAAATTAGCATAAAAGTTGTTAATTCCCTGTGTTTTACGTTGAACTATAGGGTAAATAGCATTAAACTCAGGGCGCTTGATATTCGGTTTTAAAATCGCAAAGCGAATTAAGCGTACATTCTAAAAAAATGTTTGTTTAATGAACAGTTAAGGGTTGCAGGGTTGACTTGTTTAGTCTAGTCTGCTTAAACTTGACTTGTTTGGTTGTTACTTAGGTGACGGCCTAGGTAAGAAAACAATGAAAAAAAACAGAGATAAGCATTTATCTCAGTTTCATGAAACTTGGAGAATGGAAAACATGTTTAAGAAAACTCTACTTGCGCTAGCAGTAGCTGGTACATCTTTAAGCGCAACTGCTGGTGTGCTTACTGTAGACGTTAAAGAAGGTGCAGATACTGCTGCATACACAACTGTGGATGCACTAGATTCTGGCAATGCAAACCAAGCAGTTAACGCTTGTGCTCAAGCTGCAACTGCACTAGGTGTTTCTGTAACGCTTAACGGTCAAACGCCTAACAACACTGCAAATAACGATGATATCACTATCACTAATACCAAAAATGGTACTTTCAGCTCAACTTCATCAGTAACTTACACTGGTGCGGACGCTTGTACTGTTGTTATCGCTGACCAAAAAATCTCAGCAACTACTGCTAAGTACTCACTAGAGTCAGCACAAGCGAAAGGTGTAGAAATCAACGCTACTCAAATCGCTGGTATCGGTGGTTACACTGAAGAAGATACTATTTCTTTTGAAGTAACTGGCGGTGTAGTAAACGAGCAAGCAAGCTTAAATGCTAAACTAGAAAGCATCGGTACTACCGGTGTTGCTGGTACAAACGCTCGTGGTTCATTTACCCTTCTAGGTGTTGTAGGTAACAAAATCCTATTCACTGTAGACACTGGCTACAATGGTGCAGCAAACGAAATGCTACGTCTAACTGGTGTATATGTAACACCTAACACTGGCGTAACTGAAGTTTCTGTTGCTTCTGAAGTACAAAACACAGCGAACGTTAAGTACGACATTACTCCTGCTGAGAAGCTAGCTAACCTAGCAAAACAGTACAGCGCTAAAGTACACGTAAAAGGCGACGGTATTGTTGATGTTCAGAAAGATCGTTTTGAGTTTGAAGCGAATACTAAAGATACATCAGACACTTTCCTAGCAACAGACGAAAGTAAAACTGGTCTACTTAACCAAGATACATTCGTTGTTGAAGTAACAGAGAATACTACACTAGGTAACCTTACTCCTAAGAGCGGTAACATTGTTGTTAAAGGTAACTTCTCTTGGTTAAAAGACTTTGCTGGTACAGACGGTAAGCTTTCTTCAGCTGAAATCGCTTCTGCACTAACATTGACATCTTTTGATGACCTAGAGACTACAGGTGCTACTATCGGTCAAGCAAAAACTGCTGGCGATGACGTATTTGACACAGCTAAGCTTAAGCTTAATGATGCAATGAACGAGTTGACTATCCCTGTAGCTTCTGGTGCAGACAACGATATCGACAAGTATCATCAGGTTAGCTTCAAGGTTAAAGGTGCAAACCAAAACCCTGCAGCAGTTGTAGCTCTATCTGAAACAACTTACACAGCAAGCATTGATTTCATCAATAACAAAACTGCTGATAACACAACTTCTGACGTTGCACTAAATGTTGTAACTGACGCTGAAGTTGCTCAGTGGACACTTAACGGTTCAGTAGTTAACGTACCTTACATCCCATTTGGTCCTAACACTCAACCAATCATCCGTCACACTAACAAAGGTGTTCAGACTGGTGATATCTCTGTTCGTTACATGGTAGAAGGTTCTTCTGGTAACACTGAAACTAACGAGTGGAAACCTCTAGGCGTAATCATTGAAGATGCTAAGCCAGGTGTACGTAACCTACTTGACATCATCACTGAGAAGCTAACTGCTGAGCTTGGTAACGATCAGTTCAAAGTAGCGTTAGAAATCACTACTAATGTACCAAAAGAAGACGTAACTGTATTCGCAGCGGCTAAAATCACTGCTGAAGGTCAGGACCGTGTAACTATCGGTGCATTCAACGGTCAATAATAGTTAACTATTTTGATAGCTATAATAAAGCGAGCTTAGGCTCGCTTTTTTTATGCTTGAATTCAGACCTAATAGTGTTTATTTTCAAGTATCTTTGTGATCAATTGGCAATAAAGTATTGAGAGGTTGCTTGAGCTGCTCGTGTTGTTATAAGCCTATAGAGTTGGTGTTTGTTGATATCACATTTATTCAAACTGGTACTTAAACAACTCAATATCCCTTTTATAAAAGTCAGCAACAAATTCAGTTGTTTCATTGTCAAAGTAGGATTGATAAGAAGGTTTTACTTTCTTACCAATTAACTTTTCTAGCAGTGGGTGTCTTTTTGTTGTTTTATTTCTGTATGGCAAATCGACAACATGTCCAAAAACGCGTTGGCTGATAGTCTCAAAATCATTCATTAAGTTTTCGAATTTACCAACAGTATCTACTAAACAGTCATTTCCTTCATAGAGAAAACAATGTTGTGGAACTAAGTGCCTTAAGTTCCCTATATGGTTTTGATAATCATCAGAGTCGCAGCTAGGCAGGTAATCCAGTACAAAGTGCTTAAAGCTAAACGGGTGTTGCTTGTATGTATATTCTGATACCAACCTACTCCAAGGGTTGCGCACAAAACTAAATTTATAGTAATCGTTAAATTGCTCAGGAGTTATGTAGCCAAGTTGCACATATTCGCTGGCGGTTAAATGAGCGAGTCTAGGAGGACCTTTCTTGGGGTTACTGTTTTTTTTGAGTAAAAGTGGCGCTCTTTCTTCCCAGGTTAAGGAAAGTTCATTAAGAAATGCACTTTCAATACTTTGACCTGCAACTTTTGGTATGTGAACAAAGATGCAGTGATGTTGGTGAGATATCATATTAATGATTCCTAAGTATTTTGTATCTTGCGAAGTAATATCCGAGGAGGTTTTGCGTGCTCATTGCAATGGCTGTTGTAATAGCAGCGCCCAGTGGACCATGATTAGTAATGAGGTGCATGGCCAATATAACAGTAATAGCAGCAGTGAATATGCTAATATTTTGGTAGGTTTTTTCTTGGCCACTCATCGTTAACAGTGTGATTGCAGGTCCCGTAATAAGGTTAATAACTTGACCTGCTATAAGTACCAGTAACCATAATTCACCCTGTTTATAATCCTCGCCAAAAATACCTAATAAATATTCTGAATAAAAATAGAACAGTAAAACCGTGATTGCGGCGACGAAAATAGATGTTGATTGACTAAGTGAAAACAGTTGCTTTACTTCATCTAGACGGTGTTGTGAGTAGCTTTTTGCGAACTTTGCGGCCGTTACACTATTTAAGGCAAACAAAAAAATACTTGGGAGCATCGCTAGCTTGGTTACGATGGCATAAACGCCAAGTTGCGAAAGAGACACTTGTGTACTTAGGTATAGTTGACTCCCTTGTTGCACCACTAAATAGACTAAACCACTAATCCAAAACGCTTTTGCACTTATCCAGAATGAATAGCGTGGTTGGGGTGTTGTGGTGCTAGGGGGGCGAAGTTTAATTACAATAAATAGGCTAGTAATAGCTGTAATGCACAGTGCGCCAGTCACAAGATACAATACCAAAGCAAGAGTGCTCAAATGCATGGTTGTAGCACCAAGGAGCAGTATACATAGGCTAGCAAATCCACTGAATGTGGTAAATAAGCTGGGTTTTGATAAGCCTTTGAAAATGCATGCGTTTAGATTGATTATTGCAGTGGCAAATGAGGCTATATGCAGTAATGTCCAAAATTGAAAGGTAGAAATACCTGAAATGGATAATAAACTATAAAAGTGACAGAGTAATCCAGTTATCACTACCGTGATAGAAGTGCAGGTAAAGAAAACAGCATATACACGCGGTAAAAACCTGACAATATTAGTATGTTGCTTAGAAGCAATGAAGCGAACTGCGGCTTGGTCCAGTCCACATTTACTTATTGCTACAATAAACAAAATAAGTAGTTGAAATAAGGCAAATAGACCAAAATCATCTGTTGATAACTTTTGAGCAAAGTACCAATTAACTAGAAAGCCTAGTGTCGTTGTCAGTAGTTTTAGCAGTAGCGGAAGCCTCATTTGGCTTAGAAAATTATTACTTAACAATTGCGTTATACTCTCGTATTAATTGTTGTGCAATTGCACCCCTACTGAAGTTGCTATATATGTAAGCGTGTCTTTGATTGCGCTCATTTAAGCCACACGACGTCTTTTTCAGTACTTCAAACATGAGTTTGGTGAGGGTATCAATCGTGGAGTCTTCGGCAACTTTCCCATTTAGCTTCTTAACGACGTATTCAGGCCCATCACATGGAGAACTAATGACTTCCAGTCCACAAGATAGTGCTTCATGTACAGCAACAGAAAAGGTTTCATATTCGGACCAATTAACATAGCAGTCGCTGGATTGCATAAGTTTAGCGACGGCTTCTCTAGAGCTATCGCCAATAAATTTAACTTGTTTTAATCTTAAAGACTCACACAGTGTTTTGAGTTTTTGTTTATCTTCTCCGTCTCCAACGATTAATAGTTTGGCTTTTGGGTGTTCTTCAGTGATGTATGAAAATGCGCTAATAATGCTAGCAACTCGTTTAACTGGTCTTAGGTGGGCCACAGTAATAAAAGTGAAATCATCTTGTATTTTTTCTTTAGGGGTGAATAACTTTGAGTCAACCACATTGCCAATGACCTCAATAGTCCTATCTAACTCAAACCTGTCCCGTAAGATGCTAGCTAGGCTCTCCGAGACACAAACTAATTGATTTGCCGCACGGTAGGCTTGACCTATTAATTGTGTCTCGAATTTAGGCGTTGTCGATAATTTTGCTGCTGATGCATGTTCTGTAATTACAAAGGGTATCTGATACTGTTGGGCTATTTGTTTTGCTGCAAGACCAGCTCCTCCTCCTGGTCCATAAAAGCAGCTATGGGCATGCAATACATCAGGTAATCCAAAGTCTTGAGTATATTGCTCAAACAGTTTTTGATATTGCACCATTCGTTGTTTTAAGTTTATTCGGTACAGTGCTGGTAAAGTAAAATATCGATTTCTTTTGGTATTGATTTGTACATCATTTAATTGAGAAGGTGGTGTACAAGTCAAGGCATGTTTTATTGAAACCGGCTCGGGATAGATAACGCCAACATTACATCCATGTTCTTTTAACGAAAGTGCCTGCTCTTTGAAAAAAGAGCCTAGGGTTGGTTTTTGACTGGTGTGATACCAAGAGGGTAAAAATAATACATGCATGTTGTAATTCGAGTCGTATTGCTAAACAGCCAAGCGATTGTTCTGGTATAGTATCACCTAATTTTACAGAATACTTTGATATTTTCGATGATTAAAAAGCTAACAAGGCTTCTTAAACGCTGGTTGCCACTTCCTGTCTACCCGTATAAATCTTATATGATAAGAAAGCAGTGTATTTTTATTCACATTCCAAAAAATGCAGGTACCAGTGTCTTAAAGGCATTTGGCTATAGAGGTTATCGGCTTCATGCTAAGTGGTTTGATTATAATGAATCTAACCCATATCTTTTTGAACGCTATCATAAGTTTGCTATCGTTAGAGCGCCCTTAGCAAGGTTATATTCTGCTTACAACTATGTAATAAAAGGTGGTAACCAGAGTGAAGGGGATAGGGCGTTGCAACAGCAGGTGCTAAGTAATGCCAGAACGTTCACGGAATTTGTAGATAAGATATTGACTCCTGAATTTGTGTTGTTTCAACCTTTATTTCAACCACAGAGCTACTATATATTTGATTCTCAGTATCAATGTAAAGTTGATACTATTTTACGCTATGAATCTTTGAATCACGATTGGCGTAAGCTTTGTATTTTGAAAGGATGGACAATGGAGTTACCTTGGTTAAATAAAGGGGCTTCAACATTACCCGAGGCGCTCTCCCCGCAACAGCTCGAAAAAATTCAATGTTTATATAAAGTTGATTATGAATTACTAGGTTATCGCTTCAATGAGTAGGAATACGATTATACTCACAAGCAATGCTTACCTTCCTAATATTGGAGGGGTCGAAAATTCCTTAATGCAATTGAGTAAAGCGTATCATGAGTTGGGTTTTCGAGTTGTGATCATTGTTAGTAACGTTAATACTGTTAATAAACAAACCTTACCGCTTTGCGAAACTACCGAATACGCAACCATTTGGAGGTATGACGTTTGTTTTCATGGGCAACAGCACTCTAAGTTGAAAGCATCCCTTTTGGGTTGGCAAAATATGCGACGTTGCTTTAGAGCCGCTAGGGTTGAGTTTGGTAACGCTTTGGTCATTAGTCGTTATCATATTACTACTATCCATGCTCGATTAGCTGGCTTTAGTCGAGTGAGCTATTTATTACCCGGAGTTGTTAAATTCCAAAACCAGCCAAGCAATACTCATAAAGTGGAAGGGCTAAGGCAAGTCAAACAATGGTTAGCGCTTTTTTATCATCATGCGATTCAAAAACTTGCTTTACAGGTAACTGAGAAAAATTTTGTGTTTAGCAGTAATATGTTAAACCAGTTAGCTCAAATTGGTTTTGATTGTAGCAAGGTGACAATGGTGAGCCCTGGAGTAGATACAAATAAATTTATTTCTCTTGATGTAAACGCTCAAACCGCCTTGAAAGGCAAGCTGGGATTACCCTTGGATAAAAACTTATTACTCGTTGTCGGACGGTTTACCGCGGCAAAGGGAATTGAGTATGCAATTCGGGCACAGAAAGAGCTTTTACATACACATTTAGTACTTGTAGGTGGTGGGGAGCTGGAGGATTATTATAAATCCTTAGTTGTGAAACTTGGTATTGAGGAATGTGTTACTTTCGTTGGTGCTGTAGCGGATACTTCTCCATTTTATCAGGTAGCGTCACTATTTCTTATGACATCAACTTATGAACCGTTTGGACAAACTATTCTTGAAGCATTAAGTTGTGAAGTGCCAGTTATTGCGTTTCGCGTAGGAGAGACTGTGAAAACGGCAACTTTCGAGATGCTTGGTGACGATGCATGTTTTTATGTGAATACATTAGATGCTAGTGATTTGGCAAAAACTATTTCATGTGCATTAGCAGACGTTGAAAAGCGAGCGCAAATTTCGCGTAACGGCGTGGCTTTTGTTAGGCAAAAATACAGCTGGAATGCATTGGCTAAATCACTAATAAAGTAAGCAAATATTGCTATTTAGGATTTTATCAAAAATAGCAATATGACTCGTAAGATTACTCTGTTGTGGGGTTGTATTGGTATATTCGACTTGTCATTTGGGTCGTCAACGCACCTCCAATTTGGTACTGCTTCTGATCAACTGACTCCATTTTAAAGTCACGCAAGTAGTAAGTTTCAGAGCCTTGTTGCTCCGTAGCACTTGGATTGCTTGATAGGTTACTCCACTGCATAGTTTGAGTATCGTAATTCAAAACGTGTGCTGCGCTATGAAGCTGAATGTTTTGCTCATTATGCGTCAGCGTATAGTAGCTCCCGAAGAGCTCAGCCGGTACTTGCTCATTTAAGAGTATCTGAGCGCTTGAGAGTTGATATTGAATTAAGTGAGCTTGTTGCTCTTGAGTATTGTTAGCCGTTATAAACAATTCGTTTCCGATAAACTGGCAGTCAGTAATCGATAGATTTGGTAGTGATGCCGGTTTGTGAGACCAAGTTGTATCAGCGGTGGCCAGCTGATAAGCATACGTGGTGTTACCTTGTTGGGTGAACGCAACAATCGTGTCACTATTTGCACAACTCGCTAGAACATTATTTTCAAAAGGGGCAAATTTGGGCGCTGCAATTGATGTCCATTGTTGTGTACTAAAATCAAAGATCTCCATTGTTTCCTTGGGTGTTGATGTGCTTGGGCAGGCCTCTGTTCCACCGAAGAGGAACAGCTTATTGTTTGATACTTGAGCTTGATAATAGTAGCGAGACTCGTTTGCAGAAGGTAAGGCTTGCCAATCCGTGTTTGTGGTTGCAAGTGAGTGGATCTCAGGTGCGCTTAAAGGTGCATTTGCGCAACTCATTGAGGAAGAAAGTGATGCTGCATGACTTGCAATGATGATTTTCTTTCCAAGTGTCGCAGACTGCAAGTGACTACCTAGATTGTTTGGGATCTCTGAAAAAGCTTGCCATGGTTGAGATACAACCTCTATGTCGAAAGGGGGCAGCGATACGCTATGTTCGCCATCCAGTACAGATATAACAATTTGCCGATAGTTACCAAGCTGTTCGATATTAGTAGGCTTTCCACTTAGCTCACCGGTTGTTGTATCAAATTCCGCCCAACTAGGTTTGTTGGTAATTCCGAATTGATATGTGCTAGTTTCACTGTCAACGTCTTCAACAGTTGGCGTGAAATGATAGCTGTCGTTAAGTTTGATAGCTTCGGGCGAGGGGGTTCCCGAAATTGTGGGAGCGTCGTTAATCGCTTTGACTGTGATATCGACGGTAACTTCGTTACTTAATACCCCACCTTTTTTAAATTTGTAAGTGAAGCTGTCAGTGCCATTTTTGTTTGGTGCTGGTTGATAACTTAGGCTCAAGCCAGTGCTGGTGAGCGTGCCAAGAGTGGGTGACTTTATGACTTCAACGGTTATTGTATCATTTCCACTTGGTGCGGACTTTGGGTTAACCGTAAGTGTGTAGGTTGTATCTTCTTGGGTGGTAAATGCTGTTGATGTTTCTACAGTAAAGCTTCCTTGGCCGCCGATTACATCATTGTCATTTTCATCTGAACTCCCCCCACAGGCGCTTAACAAAGCACTGGCAATGATAGTAGAGATTATTGACCTATTCATAAATACCTTCTCCTTGAATGTTGTGCTCACCCTAGTGTGAGTATCTGTTGGACGAAATTCAAGCAATATCTTTTCAATACCTTGAACGCTAATATTATGGCTTACGATAAGATATTTTGTGGCGTAGATGAGTTGCATTGCTCGTGTTAGAATGGAAGTTTGATGATGAAGTCAAGGTTAATACTTTTCGCGTAGTGACTGGTTTGACTGTTGATGTGTTAATATTGCAAATTAAAAGATACGCGCTTGGCCACAAATAACTTTTTAAAAAATATCCTAACTCTTGTTTCGGGCACTGCTTCGGCGCAACTCATTTTGTTACTGATCTCGCCTGTTTTGACACGACTCTATAGTGCGCAGCAGTTTGGTAACTTCGGTGTGTTCGTCAGTATTATCACTATACTTTTAGTACTCGTCAGCTTGAAGTATGAGCTCGCGCTTCCCCTTATAAAACAACATTCGATTGCTAAGGTGTTACTACACCTCTGCTTTATCTTAATCATACTGAGCTGCACAGTGGTTGCAGTTGTTGTCTATGCATTTGATTCATGGTTGATAGCGCATCTCAATCTATCGCTAGATAAAAGTGAGCTTTATCTTATCCCTGTTGCTCTATTTGCTTGTGGTTGTTATCAACTTTTGCATTTTTACGCGATTAAAACAGAATCTTTTCGGGTGTTAAGTGTGTCAAAAGTGACGCAGTCTGTGATTATAGCAATAGCGCAAGTTGGACTTTCGTTGTGGACGGTTTTTGGTTTAGTGCTTGGGCATACTTTCGGATTTATTGCATCGACTTTGATGTTTTTATTACAAAAGCGAGATACGTTACACTTTAACGGCTACAACCCAAAACGGTTGCTAGCGGTTGCTAAACGCTTTAAAAACTTTCCTAAGTATACGCTTTGGGCTTCATTGGCTAACACCTCAAGTACGATGTTGCCTGTAGTACTGTTCTCAGGCTACTACTCTGCGGCACTTGTTGGGCTCTACATTTTGGCACATAGAATGTTATTTGCACCTGTAACGCTCATCGGAAATGCGGTTGGAAATGTCTTTATGTCAAACGCCAAACATTATTTAGTTGCTGGAACGTTGGCAAAAAATACCCTAGATATTCATAATCGCCTGATACTGATTGCTATGCCTATTATGGCCTTAACTTTGCCTTTTTTACCTGAGATATTTGCAGTGGTTTTCGGGGAAAAGTGGACTGAAGCGGGGGAGATTGCTCAGTTTATTGCTATATGGATCTACTTTGTATTTACTGCGTCTCCTATCAGTACCGTTTTGGTTGCAATGGAAAAGCAAAAGCTTGCGGCTTATTTCGATTTTGGTTCTTGTATCGTTCGTCTAGGCAGCGTAGTGCTGTTATCTTCCATGGCTTTTAAAGATGCAATTATGTACTTTTCAATTATCAATGCACTTGTAGTAAGTGCCTTCATCTTATTGGTTTTTTCTCAGCTCAATATTTCTATAGCAGACTTGATCATGCCGCATTTAAAAGCGTTTGCTGTTTTATGTTTGCCAAGTTTTGTGATTATTCGCTTACTTGCCGAGCAAAGTGATTTCATTGGTTTTCTCAGTGCAGTGTTTGTCGTGTTGCCATTAACTTTACTGATGATAAGGAAAAAGATTTGAAAGTGCTCGTTTTACCTTCTTGGTATCCACCGTACAAAGGGGAGTTTATTCAGCAACAGGCGGAAGCGCTGGCTGAACAGGGACATGATGTCATAGTGCAAAGCGTAGAGCGTATTTCACCAAGAGAGCTACTGCGATGGTTGAGTGCTTGGTGTTGGTTGTTTTCCGGTCGTTACACGTTATCGCAAGAAGGTCCGTTGACTGTCGCACGGGCGCCATTACCTGGTATTCCAAAGTTTTATACATTATATGCTGAGCTGTTTGCATTTAAATCTAAGCAAGTATTTAAACGTTACAGAAAGGTGATGCAGTACCAGCCAGATGTGATCCACGCACATAGTTTAATATGGGCCGGATATGCAGCGAGCAAAATCGCAAAAATGCTTCCGGTTAATTATGTGGTCACCGAACATCGAGGGCGATTTATTAATAATCAGTACGTAAATGAGAGTGAAAAACAGGAAATGTCACTGGTACAGGTTAAAAAAGCGCTGCAAGGGGCAAGTAAAGTCCTATGCGTCTCATCTAAGCTTATTCCTTACCTACAGAAAGTGTGTCCTGAAGCCAAGCTTGAAGTCCTTGCCAACATGGTAGATGTGGATCGTTTTACAATGAAACGTTCAACAGTACACCAAGCTTGTCAGTTTATCTGTGTTGCGCATGTTACGCCCCTAAAAGGTCATGAAACTTTGCTCCAAGCCTTCGCGAGCGTAGCATCCAAAGATAAAGATGTCTCATTAACGATAGTCGGTGATGGTTGGTATTTAAACCGAGTCAAGGAGTTGGCTGTAGAGTTGAACCTAGAGAACCGAGTCAACTTTACGGGTAATTTGACGGCGAGTGAGGTCGTGAGTGCGCTTCAGCAGGCAGATGTTTTTGTTCTTCCAAGTCAATACGAGGCCTTTGGAGTAGTATATATCGAAGCAATGAGTGCAGGCTTACCGGTTATCGCTACGAATACTGGTGGGGCTGTGGACTTTGTAAATAAAGAAAATGGCATTTTGGTTGAACCAAATAATATCGAGTTACTTGCGAATGCGATGCAGTATATGAGGGATAACAGAGCACAATACTGTAGCCAAACTATTGCAAAGCAAACTAGGCAGCGTTTCTCTACTTTTCACATTGCCAATCAACTTAGTGAGCACTTACAGAGTGTATCGGAAGTCAAATGATGTATAGCGTAATAACAAACCATGTAAAAGCGTTCGATGTACTCGGAAGTCCCTACTTAGAGCAAAAAGAGCTCGATGGTAGTGAGTTTGAGCGTAGGTTTTTCGAACGACATTCCCTCTCTTCATTATCTGGTTTTTTTGCATTGCTCAGCCATGAAGACGAGTTTGTGAGGCTTGTAGTTGATAGAGTTCGCTCGATTCCATTATTTTATGCAGTAAAGAATGACAAAATCTTGTTCTCCTCTGATTATGCTTGGCTGCATTCGCAGTTACAGCAAAATGAAGAGTGTGAGCAGGGCAGGGCTGAGTTTGCACTAACTGGCTATGTTTGTGCAGACAGAACGCTATCTAAGCAAATAAAGCAAGTTGAGGCGGGCCAAGAAGTCATCATTTGTAAGCGTACTGGGACAGTTAGCAAATCAAACTATTTCCTATTCCAACATCATGAGCCTGAGGTTCAGGCTGAGTCGCTATATGTTGAGCAGTTAGACATTGCAGTGAGGGCTGTATTCAAACGGCTTATAGAGTTTGCCGCTGGACGCCAAATTGTGCTGCCGCTTTCTGGTGGGTTTGACTCTCGACTCATCGCTTCAACGATAAAACAGCTTGGCTATCAAAATGTTGTCTGTTTTTCCTATGGCTTAACAGGAAATAAAGAAGCAACGCTGAGCAAGCAAATTGCTACTGGGCTGGGCTTTCAATGGTACTTTGTTGAGTACAACGAAGATAAATGGCGCAATGCTTGGTTTAGTGATGAAGCCGATGAGTTTCGAGAGATGGCCTCTAATGGTGTGTCTTTACCACATATACAGGATTGGTTAGCAGTCAGAGAATTAAAAGACAAACAGTTAATTTCAAGCGATGCCGTTTTTGTGCCGGGCCACAGTGGCGATTTTGTCGCAGGCTCTCATATCCCAGACATTGTTTTTGAACAACAGCAGTTCTCAAAATCTGACCTAACCTCACAATTGCTCACGGATCACTATAAGAATGTGCCAAGGCAACTAATTGAAACGCAGATATTCAATCAGATAAGAGCAAGCCTGCAGGAGCAACTATCGGGCGGTGATGCACTTAATGCGGAAGCGTTTGCTAATCAATATGAACTCTGGGATTGGCGAGAAAGACAGGCAAAATACATTATCAATTCGGTTCGTGTGTACGAGTTTTTTGGCATGCAATGGTGGTTACCCTTATGGGATAAGGAGTTTGTTGAGTTTTGGTGTGAAATGCCACTGCAATATAGGAAAAAACGCCTTTGGTATAACGCCTATGTTGCTGACAGATTCAAATCCATAGTTGGCGCCCAAAGTGAAATCGCGGATAAAAATGCGGCGGATTTCAGCTTTGCTCGTAGGTTAGCGCATAGACTTTATCAAGTGATGCCTACACAGCTCAAACAGTTTATCTATGGTAAAAAACTCAGAAATGACTTTGATAATCACTTTTTGGCATTTGGAGCGTTGCTTTCTGATGAGCAAAAAGATGAATATGCTAAGTTTGGTTACACCATGATTGGAGTTTATTCCTTACTGTTCTTGCAATCTCGCTGGGGAAATAAAGAGAGCTAGCAGAAAGTATTGTTGATTGCATTCTTTAACAGTTTTATTTCTGATACATGCTATATTCGCTCAACTTCATAAGCAGATTGTGACTTTTGTAGGCAATTAACAGCCTACCGGTTGTATCATTGCTTGGTAATAAGGTAAAATCCGTCGGTTCACGGGCTGTGTAAAACGCGGTTTTGTAGGAAAAGTAGAAGGTCTTATGAAATAGGTCTCCTACGAGGAATATTCTCAACTAATTTGGCTACATATTTATGAAAGTTGTAACAGTAATTGGGGCAAGGCCGCAATTTGTCAAAGCCGCTACATTTAGTCGCGCAGTCAGAGAGCACAATCAAACCAGCCAAAAAGCAGTGCAAGAAGTGATAGTTCATACGGGGCAACATTACGACGCCAATATGAGCGATATCTTTTTTGAAGAGATGCAAATTCCCAAGCCAGATTACAGTCTCGGAATTGGCGGTGGCACCCATGGACAAATGACTGGCCGTCAGTTGGAAGAGATTGAGAAGGTACTATTAGAAGAAAAGCCTGACTGGGTTTTGGTTTATGGTGATACCAATTCAACACTAGCTGGTGCATTAGCTGCAGCAAAGCTTCATATTCCGGTTGCTCACGTTGAAGCTGGGCTACGTAGTTTTAATATGAGGATGCCTGAAGAGATTAACCGCATCCTAACCGACCAAATCAGCAAAATTCTATTCTGTCCTACAGATACCGCTGTGCAAAACTTAGTACGAGAAGGTTTTAAAGACAAAAGCTGTCAGGTACGCAATGTCGGTGATGTGATGCTTGATGCTGCTAGTTTCTATACACAAAGCGCAAAGCGACCAGCTATCCCAGAATATGACAGTTTCTATCTGTGTACAATCCACCGAGCAGAAAACACCGACGATGAAAATCGTCTCAAAAGCATCATTACAGCACTAAATGAGTTATCGGAAACTCAACCTGTTATTTGCCCAATTCACCCTAGAACACAAAAATTAGCTGAATGCTTGGGTCTTGAGATTAAGTTTGACGTAATACCGCCGGTGAGTTATTTCGAAATGGTATGGCTGTTAGAGCATTGCGAGATAGTACTAACGGATAGTGGTGGCCTTCAAAAAGAAGCGTATTTTTTCTCAAAGCCATGTATTACAATGCGAGATCAAACTGAGTGGGTTGAACTGGTCAACACAGGCGTGAATCAACTAGTTGGTGCTGATAAACAAGCAATTTTAAATGCGGTTGACGCTGCAAAAACAACGAACTTTGCTCAAGCTGAGAGCTTATATGGTAACGGTGAAGCCGCGAAGGCGATATTGGCAGCTCTTCTGGAGTTTGAAAGCGCCTAATGAAACATCAGTTTGAATATATCGCTTTTGTAGATGCTGAGAAGACGCCCGGTGTTGCAAAGAAAATAGACAGTACAGTTGCTTCTGCGCAAAAGTTGGGCTTGAATGCCAAGTCTACGTTGCTTGCGCCAACGATGTCGGGAGCGTGGGGATTTATCAAGGCCCTATTGAGCACCAATACAGAAGTATTATTTGTTCGTTTTTCTAGTTTATTGTTTCCATTTTTGTTTTTTCCTTTTTTGCTCGCGCGACTAAGAGGAACAAAAATAGTAGTGGATGTGCCAACGCCACGAAAGTCCGTGCTGGTAGAGCTTAGAACATCAGAGCCAAGAACGCTTGTAAGAATGTTTAAACAGAGTATCTCATTACTTTCTGCTAGTTGGGTGCTAATGCCTGCAAATCTAATAGTGCAATATGCGCAAGAATCTGCATGGTATTTATTCGGCGTTAAGCATAAAACACTTAAAATTGGTAACGGTATTAATATACCTGAAGATTTGCCTGTCGCACTGTCATCCTGGCAAGCCGATGATACCTTGAATTTAATTGCGGTAGCGCAACTCGCAGATTGGCATGGATATGATAGATTGTTGAAAGCAATCGCAGAGTTAGCAAATAAACCTGATGCGCCGAAAGTCAGTTTGACTATCGTCGGCGAAGGGGAAGCGTTTGAACCTTTGAAGAAACTGGCAAAATCATTAAAAATTGACTCGCAAGTTGAGTTTACGGGATTTTTATCGGGCGCTAGGTTAGATGCACAGTTTAACAATGCACATATAGGCATTGCGAGTCTTGGCTTGTATCGCATAGGGCTTGATGAAGCTTCAGTGCTGAAAGCCAGAGAGTATGTAGCAAGAGGATTAAGTGTCATTGGGGCTGCCAATGATCCGGATTTCCCAGCGGATTCTGATATTCGCTTGATGGTGAGTAATAGTGATAGCACGAATGACATCACGACGCTGATTTGTGAGTTACCGACTAAAACACTAATGTCACCAAGTGAGTTAAGAAAGTATGCGGAAGAAAACCTGAGCATGGAGAGTAAGCTCAAGCGTATTTTAGATAAGTTAAATTAACAGATAGTGTAGGCGTAATTTGATTCATTCAAAAGTGTTAGATAACAAACTGTCCTCTAAAACAGTATTTGATAAATTACTAGATGAGAGTACAAAAGGGCTGCCGCGTAGCATCGCTGTGACTTTTGTAAATCCATTTTCATACTCACTATTGAGTAAAAATGCTCGTCTATTATCGGGACTGGACGTTATTTTTTCAGATGGTTCGTTGCATACAAAATTACATAACACTTTTAACCAAAATAAAATTCAGCGATTAAGCTTCGACTTTTCTTCGATAGCAGTCGATGTTTTACGCTTTGCCAATCAAACAGGAAAACGCATCGCCTTTATTGGCGCAAAACCGACCTTAGTTGATGTCGCCGTCAAAAATTACGTCAGCATGTTTCCAGACCTCAATGTCGTTTATAAGCATCATGGTTATGTAAATGATGCGGCACTGAAGTCACAAGTTATCGCTGATCTTAATCAGCAGCAGCCAGAAATTATTGTTTGTGGCATGGGGACTCCAAAGCAAGATGAATTTATTGTTGAATTAAAAAATGCTTTAGATACTCCTGCGTTACTGTTCACTTGTGGCGGATTTATTGAGCAGTCAGCAATTAAAGCTGACTATTATCACCCATTAGTAAAAAAACTTGGATTACGTTGGTTGCAAAGAGCGGTATTACACAAGCATGTTCGTCAAAGACTTGTAAGAGAATACCCAAAGTTTGTTGTTAGCTATCTGCGCGCACAAATGAAAAATAAACGCACTCAGTCAATCGAAGAAGCCAACCCTCGCGAGAAATAGGAAAAGTATGTTTTCTCCTTCACCAACAAAAAAAATAGGCATTATTGGCCTTGGTTATGTAGGTCTGCCGTTAGCAGCTGAATTTGGTAAATATTTTGACGTTGTTGGGTTTGACATCAATAAACGTCGAATTGAGCAATTACGTGACGGGTTTGATGCAACGTTAGAAGTGAATAAGACACAGCTAACTGAAGCGGCTAAGCTTTCTTACTCCTGTGACGAAAATGACTTAACCTCATGTAACATTTTTATCGTTACTGTGCCTACGCCGATTGACGATACACATGCGCCGGATCTTAATCCACTTCGTAAAGCGTCGGAATTGGTGGCTCGTCATATCAGCAGTAACGACATCGTCATTTTCGAAAGCACAGTATACCCGGGCGCAACAGAAGAAGTCTGTATTCCTATCATTGAGAAGATCTCAGGCCTTAAGTTTAATCAAGACTTCTTTGCTGGATATTCACCAGAGCGGATCAATCCAGGTGACAAAGTTAATACTTTAACAAAGATTACTAAGATCACTTCAGGTTCGACTCCTGAGGTTGCCGACTTTATCGACGAGATGTACCGCTCAATTATCACCGTTGGTACGCATAAAGCATCTTCAATTAAGGTTGCAGAAGCTGCGAAAGTGATAGAAAACACCCAGCGTGACTTAAATATTGCTGTGATTAACGAGTTTGCAAAAATATTCAATCGCTTGAATATTGATACGGAAGAAGTACTAAATGCAGCAGGCACAAAATGGAACTTTTTGAAATTTAAGCCTGGACTGGTCGGCGGTCACTGTATCAGTGTTGACCCTTATTATCTGACTTTTAAAGCTGAAGAGGTTGGTTATCGTCCAGAGGTCATACTTGCAGGACGTCGCATCAATGATGGTATGGGCGAATATGTCGCGACACAGCTAGTTAAGAAGCTTTCAAGCCGTAAAATTCATATAGATGAAGCTAAAGTACTCGTACTTGGGTTTACCTTTAAGGGCGACTGTCCTGACGTGAGAAACACTAAAATCATTGACGTAGTGCGCGAACTTCAAGATTTCAATATGTCAGTTGATGTCTACGATGGGTGGGCGAGTACAGAAGAAGTAGAAAAAGAATACGGTATACAACTTGTCAATCAGATACAGCACGGTCAATACGATGGTATTATTCTCGCGGTCGATCACTCTGAGTTTAAAGAGTGGGGCGTGGAAAAGATCAGAGCATTCGGTAAAGAAGATCATGTTTTATACGATGTTAAACATGTATTAAACCCACAAGATGCAGACATAAGGCTATAACAGAGCAATGGAAAAGATGAAGAATTTCGCATTAATTGGTGCGGCGGGCTATATCGCACCTCGTCATATGAAAGCCATTAAAGAAACTGGTAATCTGCTGTCGGTTGCCTATGACATCAATGATTCTGTGGGTATCATCGATAGTATTTCACCGCAAAGTGAGTTTTTCACAGAGTTTGAGTGCTTCTATGACCATGCGCATCAATTGAAGCGCAATGAAGCGACTAAGCTTGACTATGTTTCTGTTTGCTCACCTAACTATCTACACCACTCGCACATTACCGCTGGTCTGCGTTTGGGCTGTGATGTGATATGCGAAAAGCCTTTAGTACCGACTCTCGCTGAACTTGATGACCTAATTCAGGTTGAGCAAGAAACCGGCAAGAGAGTATTCAACATATTACAGCTAAGACATCACCAAGCTATCTTAGATCTGAAAGATAAAGTCGCAAGTTCGTCAAATACCGACAAGCATGAAGTGGAGTTAACATACATTACTTCTCGTGGTAAGTGGTACATGCAAAGCTGGAAAGGCGATCCTAGAAAGTCTTTTGGCGTGGCGACAAATATTGGTGTTCACTTTTTTGACATGCTGCATTTTATTTTTGGTGACTTACAGCGCAACGAATTGCATTTCATGAATAATGACAAAGCGGCTGGTTATTTAGAGTATGAAAATGCCAGAGTAAAATGGTTTTTGTCTATTGATGCTGAAGATTTACCAGAGGTCGTTAAAGGTAAGCAACCGACTTATCGCTCAATCACTTGTGATGGCGAAGAGTTAGAGTTTTCGGGCGGCTTTACCGATCTCCATACTGTTTCTTATCAAGAAATTTTAGCTGGCAGAGGCTATGGCTTAGAAGACGCACGTCACTGTATCGAAACCGTAAATGCAATCCGTCAAGGTAAAGTGCATATCGAATCACAAGCGGATGTTCATCCATTTTTACAAGGCAAGCTCTAATGGCCTACCAAAAACATGATAGCGCGATTGTGGACGACGGCGCTCAGATAGGTGAAGGCTCTCGAGTTTGGCATTTTGCACATGTTTGTGGCGGAGCCAAAATTGGTGCAGGCTGTTCGCTCGGGCAAAATGTTTTTGTCGGTAATAAAGTAGAGATTGGTAATAACGTTAAAATCCAAAACAACGTGTCAGTGTATGACAACGTTTATCTAGAAGACGATGTATTTTGTGGTCCGAGCATGGTATTCACTAACGTCTATAATCCGAGATCGTTTATAGAGCGCAAAACTGAATACCGAGATACTCGCGTTCAGCAAGGCGCAACGCTTGGTGCAAATTGCACAATCGTGTGTGGCGTTACAATCGGCTCGTATGCGTTGATTGGTGCCGGCGCTGTGGTTAATAAAGACGTTCCCCCTTTTGCGCTCATGGTCGGAGTACCAGCGAAGCAAATCGGTTGGATCAGTAAATATGGCGAGCAACTAGACTTGCCTCTTGAAGGTGAAGGTCGTTGTGTTTGTCCGCATACTGGCGAGCAGTATGTACTAAACGGAAACCAACTTAGTCATCAATTTTAATGGAATGATGTAATGCAATTTATCGACTTAGCTGCACAGTATCAGCATTTAAAAACAAAAATAGATACACGGATCGCAGCGGTATTAGAACATGGTCAGTACATTATGGGGCCAGAAGTACAAGAGCTTGAAGCCGCATTGTCTGATTATGTAGGTGTAAAGCATACTATCACTTGTGCTAACGGTACTGACGCGCTGTCTTTAGCTCTGATGGCATTAGATGTGAAAGCCGGAGACGCCGTCTTTTGTCCAACTTTTACATTTTTCGCGTCCGCTGAGACTATCGCTTTTGCAGGAGCGACTCCCGTATTTGTTGATTCTGACGCAAAAACATTCAATATTTGTCCAATCGATCTTGAAAACCGAATTAAGCAGGTTATTGACGCTGGTGAATTGACACCCAAAGTGATTATGGCTGTGGATTTATTTGGCTTACCTGCTGATTATCCAGCGATTAAAGAAATTGCGGATAAATATCAACTAAAGATTATTGAAGACGCAGCGCAAGGGTTTGGTGGTGAGATTGATGGCAAACGTGCAGGCTCTTTTGCCGACATAGCTACAACCAGCTTTTTCCCCGCTAAGCCATTAGGATGTTATGGTGATGGTGGGGCGCTATTTACCGATAACGACGAATATGCTGCATTATTACAATCTCTACGAGTTCATGGTAAAGGCAAAGACAAGTACGATAATGTTCGCATCGGCATGAATAGCCGATTAGATACAATTCAAGCCGCTATTTTATTGGAGAAGCTTGCTGCTTTTCCGACCGAGTTGGAGAATCGTAACCGCGCTGCCAAGAACTATACCAATGATCTTCAGTCGCAGATTGTTACGCCTTTTGTGCCTGAGGGATATCTAAGTTCATGGGCGCAATACACTATCCAAGTAGATAATCGTGAACAGGTAATGCAATCATATAAAGAACAAGGCATTCCGACCATGATTTACTATGGCACCTGTATGCATCAGCAAAGTGCTTTTGAGCATTTAGGTCATAAGGAAGGTGATTTTCCGATTGCTGAAAAACTGGCTAAGTCAGTACTGAGTCTGCCTATGCATGGATATTTATGCGCCGACAGTGCCGAATAATTTTGCTTGTGAGTGCTTAAAAGAATGAATATTTCTGTAGTTATTCCGCTTTTTAATAAAGCTGAATATATTGAACGAGCTGTTCATTCTGTACTATCTCAAAAACATCCAGCGAGTGAGATCATCGTCGTAGACGATGGCTCCACTGATGCTGGAGCGAGTGTAGTTGAAAAAATAAACAGTAGTAAGGTGAGATTATTGCAGCAGGCTAACAAAGGTGTTTCTGCTGCAAGAAATGTTGGTGTTCATGCTGCTAACGCCGAGTTTGTTGCATTCTTGGATGCTGATGATGTTTGGCATGATGACTTTTTGTCTAATATTCAATCTCTTTATCAAACCTTCCCTGATGCACGTATTTTTTGTACAGGCTATGAGTTCAATACAGTGGAAGGGAAGCGAGCTGCCAAAAACCAACACTTACTAGAAAATAGAGGGTTGCTGCAAGATTATTTTTTAGCGTGTTGTAATGCTGATTTACCAATAACCTCGTCATCTGTTTGCATTGCAAAAGATAGCTTGCTAAAAGTCGGTGGGTTTAAAGAAGGATTAAGCCTTGGTGAAGATCAGGCCGTATGGGGTAGCGTTGCTTGTCAGTGGCCAATTGCTTACGATAAGTCAGTGTCTGTGATGTATGATTTAACGGCTTCTAGTGTTGGGCAGTCGCCGTCGGACTTTGAGCAGCCATCTCCACATATTTTTGAATTTCAGCGTTTGCTGGATGATGGTATTGTGCCTACTGAGCTTATTGGAAGTGTAAAATACCTACAACACCTTACCGTGATGAGCAGTGTAAAAAGTAATTTACTCATTGGTAATCGCATGAAAGCATTAAAGCTTCTGCTAACCCACCCTTTATTACAATGGGATAGGTATCGCGTAGCTGCTTTTTTCTTACTAATAATGCCAAAGAGCTGGATCGCTCGTAGCTATATGGCTTTAAAGCATCGGAGATAAGCATGGTTAGAAAGCAGTTTTTGTTTTTCTTTCTAACATTAGCAATCATGAGTATTGGTATTATTGGTCAATACCATGTGCTGCCAACTAATGCTATTTTCGAATTGCTGGTTTTATGCACTTTTTTGTTTGTTGCTAAGCGCATGTGCCCAAGCGCATGGCTAGTGTTCAGCTGTAGCCTGCTTTATTTGATTATTACGTTAGCCTTAGCTAAGGTTCGCGGTATCCATCCTGTTGATTACTTTATTGCCTATAAAACTTTTTTTTATCTCGCTTTATTGTCATTTTTTTCCTCTAAAGTGTTATTCGAAGAAAAGCTACTACGACGTTTTTGGCACATTCTACTGCTACTATTTTTCATCAAATACGTTATATGGATTGGCCTTGGGCAAGAAGGTCGGCCAGGTATTTTTACCGAAAATAACTATGAAATTATGTTTGTACTGCTATTAGGGTGTGCAATATGGGGCTTTAATCGCTCCTTGTCATTATTCGACTGGATGGCATTAGGTGTGGTTACTTTTCTTTCAGGTTCTCGTTCTGGTGTGATCTGCTTTCTTGCAATGTTCACCATTTTCTATATTAAAGACTTTGGTTGGAAGACCATAATTAAGTTGCTTGTTGTTGCTATAATCGCAGCCGGTGTCGCTGCAACCTTTATTAGTCGTTTGTCGGGCGGTGATATTGAAGCAATCGATAGGGTGGTTTTTTTCCAAGGCTTTTTGAAAGCGATCTCAGGTTGGGGATGGCTGGAATATTTGATTGGTTCGCAAACACTTACAGCAATGCCCGAAAGTGTGTGCACAAGGTTGCAGTATTACCAATCACTATTTAGTGCAGGCAAGGCAGGAGTGTGTTACTCAGTTATATTACATACTTATCTCACTAGAGCGATATTTGACCATGGCTTTTTAGGATTATTATTTATCTTTTTGGCAGTGAATCAGCTACTCAAATTGAGCGATGTTTCACCGCGAGCAAGACTTGCCTGCATTAGTATTTTATTTTTAAATGGAGCATCAGTCAGCTCGATGAATAGTGTATATGCTATTGTTGGACTGATTATTGTAATGACCGCGTTGTATCCAGAGCGGTTGAAATTAGAGCGCAAGAGATACAAATTGCAAGAAGTTAATTAGGGAATCACAGTGAAAATTGTAGTTGTTGGAACAGGGTATGTAGGGCTTTCGAACTCAGTATTATTAGCTCAGCATAACGAAGTTATGGCTTTAGATATTGATCAAAATAAAGTGAATATGATCAATGATAAGCAGTCGCCCATAGTGGATAAGGAAATCTCAGAGTTTTTGACCACAAAAAAGCTCGATCTAACTGCAACTACAGATAAAGCATCTGCTTACACTGGCGCTGAATATGTAGTCATCGCTACACCAACGGACTATGACCCTGAGACAAACTACTTTAATACTAATTCTGTAGAGTCGGTTATTGCGGACGTTCAAAAGTATAATCACAATGCTGTTATAGTCGTAAAGTCCACTGTACCTGTAGGTTTTACGGAAAAAATTAAAACCACCCTAGGCGTTGAAAATATCATATTCTCACCAGAGTTTTTACGAGAAGGAAAAGCCCTTTACGATAATTTGTATCCGTCTCGTATTATTGTTGGTGAACGCTCTGAGCGTGCAAAAGTGTTTGCTGATCTGCTAGCACAAGGTGCGATTAAAGAGAATATTGACACGTTATTCACTGATTCTACAGAAGCCGAAGCGATCAAATTATTCTCGAATACTTATTTGGCGATGCGCGTAGCCTACTTTAATGAGTTAGACAGCTATGCTGAATCTCATGGTTTAAACGCTAAGCAGATAATTGAGGGGGTGTGTTTAGACCCTCGTATCGGTAGTCATTACAACAATCCCTCGTTTGGCTATGGTGGCTATTGTTTACCAAAAGACACGAAGCAGCTTTTAGCCAACTATAAAGACGTACCTAATAATATAATTCAAGCAATTGTTGATGCAAACACAACAAGAAAGGACTTTATTGCTGAGTCAATTTTGCAAAAAAAACCTAAGGTGGTGGGGATCTACCGATTAATTATGAAAGCGGGATCGGACAACTTTAGAGCTTCTTCTATTCAAGGCGTGATGAAAAGAATAAAAGCGAAGGGAGTCGAGGTAGTGGTTTATGAGCCAGTACTGAAAGAGGCAACTTTCTTTAATTCTAGAGTAGAAAACAACCTAGATGTATTCAAACGTAGCTGCGATGTAATCATCTCTAATCGTATGGTTGAGGAGTTACAAGACGTTACCGAAAAAGTCTACACAAGAGACCTTTTTGGCAGTGACTAGGCTAGACCTAATTGAGAATATACGTATAATAGTAGGCCTAATTCGTTAGGCTTATTTTTTTAGGGAACGCAACGCATGGAATGCTGGTATTTGCTCTACTGTAAACCAAAACAAGAACACAGAGCACAGTCAAATCTTCAAAATCAAGGGATAGAGTCTTGCTTCCCAACTTTCGTAAAAAGAAAAACCTCTGGCTCAAAGGCGGTGAAGCAACCGCTGTTTCCACGATATTTATTTGTTAAGCTAGATCCACATTCTTCACACTTTTCTGCGGTAAAAAACACTCGCGGTGTTTCTGACTTTATTCGTTATGGTACCGATCTGCAAATGGTGCCAGATGAACTCGTTGCTCAACTAATGAATAAAAATGAAATAGCGGATGAGCTCGACCTTCAAGAAGGCGACTTGGTTCAGTTAACAGACGGCTGTTACAAAGACATTCACGCTATATATCAACAACCTGATGGAGAACTTCGTAGCATTTTATTAATTAAACTGCTTAACCATTATGCACAAATCGTTGTTGATAACTGTACAATAAAAAAGGTACAATAAAAACTTCATCCTTTATTCTTATTTAATTGTTATAAAAAGGGTGTAATCTGGTTTGACTGTAAACTTCTTCACGTTGTTAGAAAGATTACATTCTCATAGCGGAACGTTGGTAATTTTGTAGCCGTAATTTAAAAGCTAAAACCATTTCGTAGCAGCGACTTTATGTCGCGACAGAATTGTTCAGCAGTGGCTTTACGCCGCGAAGACATAAACACCTTGGGTTAATGTATAAGAGCGAGTTCACCTCGCGATCTTTTACTAAAACTAAAACCAGCATTTAGGAGCTGCAACCTAAGGGCGGAAGCGTGCCTGAATGCCGTAGCAGCGACTTTATGTCGCGACAGAATGGTTTTATGCCGCGAATACATAAACATCTGGCTCAATATGGTAGGAGCGAGTTCACCTCGCGATCTTTCACTAAAACTAAAACCAGCATTTAGGAGCTACAACCTAAAGGCGGAAGCGTGCCTGAATGCCATAGCAGCGACTTTATGTCACGACAAAATGGTTCAGACGGGCTTTACGTCGCGAAGACATAAACATCTGGCTCAATATGGTAGGAGCGAGTTCACCTCGCGATCTTTTACGTAAACTGAAAACAGCATTTAGGAGCTACAACCTAAGGGCGGAAGCGTGCCTGAATGCCGTAGTAGCGACTTTATGTCGCGACAGAATGGTTCAGCAGCTGCTTTATGTCGCGAAAACATAATTACCTTGGGTCAACGTGGTGGGAGCGAGTTCACCTCGCGATCTTTTACGTAAACTGAAAACAGCATTTAGGAGCTACAACCTAAGTGCGGAAGCGTGCCTGAATGCCGTAGCAGCGACTTTATGTCGCGACAGAATGGCTCAGATGCGGCTTTACGCCGCGAAGACATAAACACCTTGGGGCAATGTGGTAGGAGCGAGTTCACCTCGCGATTTTTCACTACAACTAAAGCCTGCATTTAGGAGCTACAACCTAAGGGCGGAAGCGTGCCTGAATGCCGTAGCAGCGACTTTATGTCGCGACAGAATGGTTCAGCAGCTGCTTTATGTCGCGAAAACATAATTACCTTGGGTCAACGTGGTGGGAGCGAGTTCACCTCGCGATCTTTTACGTAAACTGAAAACAGCATTTAGGAGCTACAACCTAAGTGCGGAAGCGTGCCTGAATGCCGTAGCAGCGACTTTATGTCGCGACAGAATGGTTCTAGTGCGGCTTTACGCCGCGAAGACATAATCACCTTGGGTTAATGTGGTAGCAGCGACTTTATGTCGCGACAGAATTGTTCAGCAGCGACTTTATGTCGCGACAAAATGGTTCAAACTCAGACATAGCAGCTCTACGCCGCGGCCAAGGACAAAAGATTAAATTGCAAATTAAGAAACAACAAAAACAACAATCTAAAAAACGAACTCAAACTTGGTAAAGGCTTTTATTCATACCTTCAAGTAAAAACATAGAATATAGAGTGAGATCTTGCGCAAAACCTAGTACTCACTTGCGATTAACAATCGTGCATGCTTTAATTAGCCCACGAAATTTTTATTGTCTCTCTACTATTTAATAAAGGGCAATAAAAGTAATGAAAAGAAAAGATTACAACACTTTTGGGAAGAAACAATGGCGCTACGCTGTAAAACTATCATTGCTTCAGCCGTTCTGATGACAATGAGCGGCTGTACACTTGTTCCTGGTGGCCATTTTGAAGGAATCGGCTCTGGCGAACAAACCGCAAATCTAGAACGCGACTTAGAAAAAGTAAATATTCACATCATCGACTCTCAGTTAGTTCAAGAGCACAAAATCAAACAAGCCAAAAAAATTGACCGTTCGTCACTTGCTGGTATAGATGTCTCAAACTATGAATATCGTTTAGGCGTTGGGGATGTCATTACAATTGGCGTTTGGGATCACCCAGAACTTACGATCCCGGCTGCGGTACAAAGAACAGCCGAGTTTGACGGTTTCCGTGTTCAAGCCGACGGCACTATTAATTTTGCTTACGCCCCAAAAGTTCCGGCAGCAGGTAGAACAGTAAATGAGTTACGTGAAGATCTTACTAAGCGCTTAAGCCGTGTTATCGAAGAGCCACAAATAGACGTAAAAGTGGTTGGCTTTAGAAGCCAAAAAACATATGTAACCGGTGAAGTAACAAAACCGGGTGTATACCCAATCACAGAAACGCCTGTAACGCTCATTGATGCGATAAACCAAGCCGGTGGCCTGACTGAAAGTGCAGATTGGGAAACCGTAACTTTTACTCGCGGTGAGAAAACCGAGGTTATCCAACTCGATGACTTCTATGCCGAGGGCGATATTTCACAAAACCGTTTGTTGCAGCATGGCGATATTATTCATATCAGCCGCAATGATAAACGTAACGTATATGTGTTAGGCGACGTAATTAAAGCAGGCAAAGTAGACGTAAATCGCTACGGCTTAAGTCTAGCTGAAGCACTTACTGATGTAGGTGGCTTTAATGAGCGCACAGCTGATGCTAATGGTGTTTTTGTACTGCGTAAACGCGACCTGCAAAAAGACGGTGTGCTTGCAGATGTATACCAACTACACGCAAAAAATGTTGCCTCATTGGTACTTGCAGAACAGTTTGAACTCGAGCCGCAAGATATTGTGTACGTTACCAGCGCGCCACTTGCTCGCTGGAACAAAGTTATCAGCCTCCTATTGCCTTCGCTATCAACGGTGGATGCAATTCAAGATATTGAAAATCAATAGTGTGATTGCTCATGTTTGATAGTGTATTAATGGTTTGCGCTGGCAATATTTGCCGTAGTCCAACCGCAGAATATGTATTAAAAAGCAAATTGGCGGGTAAGAATATTCAAGTGTCGTCGGCAGGCTTAACCGCGTTAGAGGGGAAACCAGCCGATGCAATGGCACAAGAACTTACTAAGGCGCAAGGTATCAACATGAGTGAGCATCAAGGGCGTCAGCTCAGTGGTGCGCTTGTTGCGCAAAATAGTCTAATCTTAGTAATGGAACATAGGCACCTTGATGACTTATGTAGCCGTTATCCCCAAGCTCGCGGTAAAACCTTTTTACTTGGTAAGTGGATTGGAGATAAAGAAATCCCCGATCCATACCGCCAGTCTAAAGAAGCGTTTGAACACGTATATGAGCTTATCGATAGCGCCTGCGGCGCTTGGCAACAGTATTTATAAGGAATTGCGAGTATATGAATGCTCAGCCAAATCTAATTTCTCCACAAAAATCTAAACAAGAAGATACGCAAGAGATCGACTTAATGGCACTCTTTGGTGCTTTATTAGACGCCAAATGGTTTATTGCAGGTGTTACGTCATTATTTATGCTGCTAGGTGTGGCTTACGCGATATTTAGCACGCCAATCTACCAAGCAACCGCAATGGTACAGGTAGAAGAAAAAGGCGGCTCAGTCCCTGGCTTTGATGATATGTCTGGTATGTTTGAAAGCACCTCTGCGGCGGTAACAGAAATTGAGCTACTTAAATCAAGAAGTATTATAGGTGAAGCGGTAGATACACTTAACCTAGATATAGTAGTAGAACCAAAATTGTTCCCTCTATTTGGTGGTCGCAGCTTTCGTAAGTTTGTACTACAAGCTGAAGGTGAAGTTGCGGAACCAAGCTTTGGCGCAAGCTCTTATGCATGGGGCGGCGAAAAGGTAGAGATCCACCGTTTTAAAGTGCCGAATAGCGCGGTGGGAGTAGAGTTCACATTATTATCACAAGCCGATAATAATTTTGTTTTATTAAATGAATATAATGAAGAAGTACTTTCTGGTAAAGTTGGGCAAGAGATAAAAGCAGGGCAGTTTGAATTAACCATCAAAACACTTATTGCACGACCTGGTACTGAATTCTCAATTGTAAAACGTAACAGATTACAAACGATATTAGACTTACAAAGTGCTATATCTGCATCTGAAAAAGGCAAAGACTCAGGTATCATCAATCTTGCGCTTCAAGATAAAACCCCAGCCTACGCAGAAAAAGTATTAGACAAAGTTGCCAGTATTTATGTTCGCCGTAACGTCGAGCGTAACAGCGCGGAGGCTCAGCAATCTTTGGAGTTCTTGGAAGTTCAGCTCCCTGAAGTTAAACGTAACTTAGAGCGTGCTGAAAAGGCTTTTAACGATTACCAAATTCGCCAAGAGTCCATTGATATTAGCTTAGAAACACAGGGCGTTTTAGAGCAAATAGTTGCATTAGAAACTAAACTGCAAGAGTTAGAGCTAAAACGCTTAGAGCTTGGCCGTAAGTTTAAACGCGAACACCCCTCTTATCGCGGTGTTGTAGAGCAAATTGATACTGTGAAACGCCAGCGCAATGAATTAGCAGGCGAAGTTCAAGGCTTGCCAGAAACACAACGTGAGCTGCTGCGTTTAAAACGTGATGTAGAAGTAAACAACGAGATTTACACCCTTTTACTTGGTAAAACGCAGGAGTTAGATATTGTGCGTGCAGGCACCGTTGGCAATGTGCGCATCGTAGATTATGCAGAAGTAAATACAACCCAACCAGTCAAGCCTAAAAAAGCACTAATCGTTGTGGTGGCAACTATGCTTGGTGGTATGTTAGCTATTGTTATTGTACTGATTCAAAAAGCATTACATAAAGGCATTGAAGACCCTGCTGAAATTGAAGCATTAGGCCTACCTGTTTATGCAAGCGTTCCATTCTCTGAATATCAAGTGAAACTGACTGGTTTTGCTAGAGCGCGGAAAGGTAAAACTGCAAAAGCAAAATCCATCCTGGCGATTGATAACCCTGCTGACCTCTCTGTTGAGGCGCTACGCAGCTTAAGAACAAGTTTACACTTCGCTATGTTAGAAGCTAAAAACAACGTTATTGCTATTTCTGGTCCAAGCCCGGGTGTTGGTAAGTCATTTATTACAGTCAACTTAGCGACCGTCCTTGCACAAAGCGGTAAAAAAGTGCTTGTAATAGACGGAGATATGCGTAAAGGCTACTTACAAACTCAGTTTGGCATGAAATGGGATGATGGCTTGAGCGATTATTTATCAGGTTGCTTAGACCTAACTCAAACGATAAAAAATACCCAAGTAGAAGGGTTAGATGTAATGACTCGTGGCCAAATACCTCCAAACCCTTCGGAGTTATTAATGCACCAAAACTTTAGCAAGTTAATTGATGAGGTTAGTAAAATTTACGACTTGGTGATTATCGATACACCGCCAATCTTAGCTGTAACCGATCCAGCCATTGTGAGTGCGCATGCCGGTACGACACTACTAGTGACACGTTTTGGTCAAAACCATGCAAAAGAACTAGAGATCACGCGTAACCGTTTTGAGCAAAATGGCATCGATGTAAAGGGTGTGGTATTTAATGGCGTAGTTCGTAAATCAAGCAATGCCTATGGTTACTATGGCTACTACAATTACGAATATAAATCAGACAAGTCATAACATCAGAACCCTATATGCCAGATTTTATATATCACACTAATTAGTTCTATTATTTACAACTAATTTATTAATGGTTTAGTGAGAGCGAGCTTTTTAACTAAGTAAAACTTGTTTTCTGTGAGTTATAAACAAGAAAGTCATTTCTTATTTTAAGAACTAAGAAGTTAGCCTATCACTACCTTTTAATTATAACGAGGAGCTTTCTCCTGATGAGAAAAATTCTAATTACCGGTGGTGCCGGCTTTATCGGATCAGCGGTGGTTCGCCATATCATCAATAATACTAAAGATAGTGTTGTAAACCTCGACAAGCTAACTTATGCAGGTAACTTAGAATCACTGGTTAGCGTTGCAGGGAGTGAGCGATATATTATCGAGCAAGTTGATATTTGTGATCGCGCAGAGGTTGAACGCGTATTCATCGAGCATAAACCTGATGCAGTGATGCATTTGGCCGCTGAATCTCATGTAGACCGCTCTATAGATGGGCCTGCCGCTTTTATTGAAACCAATATTGTTGGTACATACACTTTATTAGAAGCAGCACGTAGTTATTGGAATACCTTGGATGGTGAGCGCAAAGCAGCGTTTCGCTTCCACCATATCTCCACCGATGAAGTGTATGGTGATTTAGAAGGCACAGAAGACCTATTTACCGAAACTACCTCCTACGCACCGAGTAGCCCTTATTCTGCCTCCAAAGCATCGAGTGATCACTTGGTCCGTGTGTGGCTGCGTACTTACGGTTTTCCAACCATAGTCACCAACTGCTCGAACAATTACGGACCTTACCATTTCCCCGAAAAACTCATTCCTCTGATGATTCTCAATGCGTTAGAAGGTAAAGCGCTGCCAGTTTATGGTGATGGCATGCAAATTCGCGACTGGCTATTTGTTGAGGATCACGCCCGTGCACTGTACAAAGTGATTACGGAAGGTGAAGTGGGTGAAACTTACAATATCGGAGGTCATAATGAGAAAGCCAATATTGAGGTGGTGAAAAAGATTTGTTCACTGCTTGAAGAATTGGTACCAAATAAGCCCCGAGGCGTAGCTCAATATCTAGACCTAATCACTTACGTAAAAGACCGCCCAGGACATGATGTGCGCTACGCCATCGATGCAAGTAAGATTGAGCGCGAGTTAGGCTGGAAACCACAAGAAACCTTTGAATCCGGCATTCGAAAAACGGTTGAGTGGTACCTAAACAATCAGAAATGGTGTGCTAGAGTGCTAGACGGTTCGTATTCTCGCGAACGTCTTGGCACAAACTAACTTATAGCATTGTCAAATTATTTGGTCAGGTGTTCTAGTTTTTCTCTAGAACCTCGGATCTAGAAAACTAGGAACTATACTTAATGAAAGGTATCATTCTTGCTGGTGGATCGGGCACAAGGCTTTACCCAATCACGCGTGGTGTATCGAAGCAGTTGCTCCCTGTTTACGATAAGCCAATGATTTATTATCCCATTTCTACCCTAATGCTAGCGGGTATCCGCGATATTCTGATTATCACTACACTGGAAGATAACGATAGTTTCAACCGTTTACTCGGTGATGGCAGCGATTTCGGCATTAATCTGCAATATGCTGTGCAACCAAGTCCAGATGGCTTGGCGCAGGCTTTTATCATCGGTGAAGAGTTTATTGGTGATGATTCTGCGTGTTTGATACTAGGCGATAATATTTTCTATGGTCAGTCATTTGGTAAGCAATTGAAACGAGCTTGTGAACTAACCTCTCAAGGTATTGCGACGGTATTTGGTTATCAAGTAAAAGACCCTGAACGCTTTGGTGTGGTTGAGTTCGACCAAGAGATGAAAGCCGTTTCGATTGTGGAAAAACCGCTTAAGCCGAAATCAAACTACGCAGTAACGGGTTTATATTTCTACGATAACCGCGTAGTGGAAATGGCAAAGCAAGTGAAGCCTTCTGCGCGCGGAGAGTTAGAAATTACTACCCTCAATGAGATGTATCTCAATGAGGGTTCGCTGAATGTAGAGCTACTAGGTCGTGGCTTTGCGTGGTTAGATACTGGCACTCATGAAAGCTTACACCAAGCTTCTTCTTTTGTTCAAACGATTGAAAACGTACAAGGTTTAAAAGTGGCATGTTTAGAAGAGATTGCATGGCGCAATGGTTGGATGAGTCGTGAAGACTTAGCCACTATTTCCGAGTCTATGCTGAAAAATGGCTACGGTCAGTATTTACAGTCCTTGATAAAGTAAACAAATAGAGCATGTAATGAAAGTTTTAATTACTGGTTGTAGCGGCCAAGTTGGTCATTGCCTTACTAAGCGTTTAAAAACTCAAGCAGATATTCTAGCTCTAGATTACAATGGGCTGGATATTACCAACCGCGAAGCAGTGTTTAATACAGTAGCTGAGTTCAGGCCCAAATACATTATCAACGCTGCAGCACACACTGCAGTCGACCGTGCTGAGCAGGAAGTTGAAATTTCCTATGCTATTAACTGCGATGGCCCAGGTTACTTAGCGCAAGCAGCCAAAGAGTATGGTGCGATTATGCTACATATTTCTACTGATTATGTTTTCGATGGTATGGGTGATAAGCCATACCAAGAAGGCGATAGCGCAGGACCACAAGGTGTTTACGGGCAGAGCAAATTAGCGGGAGAGCTAGCCGTAGCGGAAGCTTGCCCAGAGCATTTGATTCTACGTACTGCTTGGGTTTTTGGTGAGCATGGCAATAACTTTGTAAAAACCATGCTACGCTTAGCGCAAAGCCGTGATGAGCTGAGCATAGTCGGCGATCAGTTTGGTGGACCAACTTATGCTGGCGATATTGCTGATGCTTTGATTACGATGGTGAGGTACATTGAAAAGGGTATGCAACCTCAATGGGGAGTTTACCATTTCTCAGGGATGCCATACGCCAGTTGGTATGATTTTGCGTCTGCTATATTCCAAGCGGCAGAGCAACAAAACGTCTTGCATAAGAGACCGAAACTTTCATCTATTCAAACATCGGCTTACGCAACGCCAGCTAAACGTCCTGCTAACTCCCGATTAGATTGTTCAAAAATAAAAAATCAATTTGGTATTAAGCCAAGTGATTGGCATGTTGCTTTAAACGACATTCAAGCTTATAAGTAATTAAAAACTATGAAAGTAATTGATACAAAAATCCCTGATGTAAAAATTATTGAGCCAACTGTTTTTGGTGATGAGCGCGGCTTTTTTATGGAAACCTGGAATCAAAAACGTTTTGAAGAGCTTGTAACAGGCAAACCAACCCAGTTTGTACAAGACAACCACTCAAAATCAAAAAAAGGGATTTTACGTGGTTTGCATTACCAAACAGAAAATACTCAAGGCAAATTGGTACGGGTAGTTTCTGGTGAAGTGTTTGATGTCGCGGTGGACATTCGCAAAGGCTCACCAACTTTTGGTCAATGGGTAGGTGAGTACCTTTCTGCTGAAAACAAACGTCAACTGTGGATTCCTGAAGGCTTCGCCCATGGGTTTTATGTGACAAGTGATGAGGCTGAATTTGTATATAAGTGTACAGACTATTATAACCCTTTATTTGAAAAAACACTTATGTGGAATGACTCTAGTGCCAATATTTCATGGCCAATGAATAAAGTGCAGCCTATTCTATCAAAAAAAGATCAATTAGGTGTTTTTTTTCGTGACTTGTAGTGGTTAATTAAATATGAAGATATCTTTGCTTGTAAACACTCTTAATGAAGAGTTAAATCTAGAAAATAATATAAAGCCTTTGGCTTATCTCTTTGATGAAGTTGTTATTGTAGATATGTCATCAGAAGACAATACGTTTGATGTAGCTAGTTCATTTGCAACAAAAGTTGTTTCCGTGGAAAGAATGGGATATGTTGAGCCTGCGAGAAAGCTTGGAGTAGAAACATGTGAAAATCAATTTATTATGATTCTTGATGCGGATGAAGATATTAGTGAAAATCTTAAAAAACTAATATTGGATATAAGAGCTGGTAACGTTTCATTGGAAAATAAAGTTCTATACATACCCAGAAAAAATCGAATGATCGGTAAGGATATTGAATATGGGCAATTTAAAGCTGATTCAGACAAGCAATTACGATTCTTTGATAAGAATAGTGTGGAAGTTACAAAAGAAATCCACAAGGGAATTCGGTCTAAAGTTAATACAAGTAGTTTAGAATACAAAGATGGATATTATATTTACCACTATCATTCAAATACAGCAATAGAATTTGTATCTAGACTTGTTAGATATTGTGAAATTGAATGTAACAAACAAAAAGGCAATGATAGCTTTTCTGTGTCTGGTTGTTTAAAGGCATTTATTAGGGAGTATTTTCGTTATCAAGGATACAGAAATGGAAGACATGGGTTTGCATTGGCATTTATATTGGCAATCAGGACTTTCTTAAATGGAAGGAAAATGTGAAAAGTTCAATATTTTATATTTTGTTTTTTTATTCTTGTGTTTTAGGTATTCAGAGCTCTGGTTTTCTTTATATTGATTATGATTTTTTTAATGTATCCACAGTTCCTTTTTTTTCTTCTTTTATAATAACTTCTTTGCTCATAAAAAGGATGGGTTTATCTAATTTTTCTATTTCATTTGATATATCTTGGATAGGCGGTGTATGTAAGTTAAGTATAATGATATCGATATTTATTATATTGTTAACCTTACCCCAAGGAAGCAGAGATGAAAAGTTGGAAGCAATCTCAGGTAATATAGTTATATATTATCTATCATTTATAAATACTGCATTTATTATAATAATTTTGTCGTCTATGTTTCAACCGTACCAGAAAAAATATGATGACAAAACACTCACGTTGATTGTGTTAGCCGTTCTTTTTTCAGTGTTTATGTCTTATAGCAGAAGTTTAGCATTCTTCCTTGTTATTTCAGTATTATTAAGTGGTATTGAAATTTCCTTTTCTAAAAGGAAGCTTGCTCTATTTATAGCTCCATTTTTGTTTTTGATTCTTGTTATGCCTTTATTTCAAGGGAGGACAGATGATTATGGTTTTGCTATGGTGAGAACACTCCAGAATTTGTATTTTTACAATGCATTCCCCTTTTATTTAGGTGAATCTTTATTGTATGAGCCTGAAAAATTTCATGGACTATCACTCGGCTATCCTGGATATATAGTTTCAAAGTTTTTCGGGACTCCTCTTGATTCAAATGCTTTTTTTGATCAAAGAGTTTTGTATGATTTTGTTAATTTAGGCACTTCAGCTAGTTATGGTGATATTAACGCAAATGTAATGTATCCAACTTGGGCTGTTGTCAGTGTGGATTTTGGTGTTTGGGCATTTTTAGCTTACGCGTTTACCACATTAATAATAATGATTTTGCTATATAATAAGTTTACAATTATTGGTTGTTGGTTATATTTTAGATTTTATGTATTGGGTTTTATGGTGTCTCCTTTTATACTGAGAGATACGGTGTTTGAGTTTCTAATTGTTGTTTTATTGCAGTTCCTTTTCTATAAAAAGCGTTTTATCTTTAGGTAGGTGATTTTAGGTGGTTATATGATAACTGTTTTTGTATGTTATAATTTTGACTCGGCAAAGGATAATCATAAAAAGCTATTGAATACACTATATGGTAAGCTGGGTTTAAAGGTCGTAGTTGTTGTAAACACCAAAAAGTTGCAGGTTGATATGCTGACCAGAGATGGCGCGCTTGTTTCATCAAAAAAAGTCGAACTTGCAAATGAAGAAATGGAATTCTCCGGGTATTATGAAGGTATAAAGTTTGTTTTTTCAGAAATAAGGGATGTGAAAGAAGTTTTGTTTCTAAATGATACTATTCTTAGTCACGGGAAACTTCGCAGGAGTGAGAGTATAGCATTGAAGGAATATATTATTTGGCGTTCTTTATTTTCTAAGATATTAAAAAATGAAAAGAAAATTACTGGTTTTCTGCATAAAAGTAGTTACCTGGCAGGTATTTTAAACTTTCATAAATACATAAATTCGAAATTTTTTATTGTGACTCAATTGTCTTTGTCGGAATATGGGCGCTTGTTTAATATAGGGGGAATTGATGTTCGTTTAAGCCCGCTTTCTAGTTACGAGAATAATATATATACTTGTGTTCATTACTCAAATTTTCTTAAGTCTTGGTTGAATGGTGGAGGTTGGTATAAATCAAATTCATTGAACGAAGATAATATTGAGTTTTTTAAGGCTAAGGCTAGGTCTATAATTCACGAACATTATATGTCTGATCCAAATAATAGGCTTTTTGATTCTATTGAGTGTGTTATGAGGAAATCCTATATTATGAAAGCTGTGTCTAAAATTACTGGGTTTTCATACTAGTATGTTAAAGGCTTCCGGCTTGGTTGTTATTAAAAATTTATTGGTTGCAGTATCCACAATTATTTTAGTGGCGTTAGCTAGTAATAATTTATCATCTCAGGATTTGATAGTTATATCTGTATTTATTCTTTTTTTAAATTTACAGAATGCACTGTTTGATGGTCTTTTTGGATTGCACTTGCTATCTCTTAGTACGCAGGTTTCAAGTGCTTTAATTGTCAAGCAGTTTAAGTACATGTTAATAGTGCCTTTTTTAACCAGTTTGTTATTTTGGTTGTATATGCGATTATTTGTGTCGTACTTGTTAGACGATTTGTTTTACATTTCAGTTTTTTCTTTTTTTATTTTTATCTCTGGTGTTGTGTCCAATTCGGTTACTAATGTTTATTGTAATCAGAATGACAAAGCCCTTTACTTTTTGTTAGATATTTTTATGTTAATATGTTCTGTGCTTTTTGTGTTTTACGAAAGCGATTCTCTCATATGTTACATGCTCCCTTTTGTTTTTCGTTCACTTGGAACTTTCTTTCTCTACACTTTTTTATCTTTTAAAAAGGTTAAAAATAGAATTGTCTATTCAGATGATAAGTTGATATCTGGGCGCTTTTTCGCGAGCACAGTGCTTTCTGTTTCTAGGGACTCATTGATGCCTTTGGTTATCGGAATGTTATTGGGACCAAATATTCTAGTATTGATGCGTATTTTTAATACTATTGTTAGTGCCCCTGGACTATTGGCAAATTCGATGAATAAAGTCGTGGTTAGATATTTGAGTCAAGATAAACTTAATTCCCAAATCATTCTTGGGAGGTATAGGGTGTTTCTAATTGCTATGTCTAGCGGGTATCTTTTATTGTGGTTTTTTGGGGATGGTGAGCTTGTAAGGTTGCTCTTCTCAGATAAATTTGATATCGAAAGTAATCTTTACTTATTTTTATCACTCGGTTTATTTTGTTTTTTTTGGCCGTTTGGTCAGGTTGTAATTGTTGATAGTCTGAATAATGGTGACTCACATATTTATCTTAAAATGTCAGTTGTTTGGACTGCTGCTGCGTTAGTTAATTTCTTGGTTTTATATTATACGAGTTTTGAAGTTTACATGATTTGTTTTGGTTTAATACAGATCATAAACTTGTTACTCTATTTTAGGTTTTTTATTTCAGATAAAAGAGTTTAATGTATTTCTCTTTTCTGGTCGTAGTAGTGTAAATTAATTATTAGATTGATTGGTTTATCATTTCCCTCTAAAATTTTTTGTTGTAAATTTCAAATTAAGTGAGTTGTGCTAGATTAAGAAGTATAGTTAGACTTAAAATGCGTAAATAAATTGGTATTTAAAAATTAATTCGACTTTTTAAAGTTGGCGGCCACTGATTTAGAATCGAAATGCTGAATATAGTTCACTGTATATAGATAGTATGCATTTTTTATTAATTTACTTGTTATCTATTTAGTTTTTAAATCATAAAGATAAATAATAAAAAGGGAGGTTAAGATGATTTTTATTGAACCACTATCTGAAAAAGGGCATCAAAATTTTAATAAAAGTTTCATAAGCTTGTTTGCGAACAAACATAGAGTAATCTTTTGTGCCGATAATCATCATTTAAATAATGTTGAAAAAAAACTTACTTTTAATAGTGCTCTTATTTCGAAGAAAAATCCTTTTTTTTATAAATTAAGGCAATTTTTGATACTTTTCAAATCCTTGTTTAAGATAAGAGGAAGTCGTTCTCCTTACGTTATTTTCCTTTCATATGATTTAGTGTCATTTTCACTATTTAGTCATTTCTTATGTATGATTTTTCCTAATAAGAAATTTTATGTCGTTGAGCATAATACATTTGTTCCTGATGATAATCTAAAATTTTTATTTTTTAGGTTTATATCTAAGAAAGTTAAACATATATGTTTGGCAGAGTTTATTGAAAGTGAAATCTCTAGATTAGGGAAGCGAGCCTTATTTATTACTCATCCTTTTGGTTTTTATGATTCAATTAGCAATAATCTCGAAATGGAATATCCAGAGTGTTCGGGCGGATTTGCATTTATGCCCTCATCTAATATAGATAAAAAAATTTCACGGGTGGTTGAAAATCTGGTTGTTAAAAGTAAAGTAAATTGTGCATTACTTTACAAAGGGGGAGGGGACTACAGAAAAGGTAAATTAGTTTCACAAACGTATTTTCAAGACTATCCGAATCTTATTTCTTCTGCGAGTTTGATTATTATACCTCAGAAGTTCGAATTCAGAGTTAGTGGAGTTTTTTTTGAATCTATAGCCAGTAGCGGATCAATTATATTGATGTCAGATTGTGCTTATTCAAGGGCGATGAGCTCTATATTTAAAGGTAGTGTGATAATGATTGAGGACTTAATTGGTTTAGATGATCCCTTGTCTTTTTTATTGGGTCTTGAAGTTGACTTTTCTTTTAGAAAGTCGGTTGTTAGGCAACTGAAAGAAAGAACTTCGGATAATTTAAGGCGAGAGTTTTATGCATAATTTAAAAAATTACCTGCGTTATCTTTTTGTATTTTTCTGGAATTCTTTTTTTTGTCATTTCCCTTCATATACGTTACGGTATATTTTGTTGAAGTATGTTTATCGAGCTAATCTTGGGCGTTGCACTATTCATAGGGGGGTTAGATTTTTTAGTCCTTGGAAACTACATGTCGGTGACGGGACTAATATTCAGTACGGATGCTTTTTGGATTGCAGAGGGGGTCTAATCATTGGGGATAATGTGGATATAACTTTGGGGGTCCGTATTCTATCACAGTACCATGATATAGACTCTCCAAATTACGAAACAAAGAGCGCGATAGTTTCTATCGAGAATTATTCAATTATTGGTTCGTATGCTCTTATTTTGCCTGGTGTTCAAGTTTCAGAGGGCACCGTCATCGGTGCAGGGAGTGTAGTCGTATCTAATACCAAAAAGTTTTCTTTATATGCAGGAAATCCAGCAGTTTTAAAGCGGAGTCGGGCTCCTTTATTATCTTATATCCCCTACTATAAAAGGCCATTCCATTAATGAAAAAAATCGCTATCGTAGATCCTTCTTCCTATGCACTTCCTTATGATTATCATTTTGTGAAGTCACTTTCGGGAAGTTATATAATAGACTTTTATTGTTCAGAGACTAAGTTTAATAATGATTATATTAAAAAGATTAAGAATATAAATAATGTGCGTGTTAAAAAATACTCTATTTCTAATGTGGGTAGGGTTTTTGGGGTTGCTAGTCTTTTTAGAATGTACTTATCAATTTTTTTATCACGTAATGACTACGCGTCGATAAATATACAATGGTCTGTTTTTAGAGTTTTTGATTTGCTTTTTTATTTTTTGATTAGGAATTCGCTCGTATTTACGTTTCATAATGCTAAGCCGCATAATTTGAAAAGGAAGCGCTCAATTTTCGATTTTTTTATTTTTAAGCTTTCTAAAAAAATTGTTTTCGTTAGTAAGTATACAATGGATGAGTTTTTAAATATACATTCCATTAAGCAGAGGGATGTTTTTCTTCTAAACCATGGATGCATGCCGCTTGTAGGTAATGAACACGCCTTAGGTAATATAGTCTCTAGTGATACCACAGGGGGGGTGAAAGCGGTTTTTTGGGGAAACGTGAAAGAGTATAAAGGGGTTGATTTTTTAGTTGATTCATTAGAAAGATTGAAAGAAAATAAATTAGATCTGGAAGTATACGGCAAGTTCGATCTTGATATGAAGAAATATTATGAAAAGCTAATCTTAAATGGCTGTATCTCTGTAGACGACTATTTAAGTTTGGAAGATGTAGCAAATATTCTAAATCGACCAAGTGTTCTCGTTGTGCTTCCTTATAAGAATGCTTCGCAATCAGGAGTGATGTATAATCTGCTTGCTCATGGTGTTCCTTTTGTGTCATCAAGAACCGGGGAAGCATATAGATTTTTATCCGAGAATCGCCTTCACGGTCTGACATTTGAATATGGAGACACAGACTCGTTGATACGAGCATTTCTTTACTTTGTTGACAATAGGCCAGCAATCCTTGAAAGACTTAAATGTGTAAAGCAAGATTTAGATTGGACATATGATACGAAAGTTTTAGCGGAAATATTTGGGTGATATTTTGAAGGTTTCTATAATAACGGCTACATATAATTCCCAAGAATATATTAGCAAAACATATGAAAGTATAAAGAAACAAACTTATAAAGACTGGGAGTGGATTGTTACTGATGATTGCTCTAGTGATGATACTTACTCTATTCTATCATCAATAGCTGACAATGATATTAGGGTCAAGTTGTTTGTCAATAAGGTTAATAGTGGGGCTGCGATAGCTAGAAATAACTCCTTGGATTTTGCAAGTGGGGAATTTGTTGCATTTATCGACTCTGATGATTTATGGGAGCCTGAAAAGCTATCTATGCAACTAGAATTTATGCAAGAGTCTAATTCTGATTTTTCTTTTACTGCTTATCAATTGATCTCTAATGATGGTGCATTGTTAGGTAAAACAATAGATTCTTCAAATTCAGGTAGCTTTAATTATTTTGATATGCTGAAAAAAAGAGCAACGTTAGGTTGTTCTACCGTAATTATTTCTAAGACACTCTTAAATGAGAGGCGTATGCCGAATATCAGAACAGGTCAAGATTATGCTTTTTGGTTAAGCATAATGAAGAGTGGTCACTCAGCGAACATATTGCCTGTTGTTCTAACTAAGTATCGCATTTCAAATAATTCTATATCTAGGAATAAGTTTAAAAAGGCGCTTAGACAATGGGAGATATATAGAGGTTTTGAAAAACTTGGAGTTATCAAGTCTCTGTTCTATTTTGTTTTTTATGCGTTTCACGCAGTATTTAGAAGAGCTTAACAATGTCTAGAATTCTTCCTGTTATTATGGCCGGCGGCTCAGGCACGCGTTTATGGCCATTATCACGCGGCAACTACCCAAAACAATTTTTAAAACTACATGGTGAAAATACCATGCTTCAAGAGACTATTTTAAGATTAAATGGCCTTGAACATACACCTGCAATGTTAATTTGTAACGAAGAACACCGTTTTATTGCTGCTGAGCAAGTTCGTCAATTAGGTGTGGCGCATAGTGGCATCTTTTTAGAACCTGTAGGCCGTAATACCGCCCCTGCTATTGCATTAGCTGCCTTTAAAGCAATTGAAAACAGTCAAGACGCATTATTGCTCGTTTTAGCTGCTGACCATGTAATTGAAAATCAAATAGCATTCCAAGAAAGCGTGAATAAAGCAAAATTGTTAGCGGACCAAGAAAAACTAGTGACTTTTGGTATCGTTGGTAACACCCCTGAAACGGGTTATGGCTATATTAAACGTGGCGCAGAAGTTGAGCACGGTTTTGTTGTTGATAGCTTTGTAGAAAAGCCGAATCTTGAGACGGCTCAAGAATATATTGCCAGTGGTGACTATTACTGGAATAGTGGCATGTTCTTATTCAAAGCAAGTCGTTATCTTGAAGAGCTAAAAGCATTTCGCTCAGATATTTATGAAGCGTGTGAAAAAGCAGTTCGAGTACAAAATAATGACATGGACTTTGTACGTGTAGATAAAGAAGCATTTGAAGCATGCCCAGATGAATCTATTGATTATGCAGTAATGGAACACACACAAGACGCAGTTGTGGTACCGATGGATGCAAACTGGAGTGATGTAGGTGGTTTTGCTGCGCTATGGGAAGTGTCTGAGCAAGATGAAAACGGCAATGCTTTTATCGGTGACGTTAAATCTGTTGATACAAAAAACACGTTAGTATTTGGTGAAGACAAGTTGGTTGCCACTGTAGGTGTAGAAGACCTAGTAATTGTTAATACTAAAGATGCTGTTTTAGTTGCGCACAAAGATGAGTCTCAAAAAGTAAAAGAAATAGTAAGCCAATTAAAAGCATTTAATCGTTCAGAGGTAACCTTTCATCGTGAAGTATATCGACCTTGGGGAAAGTACGACTCAGTTGATAATGGTGAGCGTTTCCAAGTTAAAAGAATTACGGTTAAGCCAGGTGCAAAACTATCCGTGCAAATGCACCACCACAGAGCAGAACATTGGATTGTAGTTTCTGGTACAGCAAAAGTGCAAATCGATGATACAGAGCAGTTCGTCACTGAAAATGAGTCAGTATATATTCCAATTACAGCAGTTCATGCGTTGGAAAACCCAGGAAAAGTAGATTTGGAGCTTATAGAAGTTCAATCAGGTTCTTATTTGGGAGAAGATGACATTGTAAGGTTTGAAGATAGGTATGGACGCGTAAAGGGATAAAAATGACTACAAAATCAATCATTGAAAAAAGTGGTATAGCTTTTGGAACCAGTGGCGCGAGAGGCCTTGTTGTAGACTTTACTGATGAGGTGACAGCTGCCTTTTCATATGCTTTCTTGAGTGTAATGAAGTTAAGCTATTCATTCGATTCGGTAGCGATCGGGATGGATAACCGGCCAAGCAGCTATGGAATGGTGCAAGCGTGTGCAGCGGCAGCAAAAATGTTAGGCCTCAAAGTGCTATATTTTGGTGTGTTGCCAACTCCCGCTCTTGCATATTCATCAATGCAAATGAAAATTCCTTGTATTATGGTAACTGGTAGTCATATACCTTTTGATAGGAATGGCCTAAAATTTTATAGACCTGATGGCGAAATAAGTAAAGCAGATGAAAAGGCTATAACGAGCAGTGACTTCCTCTTTCCCTCTGTGAGTAAAGGTGAGGTTCAACTGATTGAGAGTGACAAAGCTAAAACTGCTTATATTTCAAGGTATGTAGACTTCTTTGGCGAACGTGCCTTACATGGTAAGAAAATTGGTATTTATGAGCACTCTAGTGCTGGGCGCGATATTTATAGAGTATTATTTGAAAATATGGGGGCTACAGTCATTAGCCTAGGGCGGAGCGACGAATTTGTTCCTATTGATACTGAAGCTGTCTCTCAAGAAGATAAAGTTAAAGCTATTGAGTGGGCAAATGCTTATAAGTTTGACGCTATTTTCTCAACCGACGGAGATGGTGATCGACCATTGCTTGCTGATAAGCATGGTCAATGGTTGAGAGGCGATGAGCTAGGTTTACTTTGTAGTCAAATTTTAAAAGTTGATGCTTTGGCTGTGCCTGTGAGCTGTTCAACGGCAGTTGAACTATCTAAATGTGCTACTTCAGTGGTGAGAACTAAAATTGGTTCTCCTTATGTAATAGCTGAATTTGAAGAGTTACTTAAGCAGTATGATACTGTCGCTGGCTTTGAAGCTAACGGTGGTTATCTGTTAGCTACAGCCATAGAACACGATGGCAAGGTCTTAGAAGCCCTGCCAACACGAGATGCATTATTGCCTGTCTTAGCTGTACTTACTGCTAACTCTACTTTAGACGAGCTAGTTGAACGAACGCCAAAAAGAGTCGTAGCTAGTGATCGCCTTCAAAGTTATGAAAACTCAAAGGCTAAGAGTTTATTGAATAAGCTTATTGAGGAACCACAATTAATAGAAGCATTATTGGGCTTGCAAGTGATTAATATTGATCATACTGATGGAGGCCGATTTTCATTTAATAATAAAGAGGTTGTGCATTACCGTCCTTCAGGAAATGCGCCAGAGTTAAGGTGCTATGTAGAAGCCGATACTCCAGAGCGAGCTGAAGACCTACTTAAATCTGCACTTGAATTTGCCGCTCAACAGTAGCTCGTACTAGCTATATAAAATATAGCTAGTACACTTTATATGCTAGACTTACCGCTCTAGCTCTAGTTTGTATATTCAACACGGATAATGGAAATGTTTGTTGAACTCTGTTTTGTAACTTTTTTTTCGTTTACTACGCTTTTTTTGATGAGAAAAGTAGCTAAACGAATTGGTCTAGTGGATGTACCTTGTGAAAGAAAAGTTCATCAAGGCTCTATACCTTTAGCTGGCGGCATCTCTGTCTGTGTTTCAGTTTCTTACTTTTTATTGAACCGAGCGGATAGTTTTCCAAACCTTGCAGTTTTGTCAGTCAGCCTGATCCTGCTAACTGCTCTCGGTGCTTTAGATGATAAATACGATCTTAGTGTAAAAGTTAGAATTGCTTTCCAAGCATGCATTGCGGCAGCGATGATATATTTTACTCAGTACCAAATTTTTTCGCTGGGTAACCTATTTGGTTTTGGAGAAATTGAATTAGGAGCAATCGGCACAATTATGACTATAGTCGCTGTAATCGCAGCGATAAATGCATTTAATATGGTCGATGGTATAGACGGCTTACTAGGTGGACTTTCAATTGTTACTTTCGCTAGTCTTGCTTTATTAGGCGTTGTTTACGGCGATCGTCTTACTACTGCTATTTCTCTTATTTTTGTCTTTGCAATAATACCTTATGTGCTTATGAACTTGGGCTTGCTAGGAAGAGAGCGAAAAGTATTTATGGGCGATGCCGGTAGTATGATGATTGGCTTTGCCGTAGTTTGGTTATTGCTATCTGTTAGTCAAACGGCTGGATCCGCTTCAGAGTCTGTTCGTCCAATAACAGCTATATGGTTAATTGCTATCCCCCTAATGGACATGACAGCGATTATGATCCGTAGGATCAGGCGTGGAGACTCTCCCTTTAAGCCGGATAGAGAGCACCTTCATCATATCTTCCAAAAGCTAGGTTTTACATCTATCCAAACGCTAGCAGTTATAGTGACCATATCAGCTATATTGGCGCTAATTGGTATAGGTGGCGAGCTACTCAATATACCCGAGTATGTAATGTTTTATGCTTTTGTTCTGCTCTTTATTGGATATCACCAAGTGCTGAGTAAGATTTCTGCCGTGAGTTTGTTCATCAATAATACTTTTGGCACTCAACTTAATGTGGAAAATGTGAAAGCGTAAAGAAAAGCTGATACTGTAAAGCCAAAGTCTAACATTTATAACAATTTTAAGTAGATAAAATGCGCAATAAAACTTATTACTCTTTGCCTATATTGGCCATGTCTGCTGTTTGTTCAGCAACTGAGCAACCAAGTTATATGTCCTATGCAGGCTATACTGGCCTTTTCAATACGCCAAATGCTGAAGTTTTGGAAAAAGGCGTGATTGATATTGGCTATAACAACCAGCTTGATGTCCGAGGTCAAGCGTATGTCGATGGTCATAACTATATCTTCTCTGCAGGTGTGTTTGATGGCCTTGAAGTTAGCGGTGTGATTGCGTCAAACACTATGCATGACAATATGTTTGCAGAGGGTAGAGGCCAGCTTCGAGATCTATCGTTTAACTTAAAATATCAAATCCCCTATATTCCTAAAGAGTGGTTTAATCTTGCTATCGGCGGTAAAGACTTAGGTGGAGCGGCAAATAACTATGAAACCTATTATTTAGCAGGTTCTCGTGAATGGAATGACTTTAGGTTTTCAGCTGGTTTTGCAGTAAGCGATCGCGCAACCGGGCAAATGGATGGTGCTTTTGCTGGTATTGAATGGCAACCATTAGATTGGTTTGCATTGCAGGTTGAGCATGATGCGGATGCAGTGAATGCGGGTTTACGTTTAACTGTACCTAAAGAGTGGATTTACGATGTAGGTACACTCACGTTAACCAGCAAGTTTTACAGTAATACTGATCATGCAGAAAAGGATACCTTTTGGGGAATAAACTTTTCTATGCCGCTTTTTGAGCAGGCTAAGTTAAATGATCCAACAGAAGCTGCACCAGCGCCGATTTTAGATAACCATAAAAAGCGTGAAGCTGCATTTGAAGCGCACTATCAACAGCAACGAGAGTTGGCTCAAAAGCCGCTAGAAGAAGCTAAGCAAGAAGTAACTGAGCGTGATGAATACAGAAAGTCACTTACGCTACAAACTCGTGAGCTTAAAAATGCACTAATCGACGATGGCTTAGAGGCGATTAGTGTGGGCTTTAATCGTGATCCGCATATTGTTGTAAGTTTTGAGAACTATGTATTTAATCGTAATGATATAGACGCTATTGGTCTTGTGCTTGGCCGTATTGCTGAACATATAGATGAGCCTGAGGCTAAATATACGATTCAGTTATTAAACCGTGGTATTCCAATGCTTTCTGTGCGTGGTGATATCGATAATTACCGTGAGTTTATCAATACCAGCAGTACGCCAGATATGGATATTCGTCGCGGTGAAATGGATCCGATTGGCAGTGTCTCTTGGGTGGGAATGCCTAAAGCCAACAGTCCTTACTTTAGACCACGTGTAACAGTAGGGCCTTCGCTCGATTCACACTTCGCGACAGAGATAGGTGTTTATGACTTTTCACTCGCAATTAAAGCCGATGTGGATGTGCCGATGTGGTATGGCGGTGGTATAAGCGTCAGTGCTGAAACCGAAGTTGCCAAAACAGATGACTACGAAACAGGCAAAGCATTTGGCCGCTTTGCAAAAGACAGTGGTGTTACGCAAGCGACAATCTATCAAACGTTAGATTTACCGTATGGAATTTATAACCAAACCCATATTGGTTTCTTTAAAGAGTTTAATGACTATACAGGTATCAAAAACGAAACGACTTGGCTTAGTGAAAATGGTCGTCACCAGCTTAATGCTGAAATTGGTTATTTAGAATATGATGACTATGACTTAGATAGAGACTATCAAACTTTGTCTTATCGTTATAACTGGGTTGAGCAGGATGTGAGTTTTCACGCAACAGCAGGTCGATTCTTTTATGAAGATAGCGGTGTAAAACTAGAAACTCGCTTCTGGTTTGGCGATAGCTATATTTCAATCTTTGCCCAAGATACGGATGTACAGGTCGCAGGTATTGCGTTTAGCATCCCGCTAACTCCACGTAAAGATATGGCACCAATCCGTTATGGCCAAATTAAGGGTAATGAAGCTTGGCGACATGAGGTGAGTACACGTATTGGTGAGTCAACAAATGCCTTGGTAATTGGCCGCGGACATTCAGTTAAAACACCTGTGAATTTGGATAAGACATTCCTTAATCAAGGACGCTTGTCGAGTAGTTATATTTACAGCAATTTGGCAAGATTAAGAGAAGCTTACCTAACTTACAGATAACAGTAGCAGCGGCTTTGTGTCGCGATGCTTTCGTCGCGGGATAAACCCGCTGCTACGGGAGTGGTGTTTTGGTGCACTTGTCGCGGGGTCATGTATTCGTAGCAGCGATTTTACGTCGCGATGCACTTGCCGCGGATTATGTATTTGTAGCAGCGACCTTATGTCGCGATGCACTTGTCGCGGGATAAACCCGCTGCTACGAGAGTGGTGTTTCGATGTTTTTGTCGTGAGGTTATGTATTCGTAGCAGCGACTTTACGTCGCGATTCTCTTGTCGCGGGATAAACCCGCTGCTACTAAAACCTGCGGGAATCATACAAGCACCTCACTCTCACTCTTACTATTAAATTTATATACCTTGTTAATAAATAAGCACTATATTGCAACTTTTTGCTATAAATTTGACTTCATTCATTGTCTATTTAGTGTTCTAAAGGTATCCTACTTTCAACTTATTACAGGCGGTTGGAACTACCGCTTTTCTGTGATAAATTAAGGCAGCTAACTCCGACTATATGGTTGTTTTTTCGCTAGATTGGTAGAATAACTGAGTTGGCTTTAGTCAGGGAGCGACTTAGTTCCTGTCTGTCTTATTAAATGATTTAAAACTTAAGCTTATATTGCTCTCTCGTAATATGGCTTTTTTTATGAGTTAACGCGTCAAATTGGCGTAAGTTAACAGAAGGAAAACAAGGACTAATCATGATTGCAAATAAAAAATCTCTTCTTGCGCTCTCTGTAGCGTCTGCGCTAACGCTTTCAGGCTGTTTTAGCGATGATGACAACAACGTAACTATCACGCCTCCACCAGAGCCTACTGATCCAGTAATCGTTGCACCTGAGACTCCAGATGCACTAGCACTAGTTGTAAACGGTAACGTTGTTAATGCAGACTTCGACGCGATAAAAGCTCAAGTAACTCTACTTGAAAATGGTGAACTAAGTGCAAACACTGTTGACGTAAATGGCACTGCAGTAAACGTGATTGACGCAACTGAAGGTGACTTTACTTTCACACTGAAAGAAGGCGCTTCTGTTGATTCAATTACTGTTAACGTAACAGCTGAAGGTTATGTATCTAAGAGCTTTATTGTTGATTTAACACTTGCTGAAGGCGAGTCAGTAGTTCCTGCACAACTAGAGCTTGTTTCTAAAAATGCTGAAGGCCTAGCAGATAAAGTGGTAGAAGCTTCTGTAACTGATGCGACGACTGCTGAAGTAATCACAGCAAAAGCTGAATCTGGTAAAGCAGGTGCTGACGTAGCGGTTCCAGCAAATACTCAGCTACTTGATGCAAACAACAACCCAGTGTCAGGTTCTACAATTTCACTAAATGTTACTGCTGCTGATAGCACATCAGCAAGTGCGGGTGCGATTCTTCCTGAAGGTCTTAACGCAGCAGGTGCTGCTGAAGTTAAAACTCCAGTTGCTGTAACTAACATCGTAATGACTGACGATGCTGGTAACAAAATCAAGAAGTTTAGCCAGCCTATCGAAGTAACAATGGCAATTCCAGCTACAACTACACTGAGTAGCGGTGAAGTTGTTAAAACAGGTGATGAACTAACGCTAACTTCTCACAACGAAGATACTGGTGTTTGGTCTACTGAGACAAATAAAGTAACTGTTGGTGCATTAAATGAAGCAAACGGCACATACGCTGGTTCATTCATGACTGACCACCTTACGTTCTTCTCTGCTGTAGATACATTCGATGCATGTCAATCAGACATCAATGTAACTTTCTCTGGTGATGAAATCCCAGCTAACGGTTTAACTGTTAAGATGGAATCTAGCGACTATAAAGCTTCTGTACAAGCAAAAGCAGGTTCTACATCACAAACTGTTATTTCTGCAAACAAGGCATCACAAAAAGGTATTGCTGCTGATGCAACAGCACGTGTAACTGTTAAAGACAAAAACGGTAACACATGGTTCGATAGCGAAACTGAAGTGTCAGTGTGTGGTAACGTAAACGTTGTGCTAGCTAACCCTGTTACACTTGTTGCTGAGTCATTCGCAGTAACTGCTGTTTGTGAAAACGACGACACAGTAACTACACCGCTAGCAGGCGCGGTTGTTAAGTACCGTTTAGAAAACAAAGGTTTTGAATCAGCTACTGGTACTGGCGGTACATACGAGCTAACAGACCTAGTAGAAGCTGCTTCATACGAGGTACGCGTTGTACCACGTGGTGCAAAATTTGCGGGTCTTGGCGCGCAAAACTTTACTATCACAGCAGATGGTACTGACGAGTCAGCTGAAATCACTGTAGCATGTGACGAAGTAACTGGTTCTTAATAACTATCGGCTAAGATTTTGCCTTCATTAAGGCAATTTACGTCTTAGTAAGATTAAAAAGCCGCTTAAATGCGGCTTTTTTGTGTCTGTTTCTTATTCAGTGGTGTCTATTAAAAGACGTTGTCGTGCAACCTTGTATTTAAAATATGTTAGTGGTCGTTACGATAACTTAAGGCTATGAAGTAAAAACACTTGTTTATCTTGGCAACTCACGTCAATCAAGAGCGAATTAGCAAACCTTAGTGTAAAAATATTTTAATTACTAGCTGGACAATCTTTGAACTTTCTCTATATTTAAGTTTCGATGTAATAAAACGCGCGTTAGTGCCGCTTGGCACTTTCAAAAAAGGGAACAAGGACCAATCATGATTTCGAACAAAAAATCTTTACTCGCTTTATCTGTAGCTTCAGCTTTAGCACTTTCGGGCTGTTTTAGCGATGACGATAACAATGTGGTAATCACTCCGCCACCTGAGCCAACAGATCCGGTAGTTGTTGCACCAGAAACGCCAGCAGCTTTAGCATTTGCTGTAAGTGGTAACGTAGTTGATGTTGATACTGTTGATATCGTTGCGCCGGCGACAATTACCTTTTTTGAAGATGGAGAGCCAACGTCAAATTTGGTTAACGTCAATGGCGACGCAATCACTCAGATCACAACAGAAGATGGTAGCTATACCTTTACTGTAAAAGAAGGGGCGAATGTTGGGATTGTAACTGCAGTAGTCGCTGCTGATGGTTATTTTTCAAAAAGCTTTGACATCGACTTAAGTAATGAAGATTCTGCAGCAACGCTAGAAGCTGAATTGGCACTTGTGTCAAAAGGTGGTGACGAAGTTGTTGAAGCAAGCGTTTCTGAAAGTGTGACTAATGCAACAACAGCCTCTCCTGTTACAGCTGCGGCTGCAAAAGGTAAAGCAGGTTCTGATGTAACTGTTCCTGCAGGCGTGCAACTAAGAGATGCAAGTGGTAATGCCGTTACGGGTACTTCTGTATCATTAACTGTTGGCTCTGCGGATCCTACGTCTAGCAAGATTTCAGCTGTTTTGCCTGCTGGGTTAAGTGCTGGTAGTACAACCAGCATTAAAAAGCCAGTTGGTGTAAGTAATATCGTTATGCAAGATAACAATGGAACTAAGATCAAACAATTTAGCCAAGAGATCGATGTTTCTGTTTCACTTCCTGTCGCAACCTTAGCACCATCTGGTGATAGAACAATTCAAACGGGAGACCAGTTTGATGTTTCTTCAAATAACGAAGATACTGGTAAATGGCAGTCAGAAACGAATAAAGCAACCGTTGGTGCGTTAAACGCTGAAGGCACGGCTTACAAAGCATCTTTTAAAACCGATCACCTTACGTTTTTTACACTGTCTCGTTCAGTTCCAATTTGTACGCAAGGTATTACAGTTAATGTGACTGGCGATACTGTGCCGAGTTCAGGTCTATATGTGAGTATGACCTCTGCTGATGCGAGTGTATCAAGTTATTTACGTGGTGGTAGTACATCAAAAACAGTTGTTTCAGCTAGCACTTCAGCGCGTTATGGTATTAGCTCAACAGCAACAGCACGTGTAGTTATCCGTGACGCAGCAGGTAACGTGTGGGGGAATGCTTCATCAACAAATGCTGAAGTTCAGGTATGTAATGGCCCAGTTTCGATCACGCTAGCAAATCCAATTCAAACCACTGTTAATGAAAATGTAACTGTTAGAGCTGTGTGTTCTAACGATACAACGGTAACAGAAGTTATCCCTGGTGCGATTGTAAAGTATAGATCAAGTACGACTAAGCCATTCCGCACTGCAGCGAACAATGGTGACGGTACTTTTGCACTGTCAGCACTAAACGGTGATGTCGCGTCATATGCTGTTAGCGTAGATCCTCGAATTTCAGCACCATTTACAACGTCTATTACGCCAGATGGAACAGATGAAACTATCGATGTTTCAGTAGCTTGTGACACTGTAACGGGTAGTTAAGTACAGAATGATTAGTCCAATCAGTTAAGCCGCGGAGACGCGGCTTTTTTCTTGCCTAAATCTTAAATATTTTTATTCATAAATCATACTCCCAGAATTAACCTTTCTTTCGTAGCAGCGACTTTAGGTCGCGACTCATTTTATGACTTTATGTCGCGACTCTTTTTATGACTTTATGCCGAGGTTCTTTCTGTAGGCTTATGTCACGGTCTTTTTTTATTGTGAAGACCCTGTCGCCATTATTGGTTTTCTATCGCGGGATAAACCCGCTGCTACGAGTTTGGCGTAGCAGCGACTTTATGTCGCGACTCTTTTATGACTTTATGTCGCGACTCTTTTTATGAGTTTAGGTCGCGACTGTTTTTATGCCTTTATGTCGAGATTCTTTCTATGATCTTATGTCACGGTCTTTTTTATTGTGAAGATCCTGTCGCCATTATTGGTTTTCTATCGCGGGATAAACCCGCTGCTACGAGTTTGGCGTAGCAGCGACTTTATGTCGCGACTGTTTTTATGCTTTTATGCCGAGGTTCTTTCTGTAGGCTTATGTCACGGCCTTTTTTATTGTGAAGATCCTGTCGCCATTATTGGTTTTCTATCGCGGGATAAACCCGCTGCTACGAGTTTGGCGTAGCAGCGACTTTATGTCGCGACTGTTTTTATGACTTTATGCCGAGGTTCTTTCTGTAGGCTTATGTCACGGTCTTTTTTATTGCGAAGATCCTGTTGTTATTGGTTTTCTATCGCGGGATAAACCCGCTGCTACGAATTAGGCGTAGCAGCGACTTTATGTCGCGACTCTTTTATGACTTTATGTCGCGACTGTTTTTATGCTTTTATGCCGAGGTTCTTTCTGTAGGCTTATGTCACGGTCTTTTTTATTGTGAAGAACCTGTCGCCGTTATTGGTTTTCTATCGCGGGATAAACCCGCTGCTACGAATTTTGCGTAGCAGCGACTTTATGTCGCGACTGTTTTTATGCCTTTATGTCGAGATTCTTTCTATGAGCTTATGTCATGGGCTTTTTTATTGTGAAGCTCCTGTCGCCGTTATTCGTTTTTTATCGCGGGGTAAACCCGCTGCTACGAATTAGGCGTAGCAGCGACTTTATGTCGCGACTCTTTTTATGAGTTTAGGTCGCGACTGTCTTTATACCTTTATGTCGCGATTCTTTCTATAATTTTATGTAAAGGTGACGCTATGACGCTCCTGCCGACGGACAAGCCTGGGTCTAGGTGGGAAGGTGACTATCAAACTTCCGAAAATGACCAAAAACCGTTAAACTTAAGATCTTTAGTATACTCAATACGTTGACTACAGTATGAAATCTCATTTAGGCCGCAGAGCATTTTCCACTATGGAGCTTCATACCTTGTTTAACGGTTATATCTACTCAGATGAAAAACTAAAGCGTGAGCAGCCTAAACATTGGCATTTTTGGCTACCTTTGCTGAGTTATTACACCGGTGCGTATAGTGATGAAATTGGCTCACTTACACTTGATGATGTTTACTACAAAGACCACGTTCATGTATTTCACTTTAACACCCACGGTAAGATTCAATCGCGAGTGGTGCCTATTCATCCTGCATTATGGCAAGCAGGATTGGAGCAATATCTAACATTGGTAAAACAGCAAGGACATCGACGTCTTATGTTTGATTTACCTGCAAAAACTGGTCGTTATAGCGAGAAAGTTAGAATATGGTTTTCTGGAGAGGGGGAAAGACAAGGGTATCTACAAAAATGTGGTTTACCCAATGTTGATCAGCAAGGAATGAAAACGGCGATCAGCAGTTTACGACTAAACTTCGAGCAACAAATCAGAATATCAGCTATTCAGCTCGGGACTAAAGACAGTTTTCAATATTTATTGGGTTTAAAGCAAGATGGACATGAAGTTACGCGCCCACCTTTTCACTTGCTCAAGCAGGTTATTTCTCCGATCCGGGTTATTAATCCCAATATCACATGGCAACGCTTTTTGGAGCGGCACTAAAACGTAGTACTCAGTTACTACCACTTCTTACGTCAAGCGCATTATTATTTGCTAGATAAGTTAAGCAAGTAACACGCAGCATAGACGCCAAGTTTTTGATCTCACCATGACGTTCAATTACTTCTTGGTAAAGTAAAGAAATAAACTCGGCAAGGCCCAGATCTTCCCGTTGAGCTATGGTTTCTAAAACTTGCCATATTTCATTTTCTAACGCGAGGCTAGTAACAGCTCCTTGAATGCGAATAGAACGTTTGGTTACTTCGTAACGATGAGGCTCAGTTGATGCGTAGAGTTCACACATATAAATTCCGTAGGTAAAGTAATGGCAAAAATGATCCACTCAATGATCAGAGTGAAAGACGCTGATCGCTCAATTAAATTTTATCATGATGTATTTGCGTTGGCAGTGAAACGACGCATTGACTTTAATGATTTTTCTCTTATCTACCTTGGCAACGATGAAACTTCGTTTGAACTGGAGCTAACTTGGAATCATGACACCACGCTAGATTATACAATCGGTAATGGCTATGGGCATTTGGCTTTCGCCACGGATAGCTTGCAGGCTGTCTACAACAAGGCTCAAAAGAATAGTTATTGCCCTAAAGAAATCAAAGATTTTTATAATCAAAATGTATTAATAGCAAGATTCTTTTTTATTAAAGATCCTGATGGTTATGATATTGAAGTAATTGAAAAAAGCGATGTGTATCGGTAGTAATGGGTTTATCCCGTGACGTGAAGGCGTGAAAACAATCGCGACGTAAAGTCGCTGCTACGGATGTGAATAAACCTGTAGCAGCGGGTTTATCCCGCGACCAAGGTTGGCTATTGCGACATAAAATTGTTAAAGGTGTCACGACGTCAACAAGGCGTAAAAGCAATCGCGACCTAAAGTCGCTGCTACGAATGTGAATAAACTTGTAGCAGCGGGTTTATCCCGCGACCAAGGTTGGTTATTGCGACATAAAATTGTTAAAAGTGTCACGACGTCAACAAGGCGTAAAAGCAATCGCGACCTAAAGTCGCTGCTACGAATGTACGCAACCCTGTATCTGGGGGGATCCCGCGGCCAAAGTTGATTCCAATATACTTTTGAAGTTTGCTCTCTTTCAAATCTGCTCTATTCTTTAAGTATGCAGGGTTATAAGGATATAACATGTACAAAAGTCGAAACTTGAGGAATAAGCGGGTCTCACTCGTAAATCATTTTTATGCAATTACCTTAACGTGCAAAGATAGAAAGTCGTACTTTAACTCCTTTTCGATTTGTGCCGAGGCCGCTAAGACGATCATGGCTTGTGAGCAGGGGCAGCTTTTTAAAGTCATTGCTTTCGTATTAATGCCAGATCATCTTCACTTAATCATTCAATTAAATGGTTCTTTAAAGTTACCAGATTCTATTCGAGCGATAAAAGGTCGCATAGCAACCAGTTTACGTTCTTTCGGAGTATTTGGTTTATGGCAAAAAGGTTATTATGAACATTTAATTCGAAGTGAAGACGACTTAAAAGAACAAGCAAGGTATATAATTCAGAATCCAATTAGGGCTAATCTTGTTACGCGGGTAGGTGAATATCCATATTGGTTTTGTATTTGGGTGTGATTTATTAAGGTGATTGCAGTTAAACAATCACGATGTAAAGGCGTGAAAACAGTCGCGACCTAAAGTCGCTGCTACGAATATACGCAAACCTGTAGCAGCGGGTTTATCCCGCGACATAAAAGCATGAAAACAGTCGCGACGTAAAGTCGCTGCTACGAATGTACACAAACCTGTATCTGGGGGGGATCCCGCGGCCAAAGTTGGCAATTGCGACATAAAATCGTTAAAGATGCCGCGATGTGAAGGCATGAAAACAGTCGCGACGTAAAGTCGCTGCTACGAATGTGGACAAACCTGTAGCAGCGGGTTTATCCCGCGACTAGGATTGATGTTGCGACATAAAATCATTAAAGGTGCCGCGATGTTAAGGCGTGAAAACAGTCGCGACGTAAAGTCGCTGCTACGAATGCATATAAACCTGTAGCAGCGGGTTTATTCCGCGACGTAAAGGCATGAAAACAGTCGCGACCTAAAGTCGCTGCTACGGATGCACATAAACCTGTAGCAGCGGGTTTATCCCGCGACGTAAAGGCGTGAAAACAATCGCGACGTAAAGTCGCTGCTACGAATGTGCAAAAATCTGTAGCAGCGGGTTTATCCCGCGACGTAAAGGCATGAAAACAGTCGCGACGTAAAGTCGCTGCTACGAATGTGAATAAACCTGTAGCAGCGGGCTTATTCCGCGACGTAAAGGCATGAAAACAATCGCGACGTAAAGTCGCTGCTACGGATGCACATAAACCTGTAGCAGCGGGTTTATCCCGCGAACAAGGTTGATTCCAATATACTTTTGAAGCTTGCTCTCTTTCAAGTCTGCTCTATTCTTTAAGTATGCAGGGTTATAAGGATATAACATGTACAAAAGTCAAAACTTGAGGAATAAGCGGGTCTCACTCGTAAATCATTTCTATGCAATTACCTTAGCGTGCAAAGATAGAAAATCGTACTTTAACTCCTTTACGATTTGTGCTGAGGCCGCTAAGACGATCATGGCTTGTGAGCAGGGGCAACTTTTTAAAGTCATTGCTTTCGTATTAATGCCAGATCATCTGCATTTAATCATACAATTAAATGGTTCTTTAAAGTTACCAGATGCTATTCGAGCGATAAAAGGTCGCATAGCAACCAGTTTACGTTCTTTCGGAGTATTTGGTTTATGGCAAAAAGGTTATTATGAACATTTAATTCGAAGTGAAGACGACTTAAAAGAACAAGCAAGGTATATAATACAGAATCCTGTCAGGGCTAATCTTGTAAAGCGGGTGGGGGAATATCCATATTGGTTTTGTATTTGGGCGTGATTTGTTAAGGTGATTGCAGTTGAACAATCGTGACCCAAAGCAAAGGAATCGCGACCTAAAGTCGCTGCTACGAATATGCATAAACTTGTAGCAGCGGGTTTATCCCGCGACCAAGGTTGGTAATTTCGACATAAAATCGTTAAAGGATTCGCGACGTAAAGGCATGAAAACAGTCGCGACCTAAAGTCGCTGCTACGAATGTGCAAAAATCTGTAGCAGCGGGTTTATCCCGCGACCAAGGTTTGCAATCTCGACATAAAATAGTTAAAGGAGTCGCGACGTAAAGGCGTGAAAACAATCGCGACGTAAAGTCGCTGTTACGAATATGCATAAACCTGTAGCAGCGGGTTTATCCCGCGATCAAGGTTGGTAATCGCGACATAAAATCATTAAACGGAGTCGTGACGTAAAGGTACGAAAACAATCGCGACCTAAAGTCGCTGTTACGAATATGCATAAACCTGTAGCAGCGGGTTTATCCCGCGATCAAGGTTGGTAATCGCGACATAAAATCATTAAACGGAGTCGTGACGTAAAGGTACGAAAACAATCGCGACCTAAAGTCGCTGTTACGGATGTGCATAAACCTGTAGCAGCAGGTTTATCCCGCGACCAAGGTTGACTGTTGCGACATAAAGTCGCTGCTACGAATGTGAATAAACCTGTAGCAGCGGGTTTACCCCGCGACAAATTAAGAAGCTAGGCTTAATTGATGAAAGCGTTTCAAAAATTGCGAAAACTCTTCACCTAATTGCTCATCGCGAATAGCATATTCAACGATGGCTTTAAGGTAACCAAGCTTGTCGCCACAATCGTGCGAACGACCGCTCATATGAAAAGCCTCAACGGTTTCCTGTTCCATCAGCATATCGATAGCATCGGTTAACTGGATTTCTCCACCAGCACCGACTGGGGTTTTTCTTAGTAGTGGCCAAATATTTTTAGAAAGCACATAGCGACCAACAACTGCTAGATTAGAAGGAGCTTCTTCTATGGCTGGCTTTTCTACCATATGCTTTATTGCACTACTTTCACCTGGACGTAACGACACACCGTTGATATCAGCAATACCATATTTACAGACATCCTGCTGTGGTACGGGCTCTAACATAATTTGGCTAGCTTTCGTTTGGTTGAAACGAGATAGCATTGCAGCTAAATTTTCATTTCCCTGATCGGCTGTATATTCATCCAAAATGACATCGGGCAGTACAACAACAAAATCATTATCCCCAACAATAGGTTGCGCGCACAAAACCGCATGGCCAAGACCTTTGGCTTCACCCTGACGAACATGCATAATCGTAACGTCTTCAGGGCAAATCGAGCGTACTTCTTGTAAAAGTTTACGCTTAACACGTTTTTCGAGCGTTGCTTCCAATTCAAAGCTGGTATCAAAATGGTTTTCAATTGCATTTTTTGATGAGTGAGTCACTAACACAATTTCTTTAATACCCGCAGCAACACATTCTTTGACAATATATTGAATGAGTGGCTTATCTACCAAAGGCAACATTTCTTTAGGAATGGCTTTGGTCATTGGGAGCATGCGAGTACCAAGGCCCGCGACAGGAATAACTGCTTTCATAAAAAGTCCATATTTTGACTGGTTTCCAATTTTCACCCCGCATTGTAGCGCTTCATACAAAAGTTGCAAACCAGATTAAGTTGCAATTTCTTCAATAGTATTCAGGAGTATACTCTAATACTTCATTTTATGCCGTTGCTTCGCTTTTTCGCTATTTTGGGCTATTTGCTCAAGCCATTAGGCGAATGAAAACATCATGAACGACGAGAGCTGAATGAGCACTGATTTTGGAGATTACAGCTTTGATCTTTCTACGCTTTTACATATCTCAATTGAGAGTTACTGTGCATAAGAAGCCAAACTGATTTTGTCTTACACATTAGGCTCTATCTAGTGAAACATTAAATTCGGCTTAATTTTTTATTAAGTCGACTTTACGGTAGGAATGTGGGTTGAATGTGAAGGCGTAGCATATTTATCTCATCAAAGCGATGTTAGCTTGCATTACAACTGCTTTTATCGCGATCTGTAACTTATAGGGTTATATATCATATCTATTTTATTCGGTTATTTTTAGGCCGTACGTTAAATTTAAATTGGATAGTAGGAATAAAAAAGCCCCTTTCGGGGCTTCAGTTATTCTTTAGATACGGAATAATTAAAAGTTAACTGTGATCTCATTCGAACAGATATCACCAGATTGGCACACTTTATAGGTGTAGCTAGTTGCTTCTAAGTTACGAGAAAAATCTCTGAATTTACCTGAGTTTGGCACTGTATCAATAGCTTGACCATCACGGTAAATTGTCACTGTATCAGCGCTGCTACCTTGCCATGCAAGTTCAACACGGATATAACCTAAGCGAGATTTATTCACGCGAGCAACAGATAATTCAATCTCATCAGCGCTTACCACAACAGACTGTGTTGTAGTGTTGCTGTTGCCTTCACTATCTGTTACCGTTAGAGAAACACTGTACTCACCAGATGCTGCAAATTCATGAATTGGGCTTGCGTCAGTACTGATACTGCCATCACCAAAGTCCCATGCCCAGCTAACGATATCATCATTCGGATCACGGCTTTCATCAGTGAATGTCACGGCAAGGCCTGAAGCTGCAAAGCTAAAGCCCGCAACAGGAGGTTGAGGTGATGCTTCGCCTAAACCTGTTAGGTTTAGAGTCCAGCTGTTCAATGTACCAGTATCGATACCGGCATTATCTGAGACAGACAATGTCCAATCACCCGTTGCAACTTCACCATTAAATGCCGCAGAGTTAAAGGTTTGGTTAATGTCATCTGCACCGCCACCTTGACGGTTATGCAGTGTTGCTACGGTTCCAGCAGGAGAAGTAAGCGTAACAATTAAGTCGCCGATGTAGGTGTGTGTAATATCCACTAAAGTATTGCTATCAAATACAGTAACGGTGTCAGCCACAGTGATCACAGAAGTAATACCTGAAGCATCGTTATCAGGAATGTTTACCGCGGTAGTATTTTCATAGCTGAAATCGCTTAACCCTTGAGGTAATACATACAGCCCTACTTGCTCTTGATCTGCAAGCTCTCCAGATGTTGCGTTAAGCGTGAAGCTATACTCACCCCACTGAGTTGAAGCTGTAGTTGGTACAGAAAGTGTTACTGTATCGCCTGGCATTGCAGTAGTCGCAGACAGCGCTGCACCTGCAATTGGTGAAGTAACAGACAAATCAATAGTACCCTGCCAGTCAGCGACTGAAGCAAAAGTAAATTCGTATGTTGCAGTATCGCCCGCTGTGATTTCTTGATTAGCTGGACGAGCTGATACTCTAAAGCCTGGCTCTGGATCGGCATCAATTACAGCTTGATTCACATTTAAGCGCTTACCAGACACAGTTTTATCGGTAAGGTCAGCATTAACATCACCACTTTGCATCAGTAGGTTTTTAAGCTCAATTGCAGTGAGTGTCGGGTTGATAGACAGTACCAGAGCCGCCGCACCTGCAACGTGAGGCGTCGCCATTGAAGTACCTGAGTAGCTTGAGTAACCACCACCTGGGACGGTGGATAAAATAGCGCTACCTGGTGCACCCATATCTACAGACGTGAGACCCCATTGTGAAAATGAAGACATCGCGTCAGTATGGGTTGTACTTGCGATAGAGAATACGCTGTCGTGCTCGTAGCTTGAAGGATAATGAGGGTTTACATCGTTATCTACCGCACTGTTACCTGCTGCGGCAACAAATAAGATGTCTGCATTTTCACTTGCAGTAATTGCATCAGAAAGTGCTTGGCTAAAGCCGCCGCCACCCCAACTGTTATTAGTAACGCGAACGTTGTGACCGGCATTTTTAAGCGCAACCATATAGTCAATACACTCAATCGCATCTGAAGTTGAGCCTGAGCCTGATGCATCTAGGAATTTACAGCCTACTATTGAGACCTCATGGTTAACACCAGCAACACCCGTTGCGTCGTTGCCTGATGCTCCGATAGTACCTGAAACGTGTGTACCGTGACCTTGGTCGTCCATCGGGTCGCCACTGCCTGTGATTGCGTTAATACCGTGAACGTCATCAATATAGCCGTTACCATCATTATCAATGCCATCTCCAGCGATCTCTCCTGGGTTGCGCCATGCGTTTGCCGCGAGATCTGGGTGAGTATAATCAATACCTGTATCGATCACACCGACGATCACATCACGTGAACCAATAGTGATATCCCATGCTTCAGGGGCATCAATATCGGCATCAGCCGTACCACCAGTTTGACCTGTGTTATGCATGCCCCAAAGCTCATCAAAGCGACTATCGTCTGGAATGCCAAGTGCTTTTACTTGATAGTCAGGCTCGACATATTCGATGGCCGGGTGGTTAGCTAGTTTTTCAATTGCTTGCTTTGCCGTGATGCTATCTAGTTTAAAGTTTGCTAGGCGACCTTTTAAAACATGGCGGTATTTGTCGTCTACGCCATCAGCGTTCAAATCCGCCATCTTTGCTTTTACAAGGTTTCTTGCATTGGCACGAAGTGCAGCAGAAGTGTTTTCTTTAAACACAACTAAGATGCTGTCATCAGCGGTTGCAGTTGTTGTTTCGATTTGAACTGCTGCTTGAGAAGTGAAAGCAAGTACAGGAAGCAAAGCCAAAGACAATGCAGAAAGTTTAGATCTCATATTAATAACCTTTTTAATTTCAAGCGTATCCATCAATACACAATTTTTGAGTTGGTAGTTTTTCTGGTAGTGGCTGTGGTCTTTTTGGCAACGTCTTAAAACCTAGACCCAGATATTGAGCAGTGCAATGTAAAAAAAGAGTTAATTAATAAAATCAGTTTTTTTTACTGATTTTTAATTTTTGGAATAGATTATTTGGTTCTTTTTTATGGGGTGAGTGGATATGGGTACGATTGAACTTTAGTCATACTTTTTTTGTACCTCCATATTTTATTCGTAATTTTGTGTGACTTTATCTTTGTACTTTATTGAAACTATTGGAGTATTTTTTTCATAAAATCTTCTTATTTATCTTCGGTTGTTCCCATCTTAGAGTTAAAGGTGACAAGACGTAATAAAATATATTATTTCAACATATGAATTTGCTGACTTTGATATAGATTATGTTTTTCACTAAAAATGTAACACTCTGGTAACTGGCACAAGTGGGAGCGGCTCAAGAGTAATGAGTCATAACAGGACGTTAGTTAAGTGAAAAGTTGCAGTTGGCTGAGTTCGGCAACAACTCAATGCCTGCACTGAACGCTTAATTTAAAAATAATATAATAAATCTCTAAGGAGAACAGTGTGAAGTTTTCAAAATCAATCGTGAGTTGCGCTATCGCGCTTGCGCTAACACATTCAGTTACAGCACATGCTGAGGCAAAATCAGATAATAAACCACTTTCAACTTCTGCACTTTCACAAGTGGAGCGTGCAAGTGGAACAAGTAACGAACTCAAACTTTCACAAACGTCAGGTAGCCAAGGTGGTAACGAGTTAGCTTCGGTGCAACTGGGTACTTCTAACCTGACAGATGTGACTACGATTGGCGACAACAATATTACTGAGGCCGATCAGAATGGTACTGGTAACGTCGCTATTATTACGACAACCGGTAACAACAATAACCAAGTATATAGCCAAGATGGTGAATCTAATGGCGCATTAACGGAAGTTACTGGCGACGATAACGCGATTGATATTCAGCAGTCAGGTAGCGGGATCCTTGGGATTAACAACGAAGCCATCAATGTCATTAATGGCGATCAAAATACTATTACGGTATCTCAAGGCTCTGGTGGCCAATGGTTCTACAACCTAAATATGCAAGGTAGCCAAAACGAAGTAACAGCGACACAAACAGGGACGTGGAACGAAGCGACACTTGAGTCAGTACAAGGTGACATGAACCAAATCACCTTAGATCAAGACGGTGTGTACAACCAATATAAAGTAGTTAGTCTACAAGGTAATGAAAACGAAATTGAATCGAGCCAAAGCGGTAACTTCAATGTTATCTCTGTAGAGACTGTGATTGGTGATGACAACCAAGTTGAGATCGAGCAATCGGAAGGTGATAGCAATACGGTTAACGTGTTTGAAATTACTGGAGACAATAACGAGCTTAATATCGATCAGGAAGGTTCAACTAACACCTTCGCATCAGATTTATTAGTTGGTAACGACAATGAAGTGATGACTGAGCAGCGTGGCGACGAAAATAAAGTCCAAGCAGACGTGATTGGCGATAATAACGAATTTACCGCGATGCAGATAGGTAATGGCAACGAGATGTATCTTGGTGTTGCTGGCGAGAACAATGAATTCTCAGCAACTCAAGTAGGTGATGCGAACATCGCACACGTTGCGAACTTCAACGGTAGTGATAATGATGTTGATGTTACCCAAACGGGTGATGAAAACGAGGCAGTGGTGCAGTCATCTTATCCAGACGTTAGCCTGGCAAGTAATGATAACGCAGTTGATATTTCACAAAGTGGCACAGGCAACGGTGTTGTTGTGACTATGAGCAGCGTATTTGATAGTAGCTCAAACCAAGTAGATATTGCGCAGTCTGGCGAGTTTAACGCGATTGATCTGATGCTCGAAGGTAGTCGCAATATGCTAGACATCACACAAAATGGTAGCAACAACTTTGTGATGGGTATGGGTTCTGAGGCATTCATCATCAATGGCGATGATAATGCGTTTACGGTAAGCCAAATTGGTGACGGCAACTTAGTCCAAGGTGGAATTACAGGTAGTGGTCAAAACATTACCGTAACTCAGGTTGGTGACAACAACGTTGCGACTATCACTCAGCAATAACTAAGTAATTTAGATAGGGGGCAAAACCAGCCCCCATATTTTGTACTATTCAGCTAACCAAAACATCAATGTGAATCTCGTCAGTAAAGATATTCTACGCCGTGAGTAAACAAATAATGATAAGAATAATAACACTCTTGAGCGCTATGCTCGCTTCTACATTTTCACTAAGTGCACAAGAAGATGTAGAAATTGATGGTTTAGTGATGGATCAGAGTATTAGCCGATTTGGTCACCAGTTTTACTTTCAATTTTCACAGCTGTGGAGAGATGTTCCTAACACCTCGGGAATTAATATCACGGTTAAAGAAACGGTTTTGCCAAGAGCTGGCACTCGGTTAGAGGTATTAATGAACAGTCGCGCAGTATACGCAACAGCAATGGGAAGAAGGGGCGGCTCCGTTGATGAACGAGTTGAAACTGCTATTTTCACCATTATGGATGCGATGGCGAGAGAACAATATCAACAGAATGGCTCTGAAGATCTAGCAGCGAGCGGGTGGTAAAATGACAACAATAAAAACAACAATCATGTTCGTTGGTTTAATGCTACTTAGTAGTGCTCATGTGGCAGCGACTGAGCTGGTATACAAACCAATTAACCCAGCATTTGGTGGTAACCCGTTAAATGCCAATATGTTACTGAGTAAAGCACAATCTCAGAATAAGCACAGAGCACCAATCATAGAAAAAACCTATGATGAAAAGTTTCAGGAATCCCTCGAGCGTACGTATCTTAACCGTTTGGTCAGAGAAATCACGGATGTAGCGTTTGGTGATGACATTAAAGACAGTATTTTTGATCAGGACGCGACGTTTATGAGTGGCGACTATCAAATCCAAGTGATCACCAGTACACCCGACACCATCACGGTTAGAATAACAAATACAGCATCGGGTGAAGAAACCATTCTAGAGGTACCCAGGTTTGCCTCATCGGCTGGTGGAGGATATTAAATGCTCCGCGTCATTTTATTGGTGTTTTTGTTACTGCTCGGCGGTTGTTCTAGCATGTCTCGTGTGTTGCCTCCTTCGCAAAGTGTAGCAATTGAGCTGACCGACACTGAAACCTTTGCAGAACTAAAAAACTTACCCACACCGAAAGGGCGAATTCCCGTTTCTGTTTATTCATTTCGGGATCAAACTGGGCAATACAAACCACAAGATAATGTAAGTTCATTTTCAACAGCGGTGACTCAAGGCGCTAACTCTATTTTAATGCAGGCACTACACGAAACGGATTGGTTTATTCCGGTAGAACGTGAAGGACTGCAAAACTTGCTGACTGAGCGCAAAATTATTCGTGCAGCAAGTGATGATAACGACACAAACGCTTTGCCACCTTTAATGACCGCAAAGATCATTTTAGAAGGCGGGATCATCAGCTATGACTCTAATATCCGCACAGGCGGTTTGGGTATGGAATATTTTGGCATAGGTGCATCTGAGCTTTATCGTGAGGATGTTATCTCCATTTATATGCGTGCAGTTGATGTTCGTACTGGGCAAGTGCTGCTTTCTGTCGCGAGTAGCAAAAAGGTGCTATCCATGGAGGTTCGGGCAGGGTTTTTCCGCTATGTGAGTTATAAACGTTTGGCTGAAGCCGAAGCGGGGTTTAGCGATAATGAACCGATGCACATTTGTGTAACCCAAGCGATAGAAAAAGCGCTAACTTTGATGGTACAACAAGGCATTGAAAAAGGCGTGTGGTCGGCAGCTACCGCGTCGTAGGTCGTGCTTTAGCACGACAAACCTTTACCACAACGCTCCCTTTTGTATGGCACGCACACCAACCGTAGGTCGTGCTTTAGCACGACAAACCTTTACCACAACGCTTCCTTTTGCACTGCACGCATAACCAACCGTAGGTCGTGCTTTAGCACGACAAACCTTTACCACAACGCTCCCTTTTGTATGGCACGCACACCAACCTTAGGTCGTGCTTTAGCACGACAAACCTTTACCACAACGCTCCCTTTTGTATGGCACGCACACCAACCGTAGGTCGCGCTTTAGCGCGACAAACCTTTACCACAACGCTCCCTTTTGTATGGCACGCACACCAACCGTAGGTCGTGCTTTAGCACGACAAATCTTTAAGCAAGACACAACCTTGAACACGTCCTCTAGCTCCATCCCTAAAATAAAGAATAATACTGGTGCATGAGATTCAACAATAAAGTCAGCCACCAATAAGCTGAGTATGTTAATCTAAACAGCAATGAAATAATAAAGAACGCTAACATCATGCACGTACATATTTTAGGGATTTGCGGTACCTTTATGGGCGGGATCGCAGCCATCGCTCAATCATTGGGGCACAAAGTCACAGGTTCAGATCTCAATGTTTACCCGCCGATGAGTACACAACTCGAATCACTCGGTATTGAATTAACTCAAGGTTATGACCCTAAGCAACTCATCGATGATGAGCCTGATGTGGTGATCATCGGTAATGCCATGAGCCGTGGCAATCCGTGCGTTGAATATGTTTTAGAAAAAGGTATGCGTTATACCTCAGGCCCTGAATGGTTAAAAGACCATGTATTACGCCAGTCATGGGTGTTGGCTGTGGCCGGAACGCATGGCAAAACAACCACTGCAAGCATGTTAGCGTGGTTACTCGAATACGCAGGGTTGCGCCCGGGCTTTTTGATTGGTGGCATAGTGCAAAACTTTGGTGTGTCGGCGCGCACGTCAGATACGCCATTCTTTGTTATCGAAGCCGACGAATACGATACGGCGTTTTTCGATAAACGCAGCAAGTTTGTCCATTACTTACCTCGCACGTTAATACTCAATAATCTTGAATATGATCACGCTGATATTTTTCCAGATTTAAATGCCATTCAAACCCAATTTCATCATTTAATTCGCACGCTACCCAGCCAAGGTAAAGCCGTATATCCAGCGGATGATACTGCGCTACAAAACGTTATTGAACGCGGTTTTTGGAGCGAGCAGGAATCCCTTGGTAAAGAATGGTCGTATAACTTGCTCAAGGCTGACGGCTCTCGCTTTTCGGTATTATTTGAGGGCGAAGAAAAAGGCGAAGTAAATTGGCAAGCGATTGGTGTGCATAATGTCAAAAATGCCATGATGGCGATTGCGGCGGCAAGGCATGTGGGCATTCCAATCGAGGTAAGTATCGAAGCGCTAGGGCAATTTATTTCTCCCAAACGCCGTATGGAAATTAAAGGGGAGGTCAATGGCGTCACTGTCTATGATGACTTCGCGCATCACCCCACGGCAATAGCAACGACCCTTGCAGGGCTTAGAGCCAAAGTCAGAGATGCACCTATCATTGCTATTTTAGAGCCTCGCTCAAATACGATGAAGCTGGGCATTCATCAAGAAACCTTATTGCAATCACTTGATGTTGCAGATGAAGTGTATCTATTCGAACCAGATGGCTTATCTTGGTCTCTTAAAGCACAAGCCGAAGCCGCGGGTCGTCAGTGTTTTGCAAGCGTAGATGAGATTGTCGCACAGGTTGTGGCAAATCAAGCACCAAACCAACATGTGCTGATCATGAGTAATGGTGGTTTTGGTGGCATCCACGACAAACTTTTAACTGCATTGAAAAAGTAATCATTATGTCAGAACAAACATTTAATGGGCCAATTACGCTGGCCTTTAGTGGTGCGTCGGGCGCTCCTTACGGACTGAGATTACTCGAGGTATTGGTGTCGTTAAACTATCAAGTTTACGTGCTAATCTCGAGTGCAGCCAGAGTGGTGTTAGATACCGAGTCTAATCTAAAGCTCTCTGGTAATGAACAAAAAGCAACGGAGCAACTACAGGCGCTTTTCTGTGCTAAAGAGAAGCAAATTCAGGTATTTGGTAAAGATAACTGGTTTAGTCCTGTGGCATCCGGCTCGGCCGCACCTAAGCAGATGGTGGTGTGTCCGTGTAGCGCAGGAAGCGTGTCAGCCATTGCGCTTGGGGCATCTGATAATTTGCTTGAGCGTGCGGCAGATGTGGTGATCAAAGAACGTGGCCAATTAATATTAGTGCCGCGAGAAACGCCCTTTAGTCCGATCCATCTTGAAAACATGCTAAAGCTTAGCCGCTTGGGTGTAACGATAATGCCTGCAGCGCCTGGTTTTTATCATCAGCCACAAAGTATCGACGATTTGGTCGACTTTATGGTGGCCCGTATTTTAGATCATCTACACATCGAACATACCTTAGCTAAGCGCTGGGGTTATGGAGAATAATAAAATATGACAATAGCACTGAACATCAAAGGGTTAAAAAAAGTTTATAGTAACGGCGTCGAAGCCGTTAAAGGCATTGATCTCGAAGTTCAAGAAGGCGACTTCTTTGCGTTGCTCGGTCCAAATGGGGCGGGTAAATCTACCACAATAGGGGTTATTGCCTCACTGGTGAATAAAACCCAAGGCAGCGTAGAGGTTTTTGGTCATAGTATTGATACTCACTTGGAAGAGGCTAAGTCGAACTTAGGTTTAGTACCACAGGAGTTCAACTTTAGCCAATTCGAGACGCTAAACCAAATTCTAGTGACTCAGGCGGGCTATTATGGTGTGCCAAGAGACGTTGCCCATCAGCGAGCCGAGAAATATCTCAAGCAGCTAGGACTATTTGATAAAAAAGACAAGCAAGCTCGAACGTTATCCGGCGGTATGAAACGGCGCTTGATGATTGCAAGAGCATTGATGCATGAGCCTAAGCTTCTTATTTTGGATGAACCCACGGCTGGTGTGGATATAGAACTACGCCGTTCTATGTGGGATTTTTTGCGTGAAATTAATAAGCAAGGCGTAACGATTATTCTCACAACGCATTACTTAGAAGAAGCTGAGCTGTTGTGCCGTAATATTGCGATTATCGATAAAGGCACGATTGTTGAGCATACGACCATCAAGGCATTACTCGCAAAGTTAGACAAAGAAACGTTTGTACTTGATCTAAAGCCACCCATGCAGCCAGTGGCACTCGATGGCTACCAATTTACCACCGTCGATGACCATACTATTGAGGTAGAGGTAGCTAAGTCGCAAGGGCTCAATGGGGTATTCACACAACTCACAGAGCAAGGTAATCAAGTATTAAGTATGCGTAACAAAGCTAACCGCTTAGAAGAGTTGTTTGTTGGCTTACTGGAGCAGGGGAGAGGGGCATAATCGTGTTGAAATATGGCGTCGCGTTAAAAAGTATTTGGATAAAAGAGTGTATTCGTTTTTTGCGTATTTGGGTGCAAACCTTAGTACCGCCAGCGATCACCATGACACTTTATTTTGTGATCTTCGGTAGTTTAATCGGCTCGCGCATTGGTGATATGGGTGGCTTTAGCTACATGGAGTTTATTGTACCTGGCTTAATCATGATGTCGGTGATCACCAACTCCTACTCTAACGTTGCTTCGAGTTTTTATTCCACCAAGTTTCAAAAGAGCATTGAAGAACTACTCGTTGCACCTGTGCCTAACTATATTATTGTACTTGGCTATATGGGCGGTGGTATGGCGCGAGGTATGCTCGTTGGGCTTATTGTTACTATCGTCAGTCTGTTTTTTGTGGATATTCAAATTCACAATCTAGCGGTTATCGTTATTACGGTTATTTTAACGTCAGCCGTGTTTGCATTAGGCGGTTTGATCAATGCGGTGTTTGCCAACAGTTTCGACGATATTAGTATTATTCCGACTTTTGTACTGACACCCCTGACTTACCTTGGTGGCGTATTTTACTCAATCACATTGCTACCAGAGTTTTGGCAGGGTGTGTCGCAGGTAAATCCAATCATTTATATGGTAAATGCCTTCCGTTTTGGCTTTTTAGGTGTCTCGGATGTTGATATTGGCGTCGCCTTTACGGTATTAGGTGTATTTATATGTGGTCTATTTTGGTTGTCACTGCACTTAATTAAACGCGGTGTTGGACTAAGACACTAACGTAAATAGCGTTAATTTGGAAAAATGAGCGTTGTCATCAATTGCAGCGCTCTTGCGTTATTTCAGGTAAAATCCTTACCATTCCCCCTTAATAATGACTGGTTATGACAGAAGCAAACTCTCGTAGTATCACCACTAATCAACAAGGGCTACATGAAAAGCTCGATGAAATCGTTACTAAGCATCTAACCGCTGAGTTTAAAAAGCCCATTGCGGCACATACACAAAATGCTTTTGATGAGGTTAATGCACGAGTGCAGGCCTTTAATGGACCAATTATTTTGGACTCATGCTGTGGTGTTGGTGAAAGTACTGCAAATTTGGCGAAGCGACACCCTGATGCGTTGGTAATTGGCATCGACAAGTCTGCGCATCGACTAGATAAACACGATGTTGAATATAAACAAACGGAGCAAGGCCAATATATTTTGGTGCAAGCCGATCTCAATGACTTTTGGCGATTAGCGCTGGAAGCCGATTGGCAGCCAACTCACCATTATTTACTGTATCCTAATCCGTGGCCGAAAGCTAAACACATTCAAAGACGCTGGCATGGTAGCGCGGTGTTCCCTTTTATCGTGAAGCTAGGCGGCAAGTTGGAGCTGCGCAGTAATTGGGATATTTATGTAAAAGAGTTTGCCAGAGCTTTGGCGCTTAGCGGCGTTGATGTTGAAGTGGAAGCCTATGAAAGTGATGAGGCTATTACGCCCTTTGAGCGTAAGTATTGGGCAAGTGGTCAATCAAGTACCCGCTTAGTCGTAACACTTTAATTTAATCCGGCACTTCAGGTTGGTATAAGCGGCTTAAAGATGGCCGCTTGCTTTGCCTATCCAACTCCCTTCTAATCTTGCAACGCCTGCAGCTTCCAGTTGTTTTGCCTGTTTACTGGTGGCAACACAGGGTACAATCAAGTCGATCCGCTTGGCATTGCAATGACTTGCAAGATATTCAATGGAGCTCAGCAGCATCTCATCTTCATCCAAGTTTTCACAAATACTGGCTTCTAAACAAATGGCATCCAGTGGGAGTTTTAAGATCCGGTTGATGGTAAGAAAACCGCTATTCACACCCGTTACCGCAACATTTGCACCTTTTGCTTTTAACGACTGCATCATTAAGCTCATATCGCTAAAGTTTTTGAGTACATCCGTTTCATTAAACTCAAATGTGATGAGCTGAGGCTGCGGGTAACGGCGTAGGATCTGGCTGATATATTCAAAATATTCCGCATCCGCGATTTCACTGTGGCTCAATTGCATGCTCCAAGCATGGTTTGATTTACGAAACCGGGTGACGCATAACTCAAGTAGCTTCATGCTAATTTGGGCGCGGAGTTTTGGTTGCTTCATCACTGGGTAAAAATGTTCAGCATCGATGATAGCGCCGCGCTCGTTAAGGACGCGTGCCGTGCAGTGATACTGAATGTCAGCATGGTCGTGACAAGCTTTACGCGGCGTAAAGAAAGGAATGATGCGGTCTGATTCACACGCGCTTTGCAGTAAACGGGTGAGGTGGAGATTTTTTGATTGTTGTTGAGGATTCAGTTGCAGCTGAGAATCAAAATAACACACTTGGGTATTTTGCTGTTGAGCCTGACGTAGCGCGAGAAAGGCATTTTCAAGTAACAGCGCGCAATTGCCTTTAGCAACACCCGCACACAAATTAACGTATAAATGCGGCGCGTCGTATATGGGTTTTGCACAAGGGAATGACTCGGTTAAGTTCGCCAAATAATGCTCACCATTTTCGATGCTGGTAACTAGCGCAATTTTAGAGGTGGTAAGGCGATAAACCTCAAACGGATGAGTAAACTCGCCAAAGTAGCTCATGACTTTAGCCATAACGTTATCGCCGACTTCCGTGCCATAGAAGCTAATGATATCCTCAAGCTCTTTCACCCACACCACGCTTAAGCATAGGTGTTGCGATTTAGAATATTTAAGTGCTTGCTCAAGGGCGATTCGGTTGCCAAATCCGGTGCGACTATCCGTTGTTAAAGTCTTCTTGTAGTACATAAAGTACAAGCTCACGACGACCAAAAACATCACAAAAAAGAAGCTAGCGTCAATGGCGGCATCCATCACGCTTTCTTGTAACCGACTTTCTAAATCGTGAATGGTTAAGTCAGCACCTGCTATATAAGTAGTGCCATCGGGTAGCACAAAAGGAATAAACACACTTTTAAAGTGACCCCATTTGTCTTTGGCTATTTCAAATACAGGTTCGGTAGAATGAAAGGCGCTTTTTAGGGTAATTGAGGCCTCTGAATAAACATCTTGATAACGTGTAAGTCGGTTGAGTTTAAGATCTTCTCGGGTGTAACTGGACGCGGTAAAGTGCACATAAGGCGGCTTAAGCACCATGGTGTAGACGTATTCAACATTTAGAGCACGGGCAAGTTCGGTGAGGGCATGACTTTTTTGCTTAAATTCGGCAGGGGTTATTTGCTCTGGTGACTCGTGATATTTTTTGCCTACAATGACGTTGGCGCTGGTGGCAGCATTGATTAGCTGGGCGTCGATCCTTGCCATGATATCGCGGCGCGTATCATAATAGTTGGCGATAACATAAATCGATAGGGCAGCTAAAAAGATAAAAGAGGCTAAAACGAGCCAAGCAACTGGGAGTCGGGAAGTGTAACTTGTGGGCCCTAAAAGCTGAGTCGCTTTTGCCGTAGGCTGCTTAGATTTAGCTTTGAGTGGTTGAGCGATACTCCGAGTATTCATGATAATCCTTTATCCACAATATCGTTATCTAACAACGATAAAATACCTAACTGGCGTAAGCGTGGTGGCTATTTTGTTACATAATATAAACAATACAACATAAATTGGCGACTTGAGAAGAAATAAAGCAAAAAACTTTTTCTCCAATGATCAATAAAATGTATTGTTGCGGGCAAGTCGGCAATATACCGTTTTGCTGGGTTTATGTCCCCATTTTATACCTTATTTTTGACGAGAATGTAAAATAGAAACGTCAGAATACGGAGGGATTTTTCACTGAACTTTCGCTGGGTTTTCATAAAATTGTCAATGTTTCATGAATTTTAACTAGACAATAGAAGACAATTCCCTTTCTTTACAGTAAAGTTAGCCATTTCATGTATCACAATCTCTTGTGCAATTTGTATCTACTCAATTTATAAAATGGGTAGGTAGGCTACTGCACCGTTTGATGTTTAGGTAGTATTGATGGGTCCAAAGCGTTGCGCCGTTGCGTCTGAAGAAAGCTTAATGCGTATATTTACCGTGCCTGAGGCGCCTGATTCAACTTTAAGCAGAATCGAGCAAGAAATCTCGAGCAATTTGGCTGGCTTTTTAAATGAGAATATTGCGGCAATCGAAAAGCCACTGCACGAAGTTGAAAAAGACTTTCAGTCGGCAGTGATCCCTGAAGTGCCGATGTTTGTCTCAGACTATGCGCAAGATATCATGGAGCAATTAGTTGCCCACTCAGTGCATACCGCGGCACCAAGTTTTATCGGGCATATGACCTCAGCTTTACCGCATTTCGTGTTGCCTCTGTCGAAGTTGATGGTGGGACTCAATCAGAACCTAGTCAAAATTGAAACGTCAAAAGCCTTTACTCCACTTGAACGTCAAGTGTTGGGAATGATGCATCACTTGGTTTATGGCAGCGATGATGCTTTCTACGATAAGTGGATGCACAGCGCAAAAACGTCACTTGGTGCTTTTTGTTCTGGTGGCACAATTGCCAATATAACCGCGCTTTGGATTGCAAGAAACCGCTTACTAAAAGCGGATGGTGAATTTAAAGGCATTGGTGCATCGGGTATTGTGGCTGCAATGCTACATTATGGCTACCGAGGCTTAGCGGTCTTGGTTTCTGAAAGAGGCCATTATTCACTAGGTAAGGCCGCAGATGTGCTAGGCATTGGCCGCGATAACTTCATTTCAATCAAAACAGCTGGCAACAATAAGGTGGATGTTGATGCCATGCGAACTAAAGCTCATGAGCTTGAAGCGCAAGGGATTAAAGTACTGGCTTTAGTTGGTGTTGCAGGGACAACCGAAACGGGTAATATTGACCCGTTAGAAGAGATGGCTGATTTAGCCGAAGAGCTCAATTGCCACTTTCATGTCGACGCCGCTTGGGGTGGAGCAACACTACTATCGAATAACAATCGCCACCTTCTTAAAGGGGTGGAGCGAGCAGATTCAATAACCATAGATGCGCACAAGCAAATGTATGTGCCTATGGGGGCGGGTATGGTGCTATTTAAAGACCCCGCAGCATCTGATGCAATTGAACATCACGCCGAATACATCTTACGGAAAGGCTCTAAAGATCTGGGTAGTCATACTTTAGAGGGGAGCCGTCCTGGTATGGCGATGTTAGTGCACGCATGTCTGCGAGTCATTGGTCGTCAAGGCTATGAGATGCTCATTGATAAAGGGATTGAAAAGGCGCGGTATTTTGCTGAACTAATTAAACAAACCCCTGATTTTGAGCTGATCTCTGAACCTGAGCTATGTTTGCTGACTTACCGCTATGTGCCTGAGCAAATAAAAGCGGCAATCGCACAAGCGGATGAACAAGAGAAGATAGATATTTATGCTGCACTCAACCGTTTTACTGCGAGCATGCAAAAGCGTCAGCGTGAAGCAGGCCGCTCTTTTGTTTCTCGAACACGCTTAACACCAGAGCAATATGATCGCCAACCCACGGTGGTATTCCGAGTGGTTTTGGCCAACCCTCTGACATCAGAGTCTTTGCTTAAAGAAATCATGGATGAGCAACGCCAATTGGCAATGTCAGATCCCGTATTTAAAAAATACCTCGCAAAATATATTAAATGACCAACTATTAAAGTGGCTTCGCGCCACTTTAATAAGCTCAGGTTTATTACCTTTTAGCATTACCCCTTTTTGGATTGCTCTACTTATATTCTTATTTCTTACATAATCGTGTGAAAATATTCCTAAACATAGGTTAATTCTAGTATTTAATACTATGCTTAAAAATTAAGGCGCGTTATGCTTGCAGAAAAGAATAAAATCTTCGTATTATGTTGAAGAACTTTAGCAATGTCACTCAGAGGCTTCGGCGGCTCAGCTCGCAAGAGCTTGATGTATCGGGAACATTTCAAAGCTTCCTGATTGATTTACTTGATGAAGGTAAGCTTACCTTAGACGTCACGCGAGTTTCTGTTTGGTTGTTTGACGATCTTGACAAACCTTCTGAGCTTATCAATGTTGCTAATACAGATTGGCAGGGTGACGAGTTACCTGTGCAATTGCCAGCCTTAACGTATGAAAACTTTCCCGCTTATTTTTCAGCAATCAACAGTGGTCAATCGATAGATGCGAACGACGCTGCCGCTGACCCCAGAACGTCTGAATTTAAAGAATGTTATTTAACCTCAAACCACATAGTGACCATGTTAGATACGGTGATCTTTAAAAATGGTATTCCTCACGGAGTAGTGTGCTGTGAGGGGAATAATGGCGTACGTACGTGGCACAAAGATGAAATTGCTTTTGCAGAAATGATTGCGGACTGCTGTAGTCGCCGATTACTGGTTAAAGAGTTATGGCAGTTACAGCTTCAACTCACTGACATGGCGTTTAAAGATCCACTTACTGGATTGAGTAATCGACGTTTTTTAATGGATAACGCGAACCGTGAGATCAGTCGTCATGCACGCTTTGATCATCCATTTAGTATGATGATGCTAGACATAGATCACTTTAAAAAAATCAACGATAATCACGGCCATGAAACCGGTGATTTAGTGTTAAAAAGCTTTGCCGAGATCTGTGTAAATACCTTGAGGTTAGAAGATTGTATGTGTCGCTTAGGGGGGGAAGAGTTTATTGTGCTGTTACCTAACACACCGGTAAATTCAGCGATGGTGATTGCCGAGCGCCTGCGACAAGAAATAGAACAATCGGTTATCTCCACACCATCAGGGGAGATCACCATTACATCAAGCTTTGGGGTTGCTGAAGTCAATACCAATTTGCCTTTTGGTCATTCGTTAAAAGCCGTTGATCACGCGGTGTATCAAGCCAAAGCTGCAGGCCGCAACTGCGTGATCCCCGCGCAGTAAGGTGGTGTTGAATATACCAACCACAATCATTGCCAAGTTGCTATCACACGCTCAAGTTAGTTGAAGCGCCCGGCTCTGACGCGCTTTACCCTTTGGTTTATCCAATGTCTAAAGCAGTGTGCATAGAGCCATTGCTTGATGCCAGTTAGATTTTTGTGTTGTTGATACAGCGCATCTGGATTTGTATAAAACCCTAAATCACGTGTAATACTTTGCCTTTGAATATATGCACCATTTAACGAAAAACGATTGTCGGGTTGCTGTAAACAGGGAGTGGAAATACCAAATCCCGTAAAGCCTTCTGCCTTCGAGAACTGTTGCTGAACCTGTTTAAGGTAGCCGTCATCTATTATGTAACCTTCAAGCTCTACCCAGTGCTCCTCTAGATAAACCTCAACCCAACTATGGATAATACTTTTTGGGGCAAACCATGTCAGTAGGGTAGGAATTAACCCTTGCTTAAGATCGTTGGCTATCTCAAACCCATGAACCCGTGTTGGAATATCACAAGCCCTTAGCAGTGCAACCAGTAATGTTCCTTTGGTATTGCACTGGCCATAACCTTGCTTAAGCACTTGGCTTGCAGTTAGTGTATCTGTCTCACTATAACCAAATTCGATGTCGTCTTTGACGAAGTTATAGATTTGCTCCGCTGCCGTGATGGCGTCAAGTTGCTGCCAACCTTTTACGTCTATTAAGCTTTGGATCTCTGAATGTTGATAATCAACTAAAGGGGTAGTTACTAAAAATTGCTTCATGGTTATGCTCCTATTTTGGTAGCAGTGTGATGCAACTTAGGTAACTAAGCTTGAATAAACTGGCTAAGTTCATTATTTGTTAATTTATATTTCGTTAAGTTGTTAGGGTTTTTTATTTAGGGAAGGAACCTATGCAAAAAGTAATAAAATTCTTTGGTAAGGTATACAAAGCTGTTGGGGTTGGAGATTTCCTCTATAGAAGTATGTATAAGGACAAAGCCGAAGCCAACAAAACATACAAGAAGCTACAGCCAACACTCAAAATAGTATTTGGGCAGTCGGGCAGGAGCTCTAAGGAATTTAAAGCATTGCTTAACATGATTGCTGCATTGGCACCTGTAGGAGCAGTGCGTAGAAATTTCATAAGATATTACGTGGAAAATGAGGAAGCATGGAGAAGACTCCCCAAAGATCCTGATGAAATTCCTTACGGTTATTGGTGGTAACTTGCATGAAATGGAAAGTCTTATTTTATTTCTTACTACTGACGTTTATTGCCTCAATCTATGATGCATTTACGCTGCCGGATCATTTAGCAATAGAATCGAGCGTGTTTACTGGGATTGTGTTATTGGTCGCAGATCTCTTAAATGTATTTGGTGCCTTTTGCGTCGCTTATGGCAAGCGTCCTATCACAGATGTGTGGTTTTGGAGCGTGTCATTAGCACTATTTATTGCTGCCAATGTTTACATTCAGATCCAAGCATTTATTCAGTTTCGTATTGGCTATACGGTCGATGAGATGATTGTTCATTCGATTATTTTTCTCGTCGTATTAACCATATCGTCGCTACCTATGGTCAAGTTGATTGGTGAAGCTTATAAACGAGGTAATAAACAAACGGCTTAGTTTATAGCGCTTTGTGTTTTTAACGCCTCAGTCGGTGTAATGCCAAACTGCCGTTTAAATGTACGGCTCAAATGAGCACTATCTGCAAACCCTGCGAGCATGGCTGCTTGTGTAAGGTTGTTGCCTTGTTGTATGGCGACAACTGAACAGATCAGCCTGCGCCACAGCACATAAGGTCGCCATGCTATCCCCACTTGCTCGGTGAAAAGATGTAAAAAGCGACTTGGTGAGAGATAAAGTGACTCGGCAATCGTATTTGCGCTGAAGTGACTGGGTTTAAGGCAAGTTTGTGCGTTAAAACAAGCATCTAATTGCGCCAATACACGGCCAATTCGTGGATCTAAATCCGTCGTTGGGAGTTTGGTAAGTCCTACAGTGTGTATTAACTCGGCAAGCTTGGCATTGCTCTTTGGTGCAGTATTTATCTTGATTGCTGCGCAGCTGTTGCTCTGGAGTTGCTTGCCATACACGCTTTTTGGCTCGACTAATATCACCCAGCCTGAGGTCATTTTTAAGCTATGTTCTACGCCACTAGCAATTACGCTTGGGCCAAATAGCGTCTTGTCACCGATTTTCGCGATACAGTCGCTCAAGGGCAGGTTGATTTGAATAAGGTGATGTGAATGGCGCGCGGCATTCAAGTCTTTGACAAAGGAGGCGAATATACCCGGAGTGAGGTGCAGCATAAAAGCAGCCGAGACTTTCGCCTCGGCGAGCAGTATTAACCAGCAAATGCGTCTTGCAATGGTGGTACAACTTGCTTTTTACGGCTCAGTACACCGTCCAACCATACTTTGCTTGCTTCAGGCTCAACGTCGTATGCTTTTGCGATGATCGCTTCATCATCAGAAGCGATCAGCATTTGTGAGCCTTCTTTCATGATATCAGTAAGTAGTAGCATCACACTGTGGCGATTACCTTCTTCTTTTAATTTCGCGATATCGGCATGTAGCTCATCTTTGATCTTATCAAATACAGCAAGGTCAACCACTTCAAGCTGGCCAATACCAACAAGGTTGCCATTCATGTTAAAGTCTTTGAAATCACGCATGACTAGGTCACGAATTGGTGTGCCTTCAACTGCTGATTTCACCTTGAACATTTCCATGCCAAGCTCTTTAGCATCATCAACACCCGCGATTTCGGCCAGTGCTTCAACACATTTGATATCCGCAGTGGTACAAGTTGGTGATTTGAAGATGACTGTGTCGCTTAGGATTGCACACATCATGATGCCAGCAATGTTTGCTGGGATTTCTACATCGTAGAAGTCGTACATCATTTTAATAATCGTGTTACTACAGCCCACTGGGCGGATCCAACACTCAAGTGGTGTTGAAGTTGTAAGGTCGCCTAGTTTGTGGTGATCAACTACGCCAACCACAGTTGCTTTATCAATGTCGTCTGGTGCTTGTGTTTTTTCAGTGTGGTCAACGATATACACATCTTCGCCAGCATAGCTCATCTTAAGCTCTGGTGCTTCAAAACCAAAACGGTCAAGAATAAACTGAGTCTCCGGTGAGACTTCACCCAAACGTGTAGGGATTGCTTCTTCACCAATTTGGTTTTTTAAATAAGCAAGTGCGATTGCACCGCAGATTGAATCTGAATCAGGGATCTTATGACCCACTACATACATTGCCATTGACGGAACTCCTTAAAATTTTGCCCACATTCTAGCAAAATAACTTGTCATTTAAATAGTGTAAATGCGCAATTTGGCGTAGATAGGGGACGGTAACGACAGATTGTTGAATTAGGCGAAATAGCCTCGGCGAGCAAGGGCTAATTGAGCATGTATAAATGTAAATTAGTATTATACACTAACCGCTCAAACGCTTAGGAGATGTGTATGATTCAAATGAGCCGTAAGGCGTGGAATAACGTGGTGATCTTTTCCATGTTACTGATGATCTTTTTTCTCAACGGCCTTCACTATAAATTGAATCCCAGTGACGACAAAGCAAAGATACAAGCTGTGCTGCCAGAGCAAAGCTTTGTCTTAACCGTGGCATTTCCTGGCTATAAAATTGAACGCATTGGCACGAGCTGGCGTATTGAGTTACCGCAAGGCTCAAACCAGAGCTTTAGTGAAGATGCCTTACGTGCGCTTGTTGCCAAGTGGCAAAGTTTACAGCTATTGGTTGTTGAGGCGCCAAAACAGTTGGATCCCGCGCTGAGCGCTGCGCAGTTTTGGCTGGCAACTCAAGAGCTTCCCCTTAGCTACCAGCTGTATCCTAGCGATAATGGCTTTGTATTATTTGATAAACAACAACAGCGTTGGTTTGAGCTTGATAGCGTGCAAGCCAAAGCATTATTTCTACCCATAGAATTGTAGTATCACAAACCACACAGTAATAGAGTGAATTATGCCTGAGTTACCAGAAGTCGAAGTGAGCCGTTTAGGCATTCAACCGTATTTAGAGCAACATATTATCCAAAGCGTAAAAGTACACAATGACAAGCTAAGATGGCCTGTACCAGAGGAAGTACAATTGCTTGAAGGTGAGAAGGTGCTTGCGGTTAAACGACGGGCAAAATATTTGCTTATCGAATCCAAGCATGGCACTGCGATTTTGCATTTGGGGATGTCAGGAAACTTACGTGTTGTTGATAGCAAAGAGCCACTAAAAAAGCATGATCATGTGGAGATCATTCTGGCCTCAGGTAAGTCGCTCAGATTGAACGACCCGCGTCGCTTTGGTGCCTTTTTATGGCAAGGTGCAGGCGAAGATCATAGCGTTTTTGAAAAGCTAGGTCCTGAGCCGTTGACCGATCTGTTTACTGCAGAGTATTTATTTGAAAAAAGCAGAGGCAAAAAGCAGCCGATTAAACAATTTGTTATGGATAATCATGTGGTGGTTGGTGTGGGTAATATTTATGCCAATGAATCTTTGTTTAAAGCGGGGATCCACCCCAAAAAAGAAGCAGGTAAAATTTCACTTAAACGCTACCAATTACTGACGCCGATCATCAAGAAAACCTTAAGTGCAGCTATCAAACAAGGGGGAACGACACTTAAAGACTTTGCTCAAAGTGATGGTAAACCGGGCTATTTTGCCCAAGAGTTGCTGGTGTATGGTCGAAAAGGTGAACCTTGCGTAAGCTGCGAAACACCATTAAAAGAGATACGTTTAGGACAACGCAGCACCGTGTATTGCTCTAAGTGTCAGCGTTAGAGCAAAGTGCAGGCTAGGAACCTGCGGTTTTAAAGTCTATCTTAACTTGGTTTTCTTGCAGCGTTGCAGAGCAAGGGGGATAACTGCGGGTTGTTTTATACACGCGGTCAAAGATATGGATTTCAACCCCTGAATGAAGCGCTTTATTTGCTGCAAGCTTAGTGTTCTCGAGTAGATCGTGTAAGTCGTGATCAAGCTGGCTGAGTTTTTGCTCAAGGTGCTCGGCTTGTTGGCAGTAGTGCATTTGTGTTGCGCCAATTTTAGTTTTGAGTTGTTGCTTTTTAGCGGCGTCTTTTACTAACTCTGCTTTTTCAATCGCTTGCTGTAGTTGATCTAAAGAATCATTGGTAGCGGCAACTTCTTTGAAGAGGGTATCGGTTTCTTGGGTGATTTTAAGACCTTTGCGTGCCAGATAAATCATCATCTTAGCACCAGACTCACTGCCAATCTCTCCCGCAACCACCATTTGCGCATCTATGATTGAGCCACCTATCAACTTGCCATTTGGATGATCGCCAGTGCCAACTTGTATCAGCTTTTGCGCTTTAATATCGCAGTGGTTACTTTGCTTATTGATAATAATGTTATCGCCTTCAAGGTAAGTATATTGTCCATGGGCAATCTCAATATTGCCCTTGGCGATAAGTTTGCAGGTTAAGCCTTGCTCATTATTTTGATGGTCGACATGGCCGATAACGCCACCTCGCACCTCAATATGACCACCAGCGATAAGTTCCCCAGATTCCACTGTGCCGAGCACTGTGATATCGCCTTGTGCGGTTACGTGCATACCCGGCTCCACATTATGGGTGACTATGACGCTGCCATTAAAGTCGACATGGCCACTTTTTACTGTGACGTCGGCAATCGTAAATACGTCATCCACGCGCATACCGTTGGCGATATCTGAGGGGCAACCTGCGATAGTTGCGATAAGCTCTAGTGGGTTGTTAGGGTTGATCTCGGTGCCTTCACCTGCCATAAGCTGAAACGAGTCGCCGGGTTTTGCTTCAATACTCTCTCCGCTAACCGTAAAGCCTTCTTTACCTGGTGTTGCGGGCTTTTGAGTCACCAGTAAATCACCCGGTGCCACGCTTGCAAGCTTGCCAAAATCACGCATATCAACAGTGCCATCTTCACGCATTCTTGGCTGCTTGAGTCTCTCTTTTAAAGTTTGTACATGCGGCAGTAATTTTGCCGACTGACCGTCTTGTGGTGGTCGGCCTTGGGCGATTAACCCAGATGCCTCTTCACCAGGTGGAAGTTCAAATTGTTTGCGCAGGATATTTTCTAGGTAAGCTTGTTTATAACCACGGCTGACGCCTGCTTTAACAATGGCTTTTTTTGCTTCTTCTAATGATACCGCTTTACCACCACGAGCCGTTTTAAGTTGCGCAAAGGCTTGCATTTTATCGTCACTTAAGGTGACTTTAAATTCGGCATCATGTTGTTTAGCAACGACAATTTGGCTCTCTGGAAAGTCGCTTTGGAAGAAGGCATTAATCGAGTCGTGATCAATTTCGCAGTCGGCAAATTGCGACTTTTCAAGGGCTTCAATCACAAACGCAGCACTCGGCGGTGAAGCAGACTTCACATCCATTAAGATATTGCCATTGTGCGCAAGCTTGAACACGATAACTGCCTCGTCGAATTTTTATCCTATAGTTTCAGCTTGCTAAATAAACATCAATTGGTCAAGTGCTTAGGCCAATTTTCTTACGTTAATATGGGTTAAGTTAAAAAACAGAAATAAATCGTGATTTTCTAATACTTTCAGGTGAATAAAAATCAGCGTGCTTAAAAATGTGCGGGCTTATCACGCGCTTCTTGCAGCAGGATTTTAATTGCTTCAGGAACAACCTTTTTCTGTGTTGAAATCGCATAAAAATACTCATAAATATTAGGTAGTTCCTGATATTGCTGTAGCACCCCTTGGGCTATTTCGTCTTTTACTACTACGGCAGGTAAAACGGCTACCGCGCCACTATCTCGTGCCAGTAGTCGCATCATCGCCATATCGTCGACCTCTGCCAAAATGTTGGGGAAATACTGATACTGAGCGCACAGCGCATTAAATGCGGTGCGTAAATCTGAGTTGGCAGGTGGCAAGATCCAGCGTGTTTTTTCAAAGCCTTGTGGAAATGGCGTGCTTGGCTTGAGGGCAGGCGGACCAATGATCGCCAGCGGTTGCTTGGCTACTAATTGGCACTGCCAATAGGGATCTGAAGTATCTAGGTTTATTGTTCGGTTGGTAAGCACTAAATCCAGCTCATAATTGGTTAAGCCGTTGAGTAGCTCTGAAATACTGCCTGACTTTAACTTAAATTGCACATCGCTACGCCGCATTAAAGGACTAATAAAAGCTTCTACAAAGTTACGTGATAACGTGGTCAACACCCCAATAGTCACATGGGTGGTTGACTGTACGCCTTTGCTTAGCAAGGCTTCGAGCTCTTGCCCCGTGGTAAAAATATCATCGGCATAGCTCAGCACCTTTTTACCCTGATCGGTAAGCATTAAGCTGCGGCCTACGCGCTCAAATAGCGATACTCCGACATTATGTTCCAGCTGTTTGATTTGCGCCGAGAGCGCAGACTGCGAAACATGTAATTCTTTAGCTGCTTGCGTCAGGTTTCCGAGCTTGGCGACCTGCCAAAAGTAGTAAAGATGGTGATAATTAAGTCGGCTCATCTATGTATAAGTAAAACAGAACGAATAGTTAAATTATATCTATTTTTATTAAATTAAAAAGGTTGGAATAATGACTTAATTCAAGACTTAGGTGAGAAGCATAGAAAGTGATGATTAATATCTTAGTGGTGTTGTTGCTATTACACTTTTTGATTGCTGCGTCTTTCATGAGCAAAGCGTCTCGTCGTAACGCTGGGTTGTTTCGTATCGCGAACGGTTTTGCCATCGGAGTGGCAATTTGTATCGCTCTTGGCTGGGGGAGTTGGGCGACGCAAGGTGATATTGCCAGTAGCCTGTTTGAAATAAACTTTTTACGGCTTAGCGTGATGTCATTGATTGGCTTTATGAGCTTTATATTACTGCGTTACTCCATTCATTATTTACATGGTGAAAAACACCGAGGCCGTTATTTTCGCTATCTACTCACGACATTACTGAGTGTGACTATAGTGGTGCTCAGTAATCACCTAATCCTATTTTGGTTGGCTTGGGTCGGTATTAGTTTGAGCCTGCATCGTCTACTGCTGTTTTATCCTAACCGCCCGAGAGCGGCATTGGCCGCACACAAAAAGTTTATTTTGGCACGCTTGGCAGAAAGTGCATTGCTGGGGGCTTTTATTTGTATCTACCTCAGCACTGGCATGCTCCAGCTTAATGACATCACCGACTATTACTTAACTCACTCAACGACACTGACTGTACTAGAGCAATCAGCAGCTGGCTTACTTGCAATTGTGGCGCTGATAAAGTGCGCGCAACTGCCAGTGCATGGCTGGTTGATGCAAGTGGTTGAATCACCCACACCGGTAAGTGCTCTGCTGCATGCCGGGATCATTAATCTGGGTGGTTTTTTGGTGATGGTGTTTGGCCCTTTGATCTTACGCGTAGAAGCTGCGAAATGGCTGCTCTTGATTGTGGCAGGAGTAACGACATTATTGGCCGCGCTTATCATGACAACGCGGATCAGTTTAAAAGTGCGCTTGGCTTGGTCAACCTGTGCGCAAATGGGGCTGATGCTAGTGGAGTGTGCTTTGGGACTATATGAATTAGCGCTGCTGCATTTATTGGCCCATTCAGCCTACAAGGCTCACGCATTTTTAAACTCAAGCCAGTGGATCCATGAAGATTTGACTCGTCGCTTGAGCGACCAACTTGAGCCGCCTTTGTGGCAATGGCTTATTGCACTTGCCGTGGCGACCGGACTAACCACTGCAGCCGCAGTGGTAATTGAATATCAAGGTCCTATCAGTATTTGGGGGTTAATGGTTGGCGCTTTAACCGTGTGGCTAGCGCTGCGTTTTGAGGCGCAAGCCCCTAGTAGCTATTTTAGAATTATCACCGCAGCTGTTGTGTTGTTGGCAGCCTATAGTGCGCAAAAATGGCTATTGCACTTGGTGGTCGCGCTACCAAATGAGCTCAGGGCGCAAGCACTTGATGGTGCTGATATTTGGTTGCTCAGCCTAGTAGTGGTACTCATCGTAGTAAATTATCTGCTCTATTACCGCGCACATCTGGTAACAGTGCAAAAACTCTCTCGGGTGTTGTATGCCGGGCTGTATTTAGACGAGTGGATGACGCGGTTAACCATATTACTTTGGCCTGTCCATTTGCCAAGTATTAAAAAGCAGAAACACCTAGCCATTCATCGCTATGCTGCAGGGCACGAGGAGCAGAAGTAATGATAGACACACAAGACAACAAACAGACTCATCTATCCAAGCCGCAACAGCAACAACTCCTGAGCGCTGAAACACGCATTGCGCCAACTTGGCCGCTCGATCAATTGATCGCAGTGAATCCATTTTGGGGAATGCGCGATCTGCCTTTTGATGCTGTGGTCAATAAAATGAGTGCATTGGCACAGGTTAGAATGCTGATGCCCGTAGCATTTTATCTTGAAAAATGGCAGCAAGAGGCGATTTCAGAGCAAGCCTTGCAGCAATCTGCGGCGCATTACGCGGTGGAACGCAGCACCAATGCGCTACTCAATTGGCTCAAAAAAAGTCACTGCGGCGAGTTGCCACATTGGCATACATTAGCGGATCTGCTTGACCGTTATCGCTCTGAGCATAAGATGCCATGGCAAGAGGAGATCAGCCACCAAATTAGCCAATTTTGCGCCGCGCATTATCAGCAGGTGCAGCCTATTCTCAAACAAACCCAAGGTGAAGATAGACTCTGTTTGTATCGTCACTGGCATGAAACCGTATCACGAGATTTGGGAATAAGCATCGTCATGGGGGAGTCGGGTTTAGTGGATTACTTTAAGGCTTTGCCAACGTCTCCTGAATCTTTAATTGCACTTGCTGTCGACACCTTAGGGATTGGTTTTAATGAGCTGAGTGATTATGCGCACATGCTACTGTTAGACATTAATGGTTGGGCATCTTGGGCGGCTTATGAACGCTGGCAAGCAGATCTTTCCCAGCATCCGGCTTCCGATATGCGTGCGCTATTGGCCATTCGAATGGCGTGGGAGCTGGTGATTTGGCGTTATGTAAGTGAGCGTCATCCAACGACCTTTACCCGTATTCAATACCATTGGAACAAGCAAAAGCTGCAACTTGCTGAGATTGTGCTTGAGCATAAAAAGGCATTGTTGCCGCGACTGGTATTTCAGCGGGCACTCGAGCTCAGTTATCAAGCCACTTTAGTGGGGCAGCTAAAGGCTCAGAAGGTAAAATCTGAGGGTGCTCGTGAGCAAGCTACACCGACCTTACAAGCGGCTTTTTGTATTGATGTGCGCTCAGAGGTGATCCGCCGCGCGCTAGAAGCTCAAAACGCAGGTATTCAAACCCTAGGCTATGCTGGCTTTTTTGGCCTACCGATTGATTATCATGCGATTAACTGCCGTTTTAGTCGGCCACAGTTACCCGGATTATTAAAAGCACCAATCACCGCAATACAAACGCCCGCACCCCAGCACCTAGCTACAAAACGCCAGCAAGCTGGCCGTTGGCATAGCTGGTCTCACTCCGCTGCGGCTTCATTTTCGATGGTGGAGTCGATGGGGATGAGTTACTTTTATCAGTTATTTAGCAAAGTGTTTTCACTACAAAAAACTCAGCATCCCGTCGATAGCCATATTGATTCAAGGAAGTGGCAATTAAAACAAGGTGAACACGAAGTCTCTATTTTGGAGCAAGCTAAACTCGCAGCTGGCATAGTAAAAGGGATGGGACTGACGGAATTTGCTGATACAGTCCTATTGGTTGGCCACGGAGCGCATACCACCAATAATTTACATGAGGCTGGGCTGCAATGTGGTGCATGTGGCGGCCAGTCGGGAGAAGTGAATGTTAAAGTACTCGCGCAACTTCTTAACGACCAAGCGGTACGCGCAGAATTAATCGCGCTAGGCATCGCTATTCCGCCGCAAACGCGGTTTGTTGCAGCGCTACATAATACAACCACTGAAACAATAACCCCCTATGGTGAAATAGATACAGAGATAACCCGCTGGTTAAAGCAGGCATCGCATCTGGCTCGAGTAGAGCGCGCTCATACGCTTGCGATAACTGGTAAAGAGTTATCCGTACAGCAGTTGGAGCAGCAATTTATAGCCCGTACTAAAGATTGGTCTCAAGTCAGGCCGGAATGGGGCCTTGCCAACAATGCGGCATTTGTGGTCGCGCCGAGACAAGTTACGCAGGGAGTTGACTTGCAAGGTCGAGTCTTTTTGCACGAATACAGCGCTGCGCAAGACCAAGACTTTAGTCAATTAACCGCTATTTTAACCGCCCCAATGCTCGTCACTAACTGGATCAATATGCAATATAACGCTTCCGTAACCGATACTCACAAATACGGCAGTGGTAACAAGGTGTTGCACAATGTAGTGGGGGGCAGAATTGGGGTGTTTGAAGGCAATGGCGGAGATTTGCGAATTGGCCTGCCAATGCAATCCGTTCACAACGGTGAAAAATGGATGCATACCCCACAACGTTTGAGCGTAATTGTACAAGCACCAACCGAAGCGCTAGAGCAAATCATGGCAGCACACCCTGTTGTAAAGCAATTGGTAGAAAACGAGTGGCTTTATCTTCTGTCTATTTCGCCTAATTGTAACGAAGTTAGACGATTTGATAACAGTAAGTGGGAACTTCTTTGAATTCAAACGAAACTCGTTGCAACTTAACAAGTTATTGTGCAGAGTATTGCAGAAATTAAAAGGTGTTGCTGGACGCTGCGTAAACTAGACGACCCCCTAGCCACCGACATTGGACTGTTTATACAAGGAGGCTGCTAGTGGCTTTTGATTATGGCTCTATTGATTTAGGGCTTAAAAACCCATTTAAAACGGAAGGTAAAATCACTGCAATTCGCGGTGCAATACAAACTATTGTTGGAATTGCATTACTGGTGATTGCCGCCAGCTCAGTTAAGAGCGATGCGGGTATGGGTTGGATCATCATGCTATTTGGCATGTTGATTTTAGGCCTTGGGATCACTTCTCTTGCAAAAGGAATATATGCAACGCTGCGCTTTTTTGTGGGTCGTAATCATCCCACCTCTTTAGCTTATAACTTCAGTAAATCAGAAACTTCAACTGCCCAGCAAGAAAAGGCTGATGTGGCTTACCGTGCTAAAACGCTGGAAGAAATGTTGATTGGCCGAAAGAACAGCACGTTTGTAGAACCGAAAGGCTTCTTATCGCGTTTGCTTCACAGCATTGCACCTAAATTACTTTTTCTCCCTTACCCTATCAGAAATATGAGCCAACGCTTATTTGGTGCATGGGTGAGTACATTAACCGCACTTGTGCTTTATGGTGTGGTGGCGTTTGTATCGCTTTCGGGCTTTGCAGGTGATGCTGGGGAGCTTACTTTTCCAATCTATAGCACCTTATTGATGATATATATTTTGTCATGTTGGTATAGCGCGGCTAAACCGATTTCACGCAAAGCGGAACATGCCATTGAATCTTTGGGGAGCGCGACCCTCACTAAAGTGATTTCGCTCTCTTTTGTGCTACCAATCCTGATTGGCTTAACCTTGTCTTACATCATGGATGAAGGAAAGTTAAGTAAAGCCGATATTGAGCTCTTTTTTGCGCCCTTACCTAGTCTTCACACTTGGGCTTATCTCACGGGCGTTATCGTGCTTGCACTTGGCTGTAGCGCCATTATTGCTGTTATGCTTAAAGCGCGTTTAGACAAAGTAAACCCAGTGGTTGAAGTGTCTGAGTTAAGAGAAAACTGGCAAGAATCAGTACATCCAAACGAGATATTTATTAACCTAGACAACTTGGTAATGGCTAATCGCCGTTATAAAGAAGTACCAAACCGGGTTTATCGTGAGCTAGATCCCAGCTTGCAAGAACAAGTTGATGGTAAAGGTGGTTTTAAAGGCGAAATGATCCAAGAAGTACAACCTAAAGTTCTACCCCTAGATTTAGGTAAATCATTTGAACGCTCTAGGTTTTTATCCTTACTTGGCGGTAACTTGCTACTACTCGTGACACTTGGATTAAGCGTCTTTTTTGCTTATGCCGTAGTAGATATTTACCACTATGTAACGAGCGCCAATATCAGTAATTTTTCTAGTGCCTTCAGCGAAGAAAACATTGCGTCATTCAGCGCCGTTGTGATGGTAGCCGCACATATACTGCTAAGTGGCTTATTGATTAAATCGTTTGCGTCAATGTTAACCAATGCTGCACACGTATTCTATGCCGAGATGCAGTTTGAATCTCTGCTGGTTTATTTTAAGTGTGAAGGGACATTTACTGAGTCTAAAATATCAACAGGTACTGGCATTCACGATTCCACACGCTCTGAAAATACGCTAGTGCGCAGCAGTATTACCCCTTGGATAGTGGTGTCGAGAATTGTATCAACGACCTTCGCTGCAACGGGCATGAAAAACCTAGAGCACCCAAGACATATTTTAGAAATGCATAAAGACGATGCACAGCTAAGCGACATCCGTAAAGATGTGATTAGCTTCTTAAAAGATCGGGAGTCCATCGCCGCAATTACCAGCGAGCGTGATTTAGGCAATGCCTCACAAGTGTACCAACTCAACCAGCAAACGAGAGCAGTGGACCAAAACCATCAACTGCGTGCAAGTAGTGATGAAGCTGGTGCTTATCTACGCCGAGAAGAAGCACTCGAAAACAAAGAAGAGTAACAGACAAATGCCACCCTCGGGTGGCAATCTAAACATTTAAAAACTCAAAAACTTACTGAAAAGAAACCGCTCAAAAATGCCTGTTTTCCCACCAAACTGCCCACCACTTGTCTATGGCTTTTACTAAATCCTAGTGGTGCTTCTTGGCTATGACTACGGAAAAACAGTGCCGTTTTTATGCTGCTGTTAGGACTTAAAAATAGAAGTTTTGAAGGGCTTTATCGAGTGAACTTTCAGCATCTCACCCATCAATGGATATGATAGTATCCACTTTTGGTTTTATTTCGCTATAATAGATATAACTGTATCCATTTGGTCTTTGCGAATGAATTTTACCTTACTTGATGATACCGATGTAAGCCAAGCTTATGCGGCTTATTTGCGTGAGTTACGAAAGCAGGCAAAATTGTCACGATCTGCATTGGCTGAGCGAAGCTGCGTACCTGCGGCCACCATTAAGAAGTTTGAGTTGACCGGGCAAATTTCATTTCGCCAATTGCTGTTGCTATGGCAGACCCTCGATTCATTGGATAGGCTTTATCAGCTCACACAACCTAGCAAAGAACGCGCTGCTATACCCACGAGTATTGATGAGGTGCTAAAAGATGAGTTTTAAACCCATTCAAAAACTCATGGTAACTCGTACGTTAAGCTCAGGCGAGCAGGTTGCTGTAGGGGTCTTGGCGCAGAATCGGCAAGGCGTTTTTTTTCAGTATGCAGACAGCTATTTGCAGCAGTTTGGCAATTTATCACCTTTTACTTTGCAGTCGAGCACACAAGTTCAAGTCGCACCTAAAGCGCCGCATCAAGGTGTACATGGCGTATTTGGAGATTGTTTGCCCGATGGCTGGGGCATGCTGTTGCAAGATCGTATTTTCCGGCAAAGGGGCATCCTGCCTAATCAATTAACGGCGATGGATAGGTTAGCCTTTGTCGGTGATAAAGGCATGGGAGCGCTGTCTTTTTCTCCGGTGTCTGAGTTTTCAACTACGACGAACGCTGACATTGATTTAGCTACTTTAGGCATAGAAGCGCAA